>NZ_AKJL01000069.1 GCF_000282355.1 Pseudomonas sp. GM49
CCCCCGCCACGGAAATCGGCTGGCGCCTGGCCCGCGAGCACTGGGGCTTGGGTTACGCCAGTGAAGCGGCGTGGACCGCTCTGCGCTGCGGGTTCGACCGCTTGCCGCTGAAAGAGGTCGTGGCCTTCACCACGCAAACCAATCTGCCGTCAGAGAAAGTCATGCAGGCCATCGGCATGCACCATGATCCGAAAAATGACTTCGATCACCCGCGACTCGAAGCCGATCATCCGTTGCGTCGGCACGTGCTGTATCGCATCAGCCGCGAGCAATGGCTGCAAACCTTGCATGGATAACCTGACACGGACGTTTACAATGGCCCTCATGGGCAGAGTCCAGAAACTGAATCGAGCGTTGCAGCCAAGGCTGCGCGGCAATGTTTTGCGTGAGGAGCATCTGAATGAGCCAAGTGTTGGATGATCTGGTCGACCTGCTGACCCTGGAACCGATCGAAGAAAACCTGTTCCGTGGCCGTAGCCAGGACCTGGGCTTTCGTCAGCTGTTCGGTGGTCAGGTGCTCGGCCAGTCGCTGTCGGCGGCCAGTCAGACGGTTGAAGAGGCGCGCCATGTGCATTCGATGCACGGCTATTTCCTGCGTCCGGGTGATGCCGGGTTGCCGGTGGTGTATCAGGTAGACCGGGTGCGTGACGGTGGCAGTTTCAGCACGCGCCGGGTGACGGCTATCCAGAAGGGCCACCCGATCTTTACGTGCAGCGCGTCGTTCCAGTACGACGAAGAAGGCTTCCAGCACCAGAGCGAAATGCCGCAAGTGGTCGGTCCGGAAAACCTGCCATCGGAGCTGGAGATCACCCAGCAGCGCGCGCACCTGATCCCCGAGAAAATGCGCGAAAAACTGCTGTGCCCGAAGCCGATCGAATTTCGCCCGGTGACCGAGAAAGATCCCTACAACCCGCTGCCGTCCGATCCAGTCAAGTACGTCTGGTTTCGTGCCGACGGCGCTTTGGCCGACTCGCCGGCGCTGCACAAGTATTTGCTCGCTTACGCATCGGACTTTGGCTTGTTGACCACCTCGATGCAGCCCCACGGCAAGTCGGTGTGGCACAAGGACATGCAGGTCGCCAGCCTCGATCACGCACTGTGGTTCCATCAGGATCTGCGCGCCGATGACTGGTTGCTCTACGCGATGGACAGTCCGTGGGCCGGCAACTCCCGTGGATTCTCCCGGGGCAGTGTGTTCAATCGTGCCGGGCAACTGGTGGCTTCGGTCACCCAGGAAGGCTTGATCCGTCACCGCAAGGATTGGGCATGAGCCTGGCCGACGTGCGTCACTGGGTGTTCGACATGGACGGCACCCTGACCGTGGCCGTGCACGACTTCGCAGCGATTCGCGTGGCGTTGGCGATTCCTGCCGAACACGACATCCTGACCCACCTCGCCGCACTGCCGGCCGATGAGGCCGCTGCCAAGCATGCGTGGCTGCTGGAGCATGAACGGGACCTGGCCCTCGGTTCGCAACCGGCGCCGGGAGCAGTGGAGCTGGTGCGCGAGCTGGCCGGGCGCGGTTATCGCCTGGGCATTCTCACGCGCAATGCCCGAGAGCTGGCGCATGTCACGCTGGAGGCCATTGGCCTGGCCGACTGCTTTGCGCTGGAGGATGTGTTGGGCCGCGATGATGCACCGCCCAAGCCGCATCCGGGCGGGCTGCTGAAACTGGCTGAAGCGTGGAAAGTGCCGACGAGCGAGATGGTGATGGTGGGTGATTACCGCTTCGATCTCGATTGCGGGCGAGCGGCGGGTGCGCGCACGGTGCTGGTGAACCTGCCGGATAATCCGTGGCCGGAATTGACCGATTGGCATGCGGCGGATTGTGTCGAATTGCGGCAGATGCTGTCGGCTTGACGAGTTTGTTGTCTGCCAAACCGCCATCGCGAGCAAGCTCGCTCCCACATGGATCTGGATGAAATCAATGGTATTTGGAACACCAGAGAACCACTGTGGGAGCGAGCTTGCTCGCGATGGCGTCAATTCAGGCACCCTGAAACTCACTGCCCAAACAAAGCCTTCTGCCCCTCCGGCGATGTAAGCATCCCGTCCCCGTTATGCCCGACTCCGGGTACTTCAATCAGTTGCTGATTCAACCCTTGCGGTTGGAGCCGCTTCAGATAGTCAAAGTAAGAACGCCCGCGGGCCAATCGATAAGGTCCCTGTGCCTTGGCTTCGCAGCTTTTATCCAGCGCCGGATGATTCGGGTCGGTGTCTTGCTGGCCCAGTAGATAAACGATGTCGCGCTTGAGGTACTTTTCCTGCAGTTGAGCGGGAGTTTGTCCTTCGGCGTAAGCGGGCAAATCCGTCAGCCCATATTTCCAGCGATTGAATTGCGGGCAACCGGCGTGGCTGAATGCCACCGGCCGGCGTTCATCGAAATAGGCGTAGGACGACGGGTTGGCGATCACGTACCGCATCTGCACGCCTGCTGCTTCGAGGGCTGGCTGATCATGACCGAGCAACGCATAGCGCTGAACCACCTGCGCGCCGCCTGAGTGCCCGGCGATGACGATTTGCTTCACATCCGGAAACTGCTGGCGGTCACCCAGGCGGGCGATGATTTCGTCGAGCGCGGCGTAGGAACTCAGCCGAAACGGTGCCGTGGATTCGCCGCCAGCCATCCATTCATTGCCTTGCCAGCGCAAAACGGTGTCGGCCACCGGATGGACCGCAACATCGGTTTCATTGAGGAATTGCGGGGCGATCACCAGGGTCGTTGCACTTTGCCCGGCCAGTTCGGCCGCGTGCTCACCGCTTTGCAGATAGGTTTGCGCGTTGCGCAGGCGACCGTGGAGGATGATCAGCACCCGTTCGATTTTTGCCGGGGCAGGGCTGATGCCCACCGCGATTTCACCTGATTTCAACAACAGGCGCCCTGAGCTGAGGTCTTTGACCCCATGCTCGGCGGCCTGGGACGTTGCGCAAGTAAACAGAACAACCAACAACCACTTCTTCATTTACAGATTTTTCGTCGCAAAGGTATCGCACTGGCTTACCTGGCCTTGGGCGAAACCGGTTTTGAACCAGCGCACCCGTTGCGCCGACGTACCGTGGGTGAACGAGTCCGGGACCACACGTCCCTGACCCTGTTGCTGCAAACGATCGTCACCGATGGCGTTTGCTGCATTCAGTGCTTCTTCGATGTCGCCCGGTTCCAGCCAGTTCAGGCGCTTCTGCGCATTGTTGGCCCAGACGCCGGCCAGGCAATCGGCTTGCAGTTCCTGACGAACAAGCAAACCACCGTCGCCTTCCATCTGCCGGCCTTGTTGGCGTGCGGCCTGAATTTTCGCCGATACCCCGAGCAAGGTCTGCACATGGTGTCCGACTTCGTGAGCGATCACATAGGCCTGGGCGAAATCGCCCGCGGCGGAAAAGCGTTGGGACATTTCCTGGAAGAACGCCATGTCCAGGTAGACTTTCTGGTCGGCCGGGCAATAGAACGGGCCAGTCGCCGAGGAGGCCAGACCGCAGGCCGAATTCACGCGGTTGCTGAACAGCACCAGGGTCGGGTCCTTATATTGGCGGCCGGCCTGCTGGAATATCGCGCCCCAGGTGTCCTCGGTGTCGCCGAGGATCGAACGCACGAATTCCGCGCTCTCATCATTGACTGGCGGTGCCTTGCGACTCTGGTTGGTGGCGGGTGCCGATTGCTGGCCCATTTGCCCGGTCAGTTGCCCGAGGATTTGCAGCGGATCCTGGCCAGTGATCCAGCCGATGCCGACGATCAGGAGGATTGCCGTCAGGCTCAGGCCCTTGCCACCGCCGAAGCGCATCCCGCCGCCGCCACTGCCGACATCATCACCACGGGCATCGACCACGTTGTCGCTGCGTCGGCCTTTTCTCCATAGCATGTGGGAATCCTCTTCTGTTCCGGGTAAAGCATCCGTGCGATGAGTGTTGCTGCCAAGTGGGAGCGGCGCCAGTCCGGTCGTCAGACTACCGGTTGTGCGACTGGTTCCGAATTTTGCTTCGTGGGGCTTCTCTTCTAGAATCAGCCAAATTTTGTTTGGGACCTACCATGGCTGGCAGTCAGATCGAACGTGTCTTCAGCGTGCTGGAAAGCCTGACCGGTGAACCGCAGGGTTTGCCGATGCAAACGCTGGCCGAGCAACTGGAAATCCCTAAAAGCGCGACTCATCGGTTGCTCGCCGAACTGATTCGCCTGGGTTACGTTCGGCAGAATCCGGACAATTTGCGCTATCACCTGTCGACCAAACTGGTGGCCATGGGCTTTCGATACCTGTCCGGCAGCGGTGCGGATATCGTTCAGCCGGTGCTCGATCGTCTGGCCGGGGAAACCGGTGAACTGGTGCGTCTGGGGGTGATCCAGGGTGAACGACAGGTCTGGATCGCCAAGTCCCAGGGCGCCCGCTCTGGCCTGCGCTACGACCCCGACATGGGGCGCGATGCGCCTTTGTTCTACACGGCTTCCGGGCATGCGTGGCTGGCGTGCATGAGCGATGCCGAGGCGCTGTCTCTGGTCGAGCGGCAAGGGGCCGAATTGCCTCGGGACGTCGGGCCTAATGCACCGCGTTCGAGTATTGAACTGCTGGAGCGTTTACGCCTGGCGCGGGAGCAAGGCTACGCGTGGGTCGAGGAAAGTTCGGCGGTGGGCACCTCGGCGATTGCCGCCGTGGTCCGTCATCCACTGGATCGGCGGGTCATTGGCGTGCTCAGTATTGCCGGGCCAAGCGCGCGAATGCCCGGTGCGCGTTTGCATGAGTTGGCGTTGACCCTGTTGAAGTACACCGAAGAGCTTTCGCTGGCGAGCCAGGCGTCAGAGTTGTTCAGTTGAACGCGATGTTCGCTTGAATAAACAGTGTGCGGTATTCGCACACTTTCTTGAGTCGTCGATGTCATAAAGTGGAACCGGATTCTAAATTATTCAGGCCTCGCCTCCACTCATAAAAGGACCTCGTCTTGACGTCGCCCAGCAGCACCCCGCTTTCCGGCGTCAATCAGCCCTTCAAAGGGATCCTGCTGATCGTTGTCGCGACTTTCCTGTTTTCCAGCCATGACGCTTTGTCGAAGTACCTTTCCGGGTTCTATCCGATTGTCATGGTGGTGTGGGCGCGCTATGTGGTTCACACCCTGCTGATGGCGGGGATTTTTCTGCCGCAATCCGGGTTGCGTGTCCTGCGCACCAAACGGCCGATGCTGCAGTTGTTCAGGGCGTTGTGCCTGTTGGGCACCAGCCTGTTCTTCACCACGGGTTTGCAGTACATCCCGCTGGCCGAAGCCACGGCGGTCAACTTTCTTGCGCCAGTGCTGGTGACGGCGCTATCGGTACCATTGCTGAAGGAGCGGGTGACGCGTGGTCAGTGGATCGCGGTGATTTGCGGATTCATCGGTGTGCTGATCATCGTGCACCCGGGAGGGGAGTTGTTCACCCCGGCGGTCTTGCTGCCGCTCTGCTCAGCGCTGTTTTTCTGCTTCTATCAACTGCTCACCCGCAAGCTCAGCGAAGTCGATAGCCCGACCACCAGCAACTTCTTTGCCGGCCTGTGTAACACCCTGGTGATGAGCGCTCTGGTGCCGTTCTTCTGGCAACTGCCGAGTCTGATGCACGGGGCGATGATGCTGGCGCTGGGCGCGTGCGGGATGACTGCGCATCTGTTTCTGACCCAGGCGTTCCGCCATGCCGCGCCGGCCTTGCTGGCGCCATTCGGCTATTGCCAGATTGTGTTTGCCGGATTGTTGGGCTGGCTGCTGTTTGCGCACACGCCGACCCTGACCACCGTGGTCGGTATTGCCGTGATCTGTTGCAGCGGACTGGCGGCAGCGTGGCAGCAAAGCCGTCGCTGAAAGAGAGGCGTCAGGCCTGAGATCAGGCCTGACGTGGCAGGGCGTACTACTCAGTGACGGTAGGAATCTTGCGCGGTGCCATGAAGTACATCCAGGTCAGCGCGATGAAGTACATCGCCGGAATCAGGGTGAACAGCACGGTGTAATTGTTGTTGGTGACGGTCAGGATGTGGCCGACCAACTGGGTCATGAACATCCCGCCAATCGCCGCACACATGCCGCCGAAGCCGAATACCGTGCTCATCATGTGTTTGGGCGTGTAGTCCATCACCAGGCTCCAGATGTTTGCGGTCCAGGCCTGGTGCGCGCCGATGGCCAGGGAGATGGCGAACACTGCGACCCACAGATTGCTGGAGCCGGCGGCCATGATCACGCCGATGATGCAGCAGGCGAACAGCAGCATCGACATCAACCGCGCCTTGATCGGGTTGATCCCGCGACCGATCAGGAACGAGGAGAGGATGCCGCCGCCGACACTGCCGAAGTCGGCGG
>NZ_AKJL01000070.1 GCF_000282355.1 Pseudomonas sp. GM49
GGCTTCAACGGCCGATGTCGGCGTGGCCACCGCCGACCTGTTTCCACGGGTGAGCTTGAGTGGGTTCCTGGGGTTCATTGCGGGGCGTGGTTCGCAAATCGGTTCCAGTGCCGCCCGCGCCTGGAGCCTGGGTCCGAGCATCACCTGGGCCGCGTTTGACCTGGGCAGTGTGCGGGCGCGAATTCGTGGTGCAAACGCCGACGCCGAGGGAGCATTGGCGACCTATGAGCAACAGGTGTTGCTCGCACTGGAAGAGTCTGAAAACGCCTTCAGCGACTATGGCAAGCGCCAGCAACGTTTGCTGTCGCTGATCAAGCAAAGCGAGTCGAGTCGTGCCGCGGCCGATCTGGCGGCGACGCAATACAAGGAAGGGGTGGTGGACTATCTGGTGTTGCTGGACGCACAACGTGAGCGATTGAACGCCGAGGATGCCCAGGCACTGGGTGAAACCGATCAGTACCGCGCCATTGTGGCGATCTACAAATCCTTGGGTGGTGGTTGGGACAGCGGTGAAACCAGGCTCGCGAAAAACAACTGACTGACCCGTTGTTGTAGGAGCGAGCCTGCTCGCGATGGACTCAAGAGCGCCGCGCTTATCCAGCAAGCACGCGTTTTCGTTAACGACCATCGCGAGCAGGCTCGCTCCTACAGTTGACGGTATGGCATTAATGACCGTCCACAAGGCGCGGCAGCCCCAAGGGATTGCCCTCGCGCAGAGGTTCCGGCAGCAGGGCATCCGGAAAGCCCTGGTAAGCCACCGGGCGCAGGAAGCGTTCGATGGAGGTCATGCCCACCGAGGTAAAACGACTGTCCGAGGTGGCTGGAAACGGCCCGCCGTGCACGGTGGCGAAACACACTTCCTGCGGATGGGCAAAGGCATTGACCACGATGCGCCCGGTGCGTCGCTCCAGGGTTGGCAGCAAGCGACGGGCCAGTGGCAAATCGTCCTGTTCAAGATGCAGGGTCGCACTGAGTTGCCCCTTGAATGAGCGCGCTACCCGCAACAGTTCCTCTTCATCCCTGACCTTCACCAACAACGCGGACGGGCCGAATACCTCCTGTGAAAGCAACGGTTCGGCGAGAAAGCGTTGGCCATCGACTTCGAACAGCGCCGAACGGCCATCCACCTCTGCGGTCGATGTCGAGCCAACGCCGACGAGGCGGGCACCGGCGTTTTCGATTGCGCAGAGACCGCTCAGGTACGCCCCATGGATGCCCGGTGTCAGCATCGTGCGTGCAGGCGCCTCGCTCACGCGTTTGCTCATGGCGTGGCGCAACGCTTCAAAACCAGTGCCTTCGATGGCCACCAGAATGGCCGGTTTGAGACAGGCTTGCCCGACATTGACCAGCATGCGCTCAACAAAACCATCGCCGATCTGCGCGCCGCGTTCGGCGAGTGCCTGGGGCAGGATGAAGGTCGGGTTGACGCTGGTCATTTCGGCGAAGACCGGAATCGGGTCGGGGCGCTGCTGCGCACGTCGATACAGTGCCATGCCACCTTGTTCGGAACCGGTGAAGGTCACGGCCTTGATCAGTGGATGGTCGACCAGCGCTTCGCCGATGGCATTGCCGGAGCCGCGCACCATGGAGAACACACCTTCGGGCAGCCCGCACGCTTGCACCGCCTCACGAATGGCGCGGGCCTGGATTTCCGAGGCGCCTGGATGCGCGTTGTGCGCCTTGAGAATGACGGTGGCGCCTGCCGCCAGTGCCGATGCGGTATCACCGCCGGCGACTGAGTAGGCGATGGGGAAGTTACTCGCGCCGAAAATCGCCACCGGGCCGATGGCGATTTTTTGCAGGCGATGGTCCATGCGTGGGCGTGGCTGGCGCTCGGGTTGTTCCGGGTCGATGGCCAGTTGCAGGAAGCGTCCCTTGCGCACGACATCGGCGAACTGGCGGAACTGGGTGGCGGCCTTCAGGGCCTCGCCTTCCAGTTGCGCTTGCGGCAGACCGGTTTCCAGGGCGGCCCGTGCGGCCAGCGTCTCGCGTACCCTGTCGAGGTTGTCGGCGATGCGTTCAAGGAATTCCGCACGCACGGTGAGCGAGGTATGGCTGTAAACATCGAATGCTTCATCGGCCAGGGTCGCAGCCCGGTCGACGTCGGCCACACCACCCAGTGCGAACGCCGGTTCAATCGGCTGGTTTATCGCGGGATTGAGCGCCTTCATGGTTCCTTCGCTGGCGCCGACATCACTGGCGCCGATCAGCAGGTTGCCTGTCAACTGCATCACACACCTGCCTGTGCCAGTGCGGCAACCAGTTCATCGGTGGTCACGATGGCGTGAGCGAAGGTCGGGCCGTTCAGCTCATGGGCCGAATGCATCATCTCCGGCTTGAAGGCCGCGGTCGCATCGCGTACCAGGGTGACGTGATAGCCGAGTTCCTGAGCGTAACGGGCGGTTGCCTCGATGCAGGTATTGGCCAGCAGGCCGACGATGATCACGTGGGTGATGCCCTTTTGCTTGAGGCGAAAATCGAGGTCGGTATTGGCAAAACCGCTGGAACCCCAATGCTCCTGTACGACAATGTCGCCGTCCTGCGGCGCGAAGTCGGGGTGCCATTCGCCGCCCCATTCGCCGCGTGCGAAGTGGTGCATGTGCATGATCTTGCACTGGGTGGGGCTTGGGTGATCCCAGTTTTCGTAGTCGCCTTTTTCCCAGCGGTGGTGCGGTACGATGACCACCGGAATGTTGAGCCCGCGAACGGTGCGATCAAGCGTGCGCAGGTTGTCGAGCAGGCCAACGCCCTTGGCAATGGGCTCGATCAAGGGGTAGATCTTTCCGCCTTCCGACAGAAAATCGTTGTAGGGGTCGACCAGCAGGTAGGCCGTCCGATCAAGAGGGTAGGTGGCGTTGGACATGGCGGTGCTCCGCAAGATAATCCGTGGATGATGAAGTGTAGTTGCCAGTAATTCACGTAGATATGATAATCATAGTAACTAGGCAAGAGGCAATACCGCATGTCGGTGAAAACAACCGTTTCCGAAACCCTGTGTCCGATTTCCCGGGCCGAAGCCGTCGTGGGCGACCGCTGGACGGTGCTGGTACTGCGTGAGTTGTTCATGGGCAGTCATCGCTTCGATGAAATCCAGGCGCAGACCGGCGGTACGCCGCAAATGGTCGCGGCGCGCTTGAAGAGCATGGAGGCCGACGGGCTCCTGGAGCGACGTGCCTACAGCGAACGGCCCAAACGCTACGAATATCACCTCACGGAAAAAGGCGACGCGTTCTACTCGGTGGTCCTGGCGCTGCGGGCCTGGGGCGAAACCTGGTGCAAATCGCCCGAGGAAGGCCTGGCGGTGGTCTATACCCACCGCAGTTGCGGCGAGCCGGCCGGCCTCGGACCGCTTTGCGCGCATTGCGGGCAGCCCTTGCGTCGTGCAGACCTGATCAGTGAACCGAGCGCCGCCTATCGCGCCGAACGCAGTGCCCGGCGCGAAGCGTTCAAGGGCTAGCGGCGGGTTTGTATCCGTAGGTATCCGCAACGCC
>NZ_AKJL01000071.1 GCF_000282355.1 Pseudomonas sp. GM49
CTTTCGAGGCCAGCCTGCACCGCAGCGGCGGCCGCCGGGTGCAACAGGGTCGGCATGACTTGTTCGCACGGAGCAACCAATTGCACTTCGTAGCCGCCGAGGGTCAGGTCGTTGGCGAACTCGCAGCCGATCAGACCGGCGCCGAGCAGCAGCACGCGGCGCTTGCCGGCCGCCGCCGCACGGAAGCGTGCGTAGTCTTCCAGGTCGTTGATGGGGAATACGCAGTCCGCCGCGTCGCCTTCAATGGGCACGCGCACGGTTTCGGCGCCCCAGGCCAGGATCAGGTCGCGGTAGATCACCGCTTCTTCACCGATCCACAGGCGCTTGTGGCCCGGGTCGATGCCGCTGATGCGCGTGTGGGTGCGTATTTCGGCCTTGAGCTGTTCGGCCATGGCGCCGGGTTCGGCCATGCTCAGGCCGTCGGCGTCCTTGTTTTTGCCGAAGCCGGTGGAGAGCATCGGCTTGGAGTAGGAGCGCCCGTCATCGGCGGTAATCAGCAGCAGCGGGGTTTCGCTATCGAGTTTGCGAAACTCGCGGGCCACGTTGTAGCCAGCCAGGCCGGTGCCAATGATTACGACAGGTGCGTTCATTCCTTACTCCTCAATTATTCAGGCAGCGATTTCAATCATTTCAAAATCCATTTTGCCCACACCGCAGTCCGGGCACAGCCAGTCTGCCGGGACGTCTTCCCAACGGGTGCCCGGCGCAATGCCGTCATCCGGCCAACCGTCGGCTTCGTTGTAGATCAGGCCGCAGACGATACATTGCCACTTTTTCATCAGGTACTTCCTCAGGGTTCAGGCGTTTTGCCGGCCGGACGGTCGATAGTTGCAGCACTGCCGTCCAACTCAGCGCGTTTTGTACTGATCGGGGGCGTCAGATGCAAGCCTGTTCGGCGCAACGGCAGGCCATTTCAATCGATATCGGCGGCTGACATGTTAAGCTCGCCGCCTCATTTGCTGCCAATAATGACTCATTGTGCATCACACAGAATCCCCCTCTCCAGCTCCTTTCTGGCTCTCGCGCAGCGAACTGGCGCCCCTCCCCGATGCTTCTACCCTCGACTGGCTGTTCGACGAAGGCTCGCTGACCAGACGTCTGATTCATCTGTCGAATGATGCCTTCAGCGTCTCGCCAATGTTCGAAGGCTGGCAGTTCTTGCGCGCCGACGAATGTGCAGCGCTGGACCTGGCCGACGGCAGTGAAGGCTGGGTGCGCGAGGTGTATTTGCGCGGTCATGGCCAGGCGTGGGTGTTTGCGCGCAGCGTGGCGTCACGCAGTGCATTGCAAGGCGACGGCTTGCACATGGACGAACTGGGCAGCCGCTCGCTGGGTGAACTGCTATTTTGCGATCAGGCCTTTCAGCGCCGAGCCATCGAGGTTTGTCATTATCCGCAAGCATGGCTGCCCGCCGAGGTGCAATCGCCTGAACTGTGGGGCCGCCGCTCTCGTTTCGATCGCGGCGCCTTGAGCGTTTTGGTGGCTGAAATCTTCCTGCCGCCCCTGTGGAACGCAGCCCGCGCCCAACCGGAGAACCGTTGATGTACCAAAGCCTGCTCAAGTCCTTGAACCGCTTGAACCCTCGGGCATGGGATTTCATTCAACTGACCCGCATGGACAAGCCGATCGGCATTTACCTGCTGCTCTGGCCAACGCTGTGGGCACTGTGGATTGCCGGCAAGGGTTCGCCGTCCCTGGCCAACATTGTGATTTTCGTCCTCGGCGTGGTGCTGACCCGCGCCGGTGGCTGCGTGATCAACGACTGGGCGGACCGCAAGGTTGATGGCCATGTGAAGCGTACCGAACAGCGGCCGCTGGTGAGCGGCAAGATCAGCTCCAAAGAAGCGCTGGTGTTCTTTGCATTGCTGATGGGCGTGAGTTTCCTGCTGGTACTGTGCACCAACGCTACGACCATTTGGCTGTCGCTGGGCGGCCTGGCGCTGGCGTTCAGCTACCCGTTCATGAAGCGCTACACCTATTACCCGCAAGTGGTGCTGGGTGCGGCGTTTTCCTGGGGCATGCCGATGGCGTTCACCGCTGAAACCGGTGAACTGCCGGCAGCCGCGTGGCTGCTGTACATCGCCAACCTGTTGTGGACGGTGGGCTACGACACCTATTACGCGATGACCGACCGCGACGATGACTTGAAGATCGGCGTGAAGTCCACGGCGATTCTATTTGGCGAGGCGGACCGGGTGATCATCCTGACCCTGCAAGGGTTGGCGTTGGGTTGCCTGCTGCTGGCGGGGTCGAAGTTTGACCTCGGCGGCTGGTTCCACCTCGGATTGCTGGTAGCGGCGGGCTGCTTTGCGTGGGAGTTCTGGTACACCCGCGACAAGGACCGGATGCGTTGCTTCAAGGCTTTTTTGCACAATCATTGGGCGGGTTTGGCGATTTTCGTCGGGATTGTGCTGGATTACGCGTTGCGTTGACCGCTGGAAAAGATCGCAGCCTGCGCCAGCTCCAACAGAGGGGATGGAGCGACCGCAGGCTGTGACTGTTTACGGCGCAGGCGAATCGCTTATTTATGCTCGCGCATTACGTGCCAGACGTCCTTCATATTGTCGCCTACCATGTCACCGGGTTTTTTGTCCTTCATGAAGGTGTAAAGCGGTTTGCCGTCATAGGCCCACTGCATCTTACCGTCGTCACGCTTGATCGTGCTCCACTTGCCTTCAGCCTTGGCACCCGCCGGCGCCATCATTGGTGGCCAGTACTCGGCGCACTCGCCGTTGCACATCGACTTGCCGCCCGCGTCCTTGTCGTACGTGTAGACCGTCATGCCTTTGTGATCGACCATCATGCCGTCTTTCATCATCGCCGGGTCGGCAGCCAAGGCCAGTGTCGGCAACGTTAACGCAGCAGTGACCAGCAAAGCCTTCCAGGATTGAGCAATGTAGTTCATGGAAACCTTCCTTTTGTGGTTGTCAGGATTCGGAATTAGAGCTTAGCCCAGGATCCAGCCAATCGCCGGTCAACTAAAATACTGTCACACGACTGCAATAATTCCGTTATCTAATGCGGCGCAAGACAGTTAAATGACAAGAGGATTAAGGGCATGGTTGGCAGGAGCATTCTGATCGTCGACGACGAAGCGCCTATTCGCGAAATGATCGCCGTTGCGTTGGAAATGGCCGGCTATGACTGCCTGGAGGCTGAAAACTCCCAGCAGGCCCACGCCATTATCGTCGACCGCAAACCGGACCTGATCCTGCTCGACTGGATGCTGCCCGGCACGTCCGGCATCGAACTGGCCCGTCGTCTCAAGCGTGATGAACTGACCGGGGACATCCCGATCATCATGCTCACCGCCAAGGGTGAAGAGGACAACAAGATCCAGGGCCTGGAAGTCGGCGCCGACGACTACATCACCAAGCCGTTTTCCCCGCGTGAGCTGGTGGCGCGCCTGAAGGCCGTGCTGCGTCGTGCCGGCCCGACCGATGGCGAAGCACCGATCGAAGTCGGCGGCCTGCTGCTGGACCCGATCAGCCATCGCGTGACCATCGACGGCCGTCCTGCCGAGATGGGCCCGACCGA
Source organism: Pseudomonas sp. GM49 (assembly GCF_000282355.1). Taxonomy (GTDB): domain Bacteria; phylum Pseudomonadota; class Gammaproteobacteria; order Pseudomonadales; family Pseudomonadaceae; genus Aquipseudomonas. Next base: position 3,538 of record NZ_AKJL01000071.1, read on the forward strand.
ATACCGCCTGCTGCAATTCTTCATGACCCACCAGGAGCGCGCCTACACGCGTGGCCAGTTGCTGGATCAGGTCTGGGGCGGCAACGTCTACGTTGAAGAGCGTACCGTCGACGTGCACATTCGACGTCTGCGCAAAGCCCTCGGCGATGCTTACGAAAATCTGGTACAAACCGTGCGCGGCACCGGGTACCGCTTTTCTACCAAAGCCTGACCCGGACCTTTACCGCCCGACAAGCTGACAAGGACGCGCGTCAAGTGAACCAAAACTGGCATGGCACCCTGATTCGCCACATGCTGCTGCTGGTCACCACCTGCCTGGTGATCGGCCTGATTACCGGCTATTACGGCTGGAGCCTTGCCGCAGGCCTGGGTCTTTATCTGGCCTGGACCCTCAAGCAGTTACTGCGTCTGCATGAGTGGCTGCGCCTGCACAAACCCGATGAAGCACCACCCGACGGCTACGGCCTGTGGGGCGAGGTGTTCGACAGCATCTACCACCTGCAACGCCGCGACCAGCGGGTACGCGGGCGCTTGCAAGCGGTGATCGACCGGGTTCAGGAATCCACCGCCGCGCTGAAAGACGCGGTGATCATGCTCGACACCGACGGCAACCTGGAATGGTGGAACCGCGCCGCCGAAACCCTGCTGGGCCTCAAGACGCCACAGGACAGCGGCCAACCGGTGACCAACCTGGTGCGCCATCCGCGTTTCAAGGAATACTTCGAGCAAGACAGTTACGCCGAGCCGCTGGAAATCCCCTCGCCGACCAACGACCGTGTACGCATCCAGTTGTACATCACCCGTTACGGCAACAACGAACACTTGATGCTGGTGCGCGATGTGACGCGCATCCATCAGCTGGAACAGATGCGCAAAGACTTCATCGCCAACGTTTCCCATGAATTGCGTACACCGTTGACGGTGATCTGCGGCTACCTGGAAACCCTGCTCGATAACGTCGACGAGGTGAACCCGCGCTGGGGCCGTGCCTTGCAGCAGATGCAGCAACAAGGCGGACGCATGCAGACCCTGCTCAACGACCTGCTGTTGCTGGCCAAGCTGGAAGCCACCGATTATCCGTCGGACAACCAGCCGGTGCCGATCGATTGCTTGCTGCAATCGATCAAGAGCGATGCCCAGCAACTGTCCGGCCAGAAGAACCAGCGCATTACCCTGGAAGCCGACCCGACGATTCTGCTCAAGGGCAGCGAGGCGGAGTTGCGCAGCGCGTTTTCCAACCTGGTGTTCAACGCGGTGAAATACACCCCGGCCGAAGGCAACATCCGCATTCGCTGGTGGGGTGATGACCAGGGCGCGCATCTGAGCGTGCAGGATTCCGGGATCGGCATCGATGCCAAACACCTGCCGCGCCTGACCGAACGTTTCTACCGCGTCGATTCCAGCCGCAACTCCAACACCGGTGGCACCGGTCTGGGGCTGGCGATCGTCAAACACGTTTTGTTACGACATCGGGCACGAATGGAGATCAGCAGTGTGCCGGGCCACGGCAGTACTTTTACTTGCCACTTTGCGCCGGCTCAAGTCACCAAATCACGGGTTATCAGCACCACTGACTGATACCGGCCAGCACGTGCCACTAGGCAACCGCCATGTCAGCCGCTACATTGGCTGACTTGCGCCTGCCTTTCAGGCGCGGTTTTTACTTCCCTTTCGAATACACGGAACCCGCAAAACTCCATCATGGACCCTTCCCCTGGCTTGACCCTCGCTACAATTTTCGCCGACTTCGGCATGATTCTTTTTGCTCTGATCCTGGTTTTGCTCAACGGATTTTTCGTTGCGGCGGAATTTGCCATGGTCAAGCTGCGCTCGACCCGGGTCGAGGCCATCGCTGATAAAAACGGCTGGCGCGGGCACATCCTGCGCACCGTGCACAGTCAGCTCGATGCCTACCTGTCGGCCTGCCAATTGGGTATCACTCTCGCCTCCCTGGGCCTGGGTTGGGTTGGTGAACCTGCGTTCGCGCACCTCCTGGCACCCGTGCTGAGTGCCGTGGGCGTCGATTCCGCCGAAGTGGTCAAGGCGATTTCGTTCTTCACCGCCTTCTTCATCATTTCGTACCTGCACATCGTGGTCGGCGAACTGGCCCCGAAATCCTGGGCGATCCGCAAACCCGAATTGCTGTCGCTGTGGACCGCCGTGCCGCTGTACCTGTTCTACTGGGCCATGTACCCGGCCATCTACCTGCTCAACGCCAGCGCCAACCAGATCCTGCGCATCGCCGGCCAGGGTGAACCCGGCCCGCACCATGAGCACCATTACAGCCGCGAAGAACTGAAACTGATCCTGCACTCCAGCCGTGGTCAGGACCCGAGCGACCAAGGCATGCGTGTATTGGCCTCGGCGGTGGAAATGGGTGAGCTGGAAGTGGTCGACTGGGCCAACTCCCGCGAAGACCTGGTGACCCTGGAGTTCAACGCACCGCTCAAGCAGATCCTGGCGATGTTCCGTCGCCACAAGTTCAGCCGCTATCCGGTGTACGACAGCGAACGCCAGGAGTTCGTCGGCCTGCTGCACATCAAGGATCTGCTGCTGGAACTGGCGGCGCTCGACCACATTCCCGAGTCGTTCAACCTCGCCGAACTGACCCGCCCGCTGGAACGCGTGTCGCGGCACATGCCGCTGTCGCAGTTGCTGGAACAGTTCCGCAAGGGCGGCTCGCACTTCGCCGTGGTCGAAGAGGCCGACGGCAACATCATCGGCTACCTGACCATGGAAGACGTGCTGGAAGTGCTGGTGGGCGATATCCAGGACGAACACCGCAAGGCCGAACGCGGGATCCTCGCGTATCAGCCGGGCAAGCTGCTGGTGCGGGGTGATACGCCGCTGTTCAAGGTTGAACGACTGCTGGGCATCGACCTCGACCACGTCGAAGCCGAAACCCTTGCCGGGCTGGTCTACGAGAGCCTTAAGCGCGTTCCCGAAGAGGAAGAAGTGCTGGAAGTCGAAGGCCTGCGGATCATCATCAAGAAGATGAAAGGGCCGAAGATTGTTCTGGCCAAGGTGTTGATGCTGGACTGATCTGTAGCTGACGGGCTTTTTGTGGCGAGGGGGCTTGCCCCCGTTCGGCTGCGTAGCAGTCGTAAACCCAACTGCGCGGTATATGGATAAACGAGGTGACTGGACTCAGGGCCGCTTTGCAGCCCAACGGGGGCAAGCCCCCTCACCACAATTGATCGCCATCGCCTTCACTGCTTGCCCAACGCAAAGTTGGGCAGCGCGCTGACCGGCTGGTTGAACTGGTATGGAATCGACACCAGCCCCAACCCGGTATTGCGCTGCACCACGAAGTGCAAATGCGGCCCGGTGCTGTTGCCGGTGTTACCGGACAACGCCAGTGCACTACCCACATTTACCCGCTGACCTTCCCGAACGCAGACCGAGCCTTTCTTCAGGTGCAGGTAAACGCCCATGGTCCCGTCATCGTGCAACACCCGCACGAAATTGCCGGATGCATCGGTACCGCGCCCGCTCTGTCTATTCTCGGTTTTCACCACCACCCCGCCCCGCGCTGCAATGATCGGCGTGCCCTCAGGCATCGCAATGTCGATGGCGTAGCGGCTCTTGGGCCCAAAGTGGCTGTAGGGCCCATTGGCGCCCTGGCTGATCCGGAACGGCCCGCCACGCCAGGGCAACGGGTACCGATAGCCCACCGTGGGCCCTGAGGGGTCGCCCAGGGAGTACTTGAACTTCGGAACGTAGGCGAGCGGCCGTCCCGCTTTAGTCGCCGTGAGCTGTGCCAGACGAACACTGGTGCGTTGCGGTATCACGCGCCGAATCGTCTGCCCCGGCGTCCCGCTGGCGTTCTTCACCCCGGCGAAACTCAATTCGACCTCTACCGGTGCATACAGGTCATTGCGCACGTACACGCTGTGCACGCCTTTCTTCTTCATGATGATGAGGCGCACCTGACGCTCAAGGTGCTCGACCATGCCATCGCGAAAAACGAATACATGGGCGCCTTTGCTTGGGCGGTCGCTGTAGGAAACCACGCCATAAGCGTCTTTGGACTTGTAGATGGTCATGGCCATGGCCGAGGTGGCGACCATGAACAGGCCACATAAAAACAGCAGGCGCGTGAACATGAGCAAGGATTCTGTCGAGTGAGATCTGGGATTGAGCCTAGCAGCTGCAATGGACCCGGGTAGTCGGCAGATGTTTCAGAATGGGTGTTCAGCAGATGTGCGGTAACAGTGATGGCCCCTTCGCGAGCAAGCTCGCTCCCACAGGATTCACGCCGGACCTGTGGGAGCGAGCTTGCTCGCGATGGCGGACTATCAGGCGACGCGCCTTAAGCGCCAGGAATGAAGTGCTTCTGCGCCGTACCACGCGCAATCAGGCGCGAGATGTAATCGAGCTTCTGCGCATCCTGGTCGACAAAGCGGAAAGTCAGTTGCAGCCAGTCGCTGTCGGGCTTCGGTTCGTGAGCCACGACGGCGTGCAGGTAGCCGTTGAGGCGGGCGACTTCGGCGTTGTCGCCCTGCTCCAGATCCAGCACGGCGCTGTCGAGGATCTGCGGCAACGTCTCGGTGCGCTTGACCACCAACAGGGCTTCCTTGAGGCTCAAGGCCTTGATCACGCATTGCTGGATGCCGTTCGGCAAACGCAGTTGACCCTGGCCACGGCTACTGGCGGTTGCCGAAGAGGCCGCCGGTGCCTTGACCGGCGGGTTGTTGAGTAAGCCTTTGGACGGTGCGGGTGCGGCCGTTGGCGTGGCGACAGGAGCCTTGCCGCCGGTCAATGCGCTCAGGGAATCGTTACCGAATGCCGGACTCGTTTTGGTCGCGGCTACGTTGATCAAGGCGTCGAGTTTGCCGACCTTGTGCAGCGCCTGCTTGACCTTGGTGATCAGTTGCTCGTTGGTGAACGGCTTGCTGACGTATCCGGATACCCCGGCCTGGATCGCCTGGACGACGTTCTCCTTGTCGCCACGACTGGTCACCATCACGAAGGGCATGGCCTTGAGGTTGTGTTGCTCACGACACCAGGTCAGCAGTTCCAGGCCGGACATTTCCGGCATTTCCCAATCGCACAGGACCAGGTCGAATGCTTCCTTTACCAGCATGGCCTGGGCCTTTCTGCCGTTGATCGCGTCTTCGATCCTCATGCCCGGGAAATAATTGCGCAGGCACTTCTTCACCAGGTCACGAATGAACGACGCGTCGTCCACGACCAACACACTGACCTTACTCATCCACCACCCCTTTAAAAAATCCCGGCCAGCATACCGCTTTGCTGATGGCACATTGCCAAAACCTTCAGTCACGCCGGACTTTTCGTTCACGGGTGCTGCTTTTCGAATTCGTCAGCCGCAAACAAAAACGCCCGGCCAATAGGCCGGGCGCTTTACTTGGGCAACCTTACTTATCGTCAGTTTTGCCCGGAACATTAGCGGTTTCGCCACTGGTTCCTTCAACTTCTTCCTTCATGCGCTTGAGGCCCAGGTGCCGCACGTCTGTGCCGCGCACCAGGTAAATCACCAGCTCCGAGATGTTGCGCGCGTGGTCGCCGATACGCTCCAGCGAACGCAGTACCCAAATAATGCTCAGAACCCGCGAAATAGAACGCGGGTCTTCCATCATGTAGGTGGCCAGCTCACGCAGGGCGGTCTTGTATTCGCGGTCGATGATCTTGTCGTACTGCGCCACCGACAAGGCCAGCTCGGCGTCGAAACGGGCAAAGGCGTCCAGTGCATCACGGACCATGTTGCGCACCTGGTCGCCGATGTGGCGCACCTCGACGTAACCGCGTGGCGCTTCGCCTTCCTCGCACAGCTGGATGGCACGACGGGCGATCTTGGTCGCTTCGTCACCGATGCGCTCCAGGTCGATCACCGATTTGGAAATGCTGATGATCAGGCGCAGGTCGGACGCTGCCGGCTGACGACGGGCCAGAATGCGCAGGCATTCTTCGTCGATGTTGCGTTCCATCTGGTTGATCTGGTCGTCGATCTCGCGCACCTGCTGGGCCAGGCCGGAGTCGGCCTCTATCAGCGCGGTGACCGCGTCGTTGACCTGCTTCTCGACCAGCCCGCCCATGGCCAGGAGGTGGCTGCGCACTTCCTCCAGTTCGGCGTTGAACTGCTGGGAGATATGGTGTGTAAGGCCTTCCTTAGAAATCATTGTGTTCGCTCCGCAAAAGCGTTTAACCAAGAGCTGCAAGCTACAAGCTGCAAGCTGTGTTGTGGTGAACTCAAAACCGCATAGCTTCTGACTTGCCGCTTGAAGCTTGCGGCTTGTAGCTGCCTCAACTAGCCATAGCGACCGGTGATGTAGTCTTCGGTCTGCTTCTTCGCCGGATTGGTGAACAGCGTATCGGTGTCACCAAACTCGACCAGCTTGCCCATGTACATGAACGCCGTGTAGTCGGACACCCGCGCGGCCTGCTGCATGTTGTGGGTCACGATCACGATGGTGAACTTGGATTTCAGTTCGTAGATCAGCTCTTCGACTTTCAGCGTGGAGATCGGGTCGAGTGCCGAGCACGGTTCGTCGAGCAACAGCACTTCCGGCTCAACGGCGATGGTGCGGGCAATCACCAGACGCTGCTGCTGACCACCGGACAGGCCCAGTGCCGACTCGTGCAGACGGTCCTTGACCTCGTCCCACAATGCCGCGCCTTTCAGGGCCCACTCGACGGCTTCGTCGAGTACGCGCTTCTTGTTGATGCCCTGGATGCGCAGGCCGTAAACCACGTTTTCGTAGATGGTTTTCGGGAACGGGTTCGGCTTCTGGAACACCATGCCGACGCGACGACGCAGCTCGGCCACGTCTTCGCCCTTGCGGTAGATGTTGCTGCCGTACAGGTTGATCTCGCCTTCGACGCGGCAGCCGTCAACCAGGTCGTTCATGCGGTTGAAGGTGCGCAGCAGCGTCGACTTGCCACAGCCGGACGGACCGATGAAGGCGGTCACGCGCTGTTTCGGGATGTTCATGCTGACGTCGTACAGCGCTTGTTTTTCGCCGTAGAACAGGCTCAGGCCCGGCACTTCGATGGCCACGGTTTCCTGCTCGAGGTTCAGGCTCTGTTTGTCGCGACCCAGCGCCGACATGTTGATGCCGTGGGTATGTGCTTCGTGCTGCATGGGAGGCTCCCTGTGCTAACAAATTCGGTTCGGGGCCGCAGGCCAAGCCTGCGGTTACACAATTCTTCTGTAGGAGCGAGCTTGCTCGCGATGGTCGTTCAGGCACAGAAAATGTGTCGGATGTACCGCCTTCGCGAGCAAGCTCGCTCCTACAGGGTTATCAGCTATCCAGCGCTTTGTACTTCTCGCGCAGGTGGTTACGGATGTACACCGCCGACAGGTTCAAGGTCGCGATCACCAGCACCAACAGCAGCGCCGTGGCGTACACCAGCGGTCGTGCGGCTTCGACGTTCGGGCTCTGGAAGCCGACGTCATAGATATGGAAGCCCAGGTGCATGATCTTCTGGTCCAGGTGCAGGTACGGGTAGTTACCGTCCACCGGCAACGACGGCGCCAGTTTCACCACACCCACCAGCATCAGCGGCGCCACTTCACCCGCGGCGCGAGCCACGGCGAGGATCATGCCGGTCATCATCGCCGGGCTGGCCATCGGCAACACTATCTTCCACAAGGTTTCAGCCTTGGTCGCGCCGAGGGCCAACGAGCCTTCACGCACGGTGCGAGGAATCCGCGCCAGGCCTTCTTCGGTGGCCACGATCACCACCGGTACCGCCAGCAGCGCCAGGGTCAACGAAGCCCAGAGCAGGCCCGGTGTGCCGAAAGTCGGTGCCGGCAGTGCTTCCGGGAAGAACAGACGGTCGAGCGAACCACCCAGCACGTAGACGAAGAAGCCCAGGCCGAACACGCCGTAAACGATGGCCGGAACGCCCGCCAGGTTATTCACCGCGATGCGGATCACCCGGGTCAGCGCATTCTGCTTGGCGTACTCACGCAGGTACACCGCCGCCAGCACGCCGAACGGGGTCACGATCATCGCCATGATCAGGGTCATCATCACGGTGCCGAAGATGGCCGGGAAGATCCCGCCTTCGGTGTTCGCTTCACGCGGGTCGTCGCTCAGGAACTCCCAGACCTTGCTGAAGTAGAAACCGATCTTGGTGGTCGTGCTCATGGCGTTCGGCTGGTAGGCGTGAACCACTTTGCCGATGCCGATTTCGATTTCCTTGCCGTTCGCATCACGAGCCGTCAGGCTGTCACGGTTGAACTGCGCATGCAGGTCGCTCAGGCGCGCTTCAACATCCTGATAGCGAGCATTGAGCTCGGCACGCTCCGATTCCATGTCCGCTTGTGCGGTGGCGTCGAGTTTGCCTTCCAGCTCCAGCTTGCGACCGTGCAAGCGGATGCGCTCGAGACCGGCGTTGATCGCGCCGATGTCGGTTTTTTCCAGGTTCTTGAGCTGCGCAGCCAGCTTGTTCACGCGGTCGACACGGGCCTGCAACTCAGGCCATGCGGCTTCGCCTTCAGCGATGACCTTGCCATCCTGTTTGACGTTGACCAGGTAACCGTAGAAGTTGCCCCACTCGCGACGCTCGATCGCCATCAGCTCCGGCGGCGTCGTCTGGTTGGTCAGCCACTCGCCGACGATCCAGGTGAAGTCGTTGCCGTTCAGGTCACGGTTGCCGACCTTGATCAGCTCGCGGGTCATGAACTCCGGGCCCTGCTCAGGCACCGGCAAGCCGGCGCTCTTCAAGCGCGCACGGGGCACTTCTTCCTTCTGTACCACTTCGCCGATGACCAGGTGCTGGCCCTGGCCCGGTACGTCGTAGCTGGCGTGGATCAGATCCGCCGGCCAGAAGTGACCCAGGCCGCGCACGGCAATCACTGCCAGCAGGCCAATGGTCATGATGACCGCGATGGACACCGCGCCACCGCTGATCCAGACGCCGGGGGCGCCGCTCTTGAACCATCCATTCAGGGAGTTCTGTTTCACAGACTTCTACCTTTCTTAAAGCGACGAGTATTTCTTGCGCAGACGCTGACGAATCAGTTCTGCGAGGGTGTTCATGACGAAGGTGAACAACAGCAGCACCAGCGCCGAGAGGAACAGCACGCGGTAGTGGCTGCCGCCGACTTCCGATTCGGGCATTTCCACTGCAACGTTGGCCGCCAGGGTGCGCAGGCCTTCGAACAAGTTCATTTCCATGACCGGGGTGTTACCGGTAGCCATCAACACAATCATGGTTTCACCGACCGCACGGCCCATGCCGATCATCAGCGCCGAGAAGATGCCCGGGCTCGCGGTGAGGATTACCACGCGGGTCATGGTCTGCCACGGCGTGGCACCCAGGGCCAGGGAGCCCAGGGTCAAGCCGCGAGGCACGCTGAACACGGCGTCTTCGGCGATGGAATAGATGTTCGGGATAACCGCGAAGCCCATGGCCAGGCCAACCACCAGGGCGTTGCGCTGGTCGTAGGTGATGCCCAGGTCGTGGGAGATCCACATGCGCATGTCACCGCCGAAGAACCAGTTCTCCATGAACGGGCTCATGTACAGCGACAGCCAGCCCACAAACAGGATCACCGGAATCAGCAGCGCACTTTCCCAACCATCTGGGACTTTCAGGCGGATCGACTCAGGCAGGCGGCTGAAGGTGAAACCGGCGACCAGGATGCCGATCGGCAGCAACATCAGCAGGCTGAAGATGCCCGGCAAGTGCCCTTCCACATACGGCGCGAGGAACAGACCGGCGAAGAAACCGAGGATCACCGTCGGCATCGCTTCCATCAGCTCGATCACCGGCTTGACCTTGCGGCGCATGCCCGGCGCCATGAAGTACGCGGTGTAGATCGCAGCGGCAACGGCCAGTGGAGCGGCCAGCAGCATGGCATAGAACGCGGCCTTCAGGGTACCGAAGGTCAGCGGCGACAGGCTCAGCTTGGGTTCGAAGTCGGTGTTGGCGGCGGTCGATTGCCAGACGTATTTAGGCTCGTCGTAGTTCTCGTACCAGACCTTGCTCCACAGCGCACTCCACGACACTTCCGGGTGCGGGTTATCGAGCAGCAGCGGATGCAGCTTGCCGCCAGCTTCGACGATCACACGGTTGGCGCGAGGCGACAGACCGAAAATGCCCTGGCCTTCAGCAACCGGCTCCACCAGCAATGTGCGGTGGGCGGTGCTGTGGAACACGCCAAGCTTGCCGGAAGCGTCGAGGGCAACGAAGCCCTTGCGGCGTTCTTCGGCGGTGATTTCAACGATAGGCGTGGTGCCCATCTGGAAGGTGCGGATTTGCTTCAGACGTTGTTCGCCATCGGGGTCGCGAGCCATGAACCACTGGGCCAGGCCACCTTTGGAGTCACCGATGATCAGCGAAATGCCGCCCACCAGCTGGGTGCTGGCGGTGACTTGCGCTTCACCGTCTTCAAGCAGTTTGTAGCGACCGTTGAGGCTCTTGTCGCGCAGGCTGAACACGTCGGCCTGGGCACGACCGTTAATCACATACAGCCACTGCTGACGCGGGTCGACGAAGATATTCTTCACCGGCTCGTTCATCTGCGGCAGGTCGATGCGCTTCTGCTCGTTGGTGATTTCGCCGGTCATCATGTTCTCTTCGCTGGTCAGCGACAGAACATTGAGTTGCGAACCGGTGGCGCCAACCAGCATCAGGGTCGAGTCGTTGGCGTTGAGGCTGACGTGTTCCAACGCACCGCCGGCTTCGTTCACCGCGATTGGCGCTTCGCCGTACGGGTACTCGACGGCCGGGGTGATGGTTTTCTTGCCATCCGGGTAGCTGACTTTATAGGTGTGACGGAACACCAGGGCCTGGCCGTTGGACAGACCCACCACCACCAACGGGTGACCTGGCTGGTCTTCACCGATGGAGGTCACGGTGGTGCCGGCCGGAATCGACAAATCGACGCGCTTGAGTTCGGCGCCACTGTCGATGTCGAAGAACAATGCCTGGCCCTTGTCGGAAACCCGCATCGCAACCTGGTTTTGTTCTTCCAGAGAGATCATCAGCGGCTTGCCGGCGTCTTGCATCCAGGCTGGCGTGATGGCGTCCTTGGCGGTCAGGCTGGCACCCTGAAACAGGGGCGCGACGACGTAGGCAAGGAAGAAGAAAATCAAGGTGATCGCGCCCAGTACAGCGAGGCCGCCAACGAGGACGTACCAGCGAGTCAGGCGATCTTTGAGCGCGCGAATGCGGCGCTTGCGTTGTAGCTCAGGCGTATTGAAGTCAATTCGCTTGGGGGGATTAGTAGTCATGTTGGAATTGGCCAGATCATTCATGCGCACACCCTAGCGATCCTGTATGACAGAAAGATGACAATGCAGTGACGCAACAAATCCGCCGCTAGCGGTAACCAGCAGTGGATAGATAATTTGAGGTGTATGGGGGCGGCTCCTGCCGCCCCCATGTGAGTCCGAGGGGTTCACCTCGGACTCAATTTGTTACTTTTTTGCGACTTCAGCGCCGCCTTCCGCCAGACCCAGGTCAGCCAGAGCTTTGGCAGCTACTTTGGCCGGCAGAGGGATGTAACCGTCTTTCACTACAACTTCCTGACCCTGTTTCGACAGAACCAGTTTTACGAACTCGGCTTCCAGCGGGGCCAGAGGCTTGTTCGGGGCTTTGTTCACGTATACGTACAGGAAGCGGGACAGTGGGTACTTGCCGTTCAGGGCGTTTTCTTCAGTGTCTTCGATGAACTCGGTGCTGCCTTTCTTCGACAGAGCAACGGTTTTCACGCTAGCGGTTTTGTAACCGATCCCCGAGTAACCGATGCCGTTCAGCGAGGAGCTGATCGACTGAACGACCGAAGCCGAACCTGGTTGTTCGTTCACGTTAGGCTTGTAGTCGCCTTTGCACAGGGCTTCTTCCTTGAAGTAGCCGTAGGTGCCGGATACCGAGTTACGACCGAACAGTTGAACCGGCTTGTTGGCCAGGTCGCCGGTCACGCCCAGGTCACCCCAGGTTTTGACTTCGGTTTTAGCGCCGCACAGACGAGTGGACGAGAAGATCGCGTCGACCTGTTCCATGGTCAGGTGCTGGATCGGGTTGTCCTTGTGGACGAATACAGCCAGGGCGTCCACGGCAACCGGGATAGCGGTTGGCTTGTAGCCGTACTTCTGCTCGAAGGCAGCCAGTTCGGTGTCCTTCATCTTGCGGCTCATCGGGCCCAGGTTGGAGGTGCCTTCAGTCAACGCAGGTGGCGCAGTGGCGGAGCCAGCGGCCTGAATCTGGATGTTTACGTTCGGGTATTCTTTTTTGTAGTTCTCAGCCCAGAGGGTCATGAGGTTGGCCAGGGTGTCGGAACCAACGCTGGACAGGTTGCCCGACACACCAGTGGTCTTGGTGTAGCTCGGGATAGCAGGGTCAACAGCGGCAACCGCATTGGCAGTCGCAACGCCAGCAGCGACAAAAGTCATTGCCGCCATCAAACGCTTCAGTTTCATGCCTTACTCCTAGCAGATAGGGTGTGTTAAGTCGGGGCCAAGTATCAGCAGGCCGTGTGAACACTCTATGGCTGAAATATGACAATTGGATGAATGGCCAGTATTTGGATTTTTTGCAGGATGATTCGCGTCGCCTGCCTTCGCGAGCAAGCCCGCTCCCACAGTTGACCGCGCTCCTCCAGGAGAGATGCGATCGAATGTGGGAGCGGGCTTGCTCGCGAAGGCGTCAGTGCAGTCGCTGAGAAAGGTCGCTTAGCGCCCTTTTTTCCAGAGGTAGGCGCCCACTACAATCCCGACCCCACACAGCACCGCCACATAATAAGCAGGCCCCATTGGGCTTTCCTTGAGCAACAGGCTGACGATCATCGGTGTCAGGCCGCCGAAGATGGCGTAGGCCACGTTGTAGGAGAACGACAAGCCGCTGAATCTCACTACCGGCGGGAAAGCCTTGACCATCACGTAGGGCACCGCGCCGATGGTGCCGACCAGCAGACCGGTCACCGCGTACATCGGAAACAGCCAGTCGGGATGATCGGCCAGGCTGTGATAGAAGGTCCAGGAACTGGCCAGCAATGCCGCGCAGCCAAGGACGAAGACTCGCCCCGCGCCGAAGCGATCCGCCAGTGCGCCAGCAATGATGCAACCAAAACTCAGGAACACGATCGCCACGCTGTTCGCCTGCAGGGACGTGGTTGGCGAGAAGTGATAGACCGTCTGCAACACGGTTGGCGTCATCAGGATCAACACCACGATGGCAGCGGACAGCAGCCAGGTCAGCAGCATCGAAATGGCGATGGCGCCACGATGGTCACGCAGCACCGCACGCAACGGCACCTCTTCAGCCAGGGCTTTGCGTAGTTGCAGCTCGGCGAATATCGGGGTTTCGTGCAACCAGCGACGCAGGTACACCGCGAACAGGCCGAACACGCCACCCAGCAGGAACGGGATTCGCCAGGCGTAATCCGCCACTTCCACCGGGGTATAAATGCTGTTGATCGCCGTGGCGACCAGGGAGCCTAAAAGGATGCCCGCCGTCAGGCCGCTGGTCAGGGTGCCGCAGGCGTAGCCGACATGACGTTGCGGAACGTGTTCGGAAACGAAGACCCACGCTCCCGGCACTTCACCGCCAATGGCCGCGCCCTGAATCACCCGCATCAACAGCAGCAGGATCGGTGCCCACATTCCAATCTGCGCATAGGTCGGCAACAAACCCATGATCAGCGTCGGCACCGCCATCATGAAAATGCTCAGGGTGAACATTTTCTTGCGACCCAGCAGGTCGCCGAAGTGCGCCATCACGATGCCGCCCAGCGGCCGTGCCAGGTAGCCGGCGGCGAAGATGCCGAAGGTCTGCATCAGGCGTAGCCACTCGGGCATGTCCGCCGGGAAGAACAGCTTGCCCACCACCGTGGCGAAGAACACGAAAATGATGAAGTCGTAGAACTCCAGCGCGCCGCCCAGGGCAGACAGCGATAGAGTCTTGTAATCGTTGCGGGTCAGCGGACGTGCGGGTTGGTCTGGCTGCGCGATGCTCGAGGGCGCTGTGGTCATGGCAAGGGCTTCTCTTATAGTCGGATCTGCAACCTCAACAACGCTGGCTGAGGTTTGGGCAGGTCCGGCACGATAGCAAATTGTTCGAAAAAGCACATAGAGGTGCATTTTTGACGGTCAAAATGAGAACCGGACGGTCGTCGCGGAGTCTACCGACCGATATACTCAAAGCCTGCTCCGGTTTTTGAGGGGTTGCTGTGCGAAAGCGCCTGTCAGGTTCATAGGCGATTTCGCAGAGTTTCCCTTTAGGCGCCTTATGGAAAACGTGACGAACGTAGTATGTTCGGTGCTGAATCGTTTTTCCCGAAGACGGCTACCACCAGCAATACCAACGAAGAGTCACGGGTCAGAGGCCCCCCGGCATGATAGAGCTCGAACAAGAAGATCCGATCCCGCAAGGCGACCTGGCCTTGCAAATCACCGCGCTCCCTCGCGAAACCAACGGCTTTGGCGATATTTTCGGCGGCTGGCTGGTGGCGCAGATGGATTTGGCAGGCACCGCGATGGCCAGCAAGGTCGCCGGTGGACGCGTTGCCACCGTTGCGATCGACCGCATGGCCTTTCTGGTTCCGGTGGCGGTGGGTGCTCAACTCTCCTTTTATACCCAGGCCCTGGAAATCGGCCGCAGCTCGATCAAGATGATGGTCGAGGTCTGGAGCGACGATCCGTTGTCCAGCGAGTGGCGTAAAGTAACCGAAGCGGTGTTTGTGTTCGTTGCCATCGACGGCAGCGGCCGCACCCGTTCGGTTCCGCCCAGGGCTCGATAAAGAGCTTCTAAACCTTGGTAGCCGTTTTGCGGTCGATAGTCGTCCACGTTACTGATCGAGAGCTGTCCCATGAGTACGCCCAATGTTGAAGCCGTAAAACTGGATGAACTGAACTGCTGGCGTATCCGCCACGGTCAGGCCGAATTACTGGTGGCCCAGCAAGGTGCGCACATCCTCAGTTATCAACTTGCCGGCCAACCGCCGCTTATCTGGCTCAACGACGAGGCCGTGTTCAAGACCGGCAAGAGCATCCGTGCCGGCGTGCCGGTGTGCTGGCCGTGGTTCGGCAACTTTGCGCGCAACCCGCAAAGCGTGCAGGCGATGCATGTCAGCGGTGAAGCGCCGTCGGCTCACGGCTTCGTGCGAGCGATGGATTGGGAACTGGGCGGCATCGAAGCCGAAGGCGAAAGCCTGAAGGTTGAATTCCTCCTGCCCTACCCCGAAGGCGGCTTTCCCGGCTGGCCGCACCAGGTGGACTTGACGCTGAGCATTCGCCTCGACGAGCAACTGCACATCCATCTGACCAGCCACAACCGGGGTTCTGAAATGGTCAGCATCAGCCAGGCGCTGCACAGCTACTTTGCCGTCAGCGACGTGCGCGACGTGCACGTCGAAGGTGTGGACGGCCTCAGCTACATCGAAACCCTGGACAACTGGAAAACCGTGACTCAGACCGGTGATCTGCGTTTTACCGGCGAGACCGATCGCATCTACCTCGACGTCCCGCCGCAGCTGAGCATCGTCGATCCGGCCTGGGAGCGACGCATCGTACTGACCAGCAGCGGATCGCGTACGGCGGTGATCTGGAACCCGTGGATCGACCGCGCCGCCGCGTTCAGCGACATGGCCGACGTCGGCTGGCAGCGCATGCTGTGCATCGAAACGGCGAACGTGATGGGCGATGTGGTGAACCTGGTGCCTGGGGCCAGTCACACCTTGGGCGTGAGCGTAGGCAGCAAATCTCTCTAACACCATAAATCACTGTGGAGCGAGCTTGCTTGCGATGGCGGCGTAACAGGCAACCTCTAAGTTGAATGTTATGGCCTCATCGCGAGCAAGCTCGCTCCCA
>NZ_AKJL01000072.1 GCF_000282355.1 Pseudomonas sp. GM49
CTCGGCCAGCCGCTTGGTGCTGCCCATGACATTGGTGGGCCGTACGGCTTTGTCTGTCGAGATCAGTACGAAGTTGGCGACACCGGCTTTCAATGCCGCCTGGGCGGTATTGAGCGTACCCACCACGTTGTTCAGCACACCTTCAGCGATGTTGTGCTCAACCATCGGCACGTGTTTATACGCCGCCGCATGATAGACAGTGTCTACATGCCAGGTTTTCATCACATCGAGCAACTTCTCCGGATTGCGCACGGAACCGAGAATAGGCAATAAACGTACAGACAAAGACTCACGGGCAACCCGTTGCTCAAGCTCGGACAAGATGCTGTAGAGATTGAACTCACTGTGCTCGAACAACAGTAGCGTCGTTGGATGCAATGCAAGAATCTGCCGACATAACTCTGAACCGATCGAACCGCCGGCCCCGGTGACCAGAACAGACTGTCCCTTGATGCAATGCTCAAGCAGGTCACCCTGGGCTGGAACGGCATCCCGGCCCAGCAGGTCGGCAATGTCCACTTCCTGGATGTCATCGACCTTTACCCGCCCGCTGGCCAGGTCCATGAAACCGGGAACGCTTCGAACGTGGAGCGGGAAACCTTCGAGATAACCAAGAATTTCCCGGCGCCGCCCACGGTTGGATGACGGGATGGCCAGCAGGATTTCCTGAGCCCCGGTGTTATCGATCATCTGCTGGATATGTTTGGGTTTATAGACCTGCAAACCGGAAATAACCCTGTCGGCAATCCCGCTATCATCATCGATAAACGCCACCGGACGCATGACTCGCCCCATCCGCAAGGCAGCAACCAGCTGGTTACCGGCTGCCCCCGCACCGTAAATGGCGACTTTCGGCAAACCATCGTCACGACTGGCAAACGGAACGTGCTGGGCAGCACTGAACCAGTCACCCAAAAAGTATTGACGCATGGCCAGGCGAAGCCCGCCGATCATGATCAGACTCAACCACCAGTAGTTGAAAATGATTGAGCGTGGAACGACGTTTTGGTGATTGCTGTACCAATAAACAACTACGCCAAGAATCAGCGAGGACAAGCTGACCGCCTTGATGATCGCGATCAACGCATCGTTGCCGAAGTAGCGCATGAC
>NZ_AKJL01000073.1 GCF_000282355.1 Pseudomonas sp. GM49
CCCCAGCGGCTCGGCCTTGGGCGTGGCCAGCGGCGCAACCGGCGCGGGCGCTTCAGGCACGACCGGGTGGCTGAAGTTCTTGATCGCATCGATCAGGCGATCGGCCGGCGGCATCGGCTCACCGGCGCGGGCCGCATCGAGCATCTGCGCCAGGCGGTCATGGCTGCGCTGCAACAGCGCGAACAACGGCTCCGTCGGTTGCAACACGCCCGTGGACAGGCCTTCGTAGAGGAATTCCAGTTCGTGGGCCAGATCGCCAATCGCGGCGATTTCCACCATGCGCGCACCGCCCTTGAGGGTGTGCAGGTCGCGCAGCAGGGTTTCCACTTCCTGACGGCTCGAAGGCTGGGCCTGCCAGCGCTCCAGCGCCGCCCCGGAGCTTTCGATGATGTCAAATCCTTCCTCGAGGAAGATTTCCAGCAATTCCGGATCGTGGGCGGCCGAGTCATTGGTGGCCGCCAGTTCGCTGACCTCGGCGGCACACGAGTGGCCCTGCCGGTAGGCGCGAATGGCCTCGATCAGCTCAGCGCAATCGCCCAATGGCTGGTTGTGCTGTAACTGGTCAAGGTGCTGCGCCAAGCGGTCATGGCTCTGCTGCAAAAGCACCGCCAATGAGTCGCTGTAGGCGTAGCGACGATCCACCAGACCTTCGTAAAGGCTTTCCAGTTCATGGGCCAGATCACCAACCGGCCCGACCTCGGCCATGCGCGCGCCGCCTTTGAGGGTGTGCAAATCCCGGTGCAGGGACGACAGCGGCGCGGCGTTGTCCGAGTCGCGCAACCAGCGCTGCAAGGCCTGGCCGGCGCTTTCGAGGATATCCACCGCTTCTTCAAGGAAGATCGCGACGATTTCATCGTCCAGCCCCGGCGCCGTCGCACTCTGCTCAAGCTCGGCGGTGGCCGTACCCAATTCACGGATGCTCAGGCTGCGACTGCCATCGCTGCGGATCAGGCCCATGGCCGATGGGTCAAGGCTCTCGTCGAGCAGTTCGCGCAAGGCCCTGATCCGTTGCGGTTGCGGGCCGACTTCCTGACCGGCAGCCAGCTCATCGAGCATATTGATCAGCGCTTCGTGGGCATTCTGTGCCTCATGGAAAAACTGCTCGCTGACCGCCAGGCTGCTTTCTTCCACGGCACCGTACAGGTCGAGCAACGCTTCGCACAGCTCATCCACCGGATGCAGGTCGGCCAGATGGGCGCCTTCGCCGAGGGTGGTCAGTTCGTCCAGCAGAGCGCTGAGTTCCTGACGTTCGCCGGGGTGTTGCTGCCAACGCTGCAACAGGCTTTCGGCGTCCAGCAGGATGTCCATGCCCTGGGCGAGGAAGTTGTTGATCAACTGCGGATCGCGCTTGATCCGCAGCCCGGTGTTCGGTGTGTTCAGGAGGGTTTCCAGACGCTCGGCCTGCAGCGCCCTGGCTCGCTCGATCAAATGCCGGGCGCCGGGAATTTCCGCCAGCGGATCGCGCTTTAGCTGGCGTAAGCCGAGGCGAAACAGCCCTTCTGCTTCCAGCAACAGCTCGACTTCATCCAGATCCAGCGCGATCAGGTGCGCCTTGTATTCCCGGGCCAGTTGATCCAGCGGCGCGGCCAGTTCGGCAATCGGCAAGACACCGGCCATGGAGGCACTGCCCTTGAGGGTGTGCAAGGCGCGCTGCAACTCGTCGCTGGCCTGCAACGGCACATGTTCGGCGGCCTGATCAAGGAAGCGGTCCAGCGTGCCGAGGTGCGTTTCGGCTTCTTTGCGGAAGATCTCCAGCAACAACGGGTCGAGGGCCGCGACGTCTTGCGTATCCTCATCGGACACCGGTTCATCGCCCTTGGCCAGGGCATGGGCACGGGCGGCCAACTGGTCGACATCGTTGCGCTGACGCTGGGCATTGGCGGCGTATTCCGCCACCAGCTCCGGCAACAGCTTCAGCACATCGCCGATCAGTTGCTGCACCGTAGCGCCCGGCTCCACGCTGTCTTCCAATACGCGGTTGAGCAGGTTCTCCACGGCCCAGGCCAGCTCCCCCAGCACCAGGGCGCGCACCATGCGGCCACTGCCCTTGAGGGTATGGAAGGCCCGGCGCAGCTCGCTCAGGGCCGAGCGGTTGTCGGGGTTGACCGACCAGCGCGGCAAGTACTCGCGCAGGATTTCCAGGACTTCGTCGGTTTCCTCGAGGAACACCTCGCGCAGTTCCTCGTCCACCGGCTCTTCGCCGGCGGGCGGCGGCAACAGGCTGCCCGGGGTGTTCAGGGCCGGCGGGTTCAGGCTCGAGACCGGGCTGGCGATCACATCGGCCAGGGTCTGGACGATCTGTGGATCATCCAGCTCCTGCATCATCTGCATGACCTGCGCTTCGCTCGGGCTGAGCACCTCATCAAGCACTGGCACATGCTGCTCACTGGGAAAAAACCCGAGGCTCGCCAGGCTTTTTTCCGCGACATCGAGCAGGTTTTCACCTTGCGCTTGCGGGTCATCGCTGAGGCGCTCGAGGTAGTACTCGATGCTGGTGATCACGTCGGCCAGGCTGTCCAGTTCCTGCCAGCCCGGTTGACCCGGTTCGAGCAGCAGGTGCTCGCGGATAAAGTGATTGCAGGTTTCAACCAGGCTCGCCGCCCGGCTCAACGGAATCATCGCCAGCGCGCCGCGCACCTGGGTCAGCAAGGCCGGCAGCGCCTGCAAATGCTGGCGGTCCCAATCGGCGTCGATGTAGTCGACGATCATGTCCTTGGCCTGCTGCAAACAGATGCGGGCCTCCTTGATCACGATCTGATGGATCTGCGTCAGGTCGGTGGTCGGCAGGCGGTTGTCATCCTGGCTCTCCGGTTCCACGGTCCCGACCATGCCGGCCAGCGTCGCTTCGACGTACAGCAAGGCCCCGGCAACGTCCATGAGGATGGCATCGTTGGGTTCGCGCTGGCCCTGAGCGAGGCTGAGCACCACCGCCAATTGATCGATGATCACCTTGCGCGGCTGGCCGAAGCCCAGGACCGCCAGGGTATCGGCGATTTGCCGCAGCGGCGCCAGCAGGCTGTCGAGGTCAGAGGTGTGCTGGCGGTCACTGCGCACGAACAGATCCAGGCGCTCCTTGACCCGCACCAGCTCTTCGCACAGCGCTGCCAGCACCGAGCGCATGGCATCGCGGTCGGGGCCGGCCAGCCGCGCGCGTTCTTCATCGACCATCGCGCTGTCGGGTAGCGCGTCGTCCAGTGAGTAGCGTTCTTTCATGGTCAGCATCTGCCCGGTGGGATGTTCGGCCTTGGCAATGTAGAACAGCAAACTCTTGAGCAGCTCCGGCGGTGCCGGTTGGTTGATACCGCGCATGCCTTCTTCGAGCAGGCGCTTGAGCTCCTTGTCGGCATCCCTGAACAGGCTGCGCAAGGCCGGGCTGTTGGCAATCGCACCGCCCTGCATGCCTTCGACCAGGGCCGAAGCCACTTGCCACAACGGGCTCAGGGGGGCGTTGCCGCACAGTGCTTCAAGGCGGGCGAAGACCTTGGCCAGGTAATCGAGGTTGGTGTCGCTGTCCTGTTCACGCAGGAACCCGACCAGCGCCATTTGCAGCATCTGCCGCAGCTTGCGCAGCACATTGGGTAATTCGGCCGGTTCCAGCTGCGCCAGCGTTTCTGCATCCAACGCTGGCAACTCGAGCAATTGCGGACTGAACAGGCTGGTTTCCGACAGCAGGCTTTCGCCACGGGCGCTGCGCAGGTCGTTGATCAGGGGCAACACCACCAGTGGCAAATCGCGGCGCGCGCCTTGCACCCGGTCCAGGTAGATCGGTAACTGCCCGAGGGCCTGCATCAACAGGTGCAACGCCTCGTCGCGATGGCTGACACGGTTGCCCTGCAAGGCCACGGCCAGTTGTTCCATTTCTTCGGCGAGCAACGCCGCGCCATAGAACTCGACCATCTGCAGACTGCCGTGGACCTGATGAATGCACGCCAGGCAATCATCCAGCGCCTGCGTCGCCTGCGGGTCATCAAGCAGGTTTTCGATCGCGTGATGAGCCTGTTTCAGCGTTTCGGCAATCTCGCCCTTGACCCACTCGAGGGCCACGTAGTCGTGCCGATCACCCATAACCACTCCAATCACAATTCAGATACCCATGGGCGGTTCAAGCTTTATCCACAACCTGTGCCTTGGCATCCGGCAAGGTGAAACCGGACACCGAACGACGTAACTGGCTGGCCATTTTCGCCAGGTTGCCGATGCTGTCGGCCGTGGCGGTGGAACCCGACGACGTCTGCGAGGTGATCTGCTGGATCACGTTCATCGTCAGGGAAATCTGACCGGCCGACGACGTCTGCTGTTGTGCAGCGTTGGAAATGCTCTGGATCAACGCCGCGAGCGTCTTGGAGACACCTTCGATTTCTTCCAGGGCCACACCGGCATCCTGCGCCAGACGGGCGCCACGCACCACTTCGGTCGTAGTCTGCTCCATGGAGATGACCGCTTCGTTGGTGTCGGTCTGGATCGCCCGCACCAGGGTTTCGATCTGCCGGGTGGCGGCGGATGAACGCTCGGCCAGGCGCTGCACTTCATCGGCGACCACGGCAAAACCGCGACCGGCGTCACCGGCCATGGAGGCCTGGATGGCCGCGTTGAGGGCAAGGATGTTGGTCTGGTCGGCAATGTCATCGATGAGGCTGACAATGTCGCCGATTTCCTGTGACGACTCGCCCAGGCGCTTGATGCGCTTGGCGGTGTCCTGAATCTGTTCGCGAATGTTGTCCATGCCGTGGATGGTGTTGTGCACCACCTCGTTGCCCTTGTTGGCGATCTCCACCGAGCGTTCGGCAACCGCCGAAGATTCAGCCGCGTTGGCCGACACCTGGTCGATGGACTCGGCCATGTCGTTGATCGCCATGGAGGCCTCGGAAATCTGCTGGGCCTGATGCTCCGACGCCTGGGCCAGGTGCATGGCGGTGGCCTGGGTTTCCTGCACGGCGGCGGCGACCTGACCGGCGGTGAGGTTGATGGTCGCGACCAGATCGCGCAACTGGTCGACGGAATAATTGATCGAGTCGGCGATGGTGCCGGTAAAGTCTTCGGTCACCGAGGCCGTCACCGTGAGGTCGCCGTCGGCCAGGTCTTCGATCTCGTCGAGCAAGCGCATGATCGCGTTCTGGTTACGCTCGTTTTTCTCGGCGGTTTCGCGCAACTGACGATTGGTTTCGCGCACCATCACCAGGCCGATCAGGATGATCGAAGCCAGCGCCAACAAGCCCAGCACATAACCGCCAATGGTGTCGGTGGTGCGCCCGCCGACCATGTTTTCGAAACCGCTGGCCAGGTGAGAGGCTTCGTCGAGCAGGGTTTGCGACAGACTGAAAATGTTCGACGCCGATTCGCGGACCTTGAACAGCTCCGGCGAGGTTTCGAGGATTTCGTCCACCGAGCCCGAGACGAACTCGAACAGCTCGGCGATGTCCGCGAGCCGCGCACGGGCGTCGCGGTCTTCGACCTGGCTGACCTTGAGTGCCGGGTCGCCCTGGAGCATGCCGTTAAGCACCTTGCCGAACTGCGTCGCGTCGCGTCCGAACGCATCGGCGGCCTGCTGTGAGTTTTCGTCACCGGCCAATACCGTGTTGACCGCGCCGAGGATCCGCTCGGCCAGCAGCGACTGGCGCTGGGCCATCGCCACCTGGGCCGCCGGGGCGCCCCGCTGCAGGAGAATCTCGACGACTTTTTCGTACTCGACCTGCAATTGCGGCACGGTTTCGGCCAGGGTCGCGGCGACCTGATGCAGCGACAGTACGGTTTGCTCGCTGGAAAGAATCGCATCGGTGTTTTTCAGCAGGCGCTCCCAGTCCTGTTGCACCGCGCGCATCTCTGGACGCACGGTGGCAGGGGCCGGCGGCAGCCCGGTGGCCGGGTCGCCCTTCTTCAGATAACCCCAGCGCAGGGCAAAATCGTTGCGCGCATCGCTGAGCAACTTGAACGCGGCAGCCTTGCCGGCGGCGGCTTCGGTGGCGTTCTTGGCAATACGCTGGGACAGCACGCGCAGTTCGCCGGCGTGACCGATGTACTGTTTGTCGTAAGTAGCCTGGGTGTTGAGGTACGCGAAGTTGGCGAACAGCAGCATGATGAAGACGATCAGCGCGATGAACAGCACGATGATCTGCGACCGGCTGCGCGACCCTTCCATTGGCTTGCCTGCTTTTGTTTTTATCATCGGTCCTCGCCTGTTAACCCACTTTTGCGCTTGCCAGGAAACCTGTGGGAGCGGGCTTGCTCGCGATTGCGTTGTGTCAGTCGACATCAATGTTGGCTGCAAGTCCGTCATCGCGAGCAAGCTCGCTCCCACAAGGTTCCCTGGTGTTCCGGTTAAATCGCGACGTTCATGAACCCCTGAGACTGCGTCAACGCAAACGGGCTGAACACCTGCCAGCTCTGCTCGCGCTGAAACCGGCCTTTGACGAACGCCGCCACCGGCCCCTTCAACTCGTCTGCCGGTACCGGCTCCAGGCTGTCCTGGGCAAAGTGCTGGAGGCCGAAGACTTCATCGACCAGCAAACCGGCAAACACCTCTTCATGTTCCACCACCAACACCCGCCGCTGTCGGCGCACCACGCACAGCTCGTGCCCGAAGAAGCCGCCCAAATCCATGACCGGCAGCAAACGCCCGCGCAGGTTGGCGACACCCTTGACCCAGGGTTTGACCCCCGGTAGCTGAGTGGAGCGCGGCTCGTGCAAGACTTCGCTGACTTCGCTCATGGGCGCGACGTACCAGTGCTCACCCAGGCGAAATCCGATGCCGCTCCAGCTGTCCCGCCGGGGTGGCTGGGACGGCAAGTCCGCCGCCAGCAAACGACAGCGCTGGTCGATTTGCAGCAGCAGTTCGAAAGCCGTCGGCGACTCGTTCATGGCCTGACGATCAACCGGCCAGCACGTTGTTCAGGGTTTTGATCAGGGTGTCTTCATCGACCGGTTTGGTCAGGTAGTCCCTGGCGCCCTGGCGCGTGCCCCAGACCTTGTCGGTGTCCTGATCCTTGGTGGTGATGATGATCACCGGGATGTGTCCGGTTTCCGGGTCCTTGGTCAGCTGGCGGGTCGCCTGGAAGCCATTGAGGCCGGGCATGACGATGTCCATCAGGACCGCATCGGGCTTTTCCTGGCGCGCCAGGGCCACGCCGTCGGCGCCGTTTTCGGCTTTCAACACTTCATGACCGTGCTTTTCCAGCATGCCGGTCAGTTTGTACATTTCGGTCGGCGAATCATCGACGATCAGAATACGTGCCATGGTCTTCCCCATTTCTTGTCGGCGCCGGGCCCGATGGCCGAGCGTCACTGTGCGTGTCCTACTGCGGCAAAACGGCGGCGAAGCCAGGCACATGGGCCTGGATCGCATCAAGCAATTCTTCCTTGCTGAAAGGCTTGGTCAAAAACTGGTCGGAGCCGACGATGCGCCCCTTGGCCTTGTCGAACAGCCCGTCCTTGGATGACAGCATAATCACCGGCGTGGACTTGAACGCGCTGTTGTTCTTGATCAGGGCGCAGGTCTGGTAGCCATCCAGACGCGGCATCATGATGTCGACAAAGATGATGCCGGGGTGGTTGTCGGCAATCTTGGCCAAGGCATCGAAGCCGTCGATGGCCGTGATGACCTCACAACCCACGTTTTTGAGCAGCGTTTCGGCGGTGCGACGGATCGTCTTCGAATCGTCGATCACCATGACCTTCAAGGCGCTGGGGTGCTGTTCCATAAAATGCTCTACCGTCGCCTTTGCGAAACAAATTGTCCGTTTGCCGGTTAACGCGGCTCGAAACCCTTGATGCTCAAGGGCCAGCACGACATGGCAGCCTTTTTAGCACAGTCTCCAAAACCAATCTATCGGCCGACCTGCAAGGTGGTTTTTCCTTGACCGGGAACACACTCAGCGCCACTCTGACGCCACTTTTATACGGCCCTTTGGCCTGATCGCTTTTTGTGGGAGCGAGCCTGCTCGCTCCCACAGAAGATCAACGTCCGGCCCCCAATTTTCGAGGAAAACCCAATGAGCGTTCGCGTCGGGATTGTCATGGACCCTATCGCCAGCATTTCCTATAAAAAGGATAGCTCGCTGGCCATGCTGCTGGCCGCGCAGAAGCGTGGTTGGGAGCTGTTCTATATGGAACAGCGCGACCTGTATCAGGGCGAAGGCCAGGCTCGGGCGCGGATGCGTCCGCTGCAGGTTTTCGCCAACCCGGAAAAATGGTTCGAACTGGGCGCCGAAAGCGACGCGCTGCTGAGCGATCTGGACGTGATCCTGATGCGCAAGGATCCGCCGTTCGACATGGAGTTCGTCTACTCCACGTACTTGCTGGAACAGGCCGAGCGCGCCGGCGTGCTGGTGGTCAACAAGCCGCAAAGCCTGCGTGACTGCAACGAAAAGCTGTTCGCCACGCTGTTCCCGCAGTGCACGCCGCCGACCGTGGTCAGCCGCCGCGCCGACGTGTTGCGCGAATTCGCCGCCAAACACGGCGACGTGATCCTCAAGCCGCTGGACGGCATGGGCGGCACGTCGATTTTCCGTCACCGTGCGGGCGATCCGAACCTGTCGGTGATCCTCGAAACCCTCACTGCCCTCGGCGCCCAGCAGATCATGGGCCAGGCCTACCTGCCGGCAATCAAGGACGGCGACAAGCGCATCCTGATGATCGACGGCGAGCCTGTCGATTACTGCCTGGCACGGATTCCGGCCCAGGGCGAAACCCGTGGCAACCTCGCTGCCGGTGGCCGCGGCGAAGCCCGTCCGCTGACCGACAAGGACCGCTGGATCGCCGCGCAAGTCGGCCCGACCCTGCGGGAAAAAGGCCTGTTGTTCGTTGGCCTGGACGTGATCGGCGAGCACCTGACCGAGATCAACGTCACCAGCCCGACCTGCATTCGCGAGATTGATAACGCGTTCGGCACCGACATCGGCGGCATGCTCATGGATGCCATCGATCAGAAGCTCAAGGCACGTTGATTAGCTAAACCAACATTGCGTTATCATGCGCGGCCTGTGAAAAACGCGATGTTGGTTTCCTTGTCATGACCCTCCCGTCCGATCTGCCTGCCGAACTCGCCCACCGTGGCGTGCGCCCGGCCGATCGCCTCGGTTTTACCCTATTTCTGGCGGCACTGATCCACCTGGCCTTGCTGTTGGGTGTCGGGTTTGCAGTGGTCGAGCCCAGGCAGATCAGCAAAACCCTGGAAATCACCCTCGCCACCTTCAAAAGCGAAAAGAAGCCTGAGAAAGCCGATTTCCTGGCCCAGGAGAATCAGCAAGGCAGCGGTACCCTGGATAAAAAGGCGATTCCCAAGACCACCGAGGTCGCGCCGTTCCAGGACAACAAGGTGCAGAAAGTCACGCCACCGCCGGCCGCCAAGCCTGAAGTGCAGGAAGCCCCGCCCAAGGCTGCCGTGACCACTGTGGCGCCGAAGCCGAAAAAAGCCCCCGCCAAGACCGAGGAGCCCAAGACCGAGGTCAAACCCCAGGTCCAGGCGCCGACGTTCGACAGCGAGCAACTGTCCAGCGACATCGCCAGCCTCGAAGCGGAACTGGCCGCCGAACAACAGCTGTACGCCAAGCGCCCGCGCATTCACCGCTTGAGCGCGGCCTCGACCATGCGCGACAAGGGTGCCTGGTACAAGGACGAGTGGCGCAAGAAAGTCGAACGCATCGGCAACCTCAACTACCCCGACGAAGCGCGGCGCAAACAGATCTACGGCAATTTGCGCTTGATGGTGTCGATCAATCGTGACGGTTCGCTGTATGAAGTGCTGGTGCTGGAGTCCTCCGGGCAACCGCTGCTGGATCAGGCGGCCCAGCGCATCGTTCGCCTGGCGGCACCGTTTGCACCGTTTACCGGGGATCTGTCGGACATCGACCGCCTGGAAATCATCCGCACCTGGAAATTTGCCCGTGGGGATCGCCTCTCAAGCAATTGACCACCCCGAAACCCTGTGGGAGCGAGCTTGCTCGCGATGACAACTTCACATTCAACAAAGATGTCGACTGCCAGACCGCCATCGCGAGCAAGCTCGCTCCTACAGAATTACGGCATTTCCTGTGCATCCCCGGCTTGTCAGTTCGCCCCTCGAACGCCACACTAACGCTCATGAAAAACGTCAACCCCAGCTACCTCAAGCATCAATTCCTGATCGCCATGCCGCACATGGCCGACCCGAACTTTGCGCACACCTTGACCTACATCGTCGAGCACACGGCCAATGGTGCCATGGGGCTGGTGGTCAACCGTCCGCAAGAGCTGAACCTGGCCGATATCCTTGAGCAATTGCGCCCGGATATCGAACCGCCAGCGCTCTGCCAGCATGTACCGATCTTTATCGGCGGCCCGGTGCAAACCGATCGCGGCTTCGTCTTGCACCCCAAGGGGCTGAGTTTCCAGGCAACCGTTGATCTGGAAGACGAGTTATCCCTGTCGACCACCCAGGACATACTGTTCGCCATCGCTGACGGCGTCGGCCCGGCAAAAAGCCTGATTGCCCTCGGCTATGCCGGTTGGGAAGCCGGGCAACTGGAGGCCGAACTGGCGCAGAACGCCTGGCTGACCTGCCCCTTTGACGCCGACATCCTGTTCAACACCAGCAGCGAGCTGCGCCTGGAAGCGGCGGCCAGGCACCTGGGTGTCAACCTCAGCCTGCTGACCAGCCAGGCGGGGCACGCCTGATGGCCCTGCGGCTGATTCTCGGATTCGACTACGGCACCAAACAGATCGGCGTTGCGGTCGGCCAGGTCATTACCGGCCAGGCTCGCGAGCTGTGCACCCTGAAGGCGCAGAACGGCATTCCTGACTGGAACCAGGTCGATGCCCTCATCAAAGAGTGGAAGCCCGATGCCGTAGTGGTCGGCCTGCCGTTGAACATGGACGGCACGCCCAGTGACATGTGCGCCCGCGCGGAAAAGTTCGCCCGGCGCCTGAACGGCCGCTTCAACCTGCCCTTTTATACCCACGATGAACGCCTGACCACCTTCGAGGCCAAGGGCGAACGCCTGGCCCGCGGCGGCCAGAAAGGCAGTTATCGCGACAACCCGGTCGATGCCATCGCCGCCGCCCTGCTGCTGCAAGGTTGGCTCGACGAAAATGGCGCACTGTTCGAATCCTGAAGAGCCGCGATGCGTCTCTCTTAGCTACAACCACCCGAGCCACCAAAAGCACCACCTGGCTCGGGCCCAAGAAGGAGCAACCATGAGCCTGCCCAATCCCTCCGAACTGATCAGCCAGATGGCGACCCGACTTGACGCTTATCTGGCCAAACGAGGCATTAGCGACCCGCGTTTCATCGGCATCCGCACCGGTGGCGTCTGGGTGGCCCAGGCCCTGCTCAAGGAACTGGGCAGCGCGGAGCCCCTCGGCACCCTGGACGTGTCCTTCTACCGCGACGATTTCAGCCAGAGCGGCCTGCACCCGCAGGTTCGCCCTTCGGCGCTGCCGTTCGAGATCGAAGGCCAGCACCTGGTGCTGATCGACGACGTGCTGATGAGCGGCCGGACCATCCGCGCCGCCATGAACGAACTGTTCGACTACGGCCGCCCGGCCAGCGTGACGCTGGTGTGCCTGCTGGACCTGGACGCCGGCGAACTGCCGATCCGCCCGAACGTGGTTGGCGCCACACTGTCACTGGCGGCCCACGAACGGGTGAAGCTGTCCGGCCCCGAGCTCGCGCTCGAACTGCAAGACCTCGCCCTTTAATTCGCCCTATTGAGAGTCCCCCTTGCGATGACGCCTCTAGAAACCAAGCGCCCGCTGCAGCTCAATGATCAGGGCCAGCTGCGCCATTTCCTCTCGCTCGACGGTTTGCGCCGCGAGCTGCTGACGGAAATCCTCGACACCGCCGACTCCTTCCTCGAAGTCGGCGCCCGGGCCGTGAAGAAAGTCCCGTTGCTGCGCGGCAAGACCGTGTGCAACGTGTTCTTCGAGAACTCGACCCGCACCCGCACCACCTTCGAGCTGGCGGCCCAGCGGCTCTCCGCGGACGTGATCACCCTCAACGTGTCCACGTCGTCGGCGAGCAAGGGCGAAACCCTGCTCGACACCCTGCGCAACCTGGAAGCCATGGCCGCCGACATGTTCGTCGTGCGCCACGGTGATTCCGGCGCCGCGCACTTCATCGCCGAACATGTCTGCCCGCAAGTGGCGATCATCAACGGCGGTGACGGCCGGCACGCGCACCCGACCCAGGGCATGCTCGACATGTTGACCATCCGCCGGCACAAGGGCGGTTTCGAAAACCTTTCGGTGGCCATCGTCGGCGATATCCTGCATTCGCGGGTCGCGCGCTCGAACATGCTGGCCCTGAAAACCCTCGGTTGCCCGGACATCCGCGTGATCGCGCCGAAAACCCTGCTGCCGATCGGCATCGAGCAATACGGCGTGAAGGTCTACACCGACATGACCGAAGGCCTGAAGGACGTCGACGTGGTGATCATGTTGCGCCTGCAGCGTGAACGCATGACCGGCGGCCTGCTGCCGAGCGAAGGCGAGTTCTACCGCCTGTTCGGCTTGACCACCGCACGCCTGGCCGGGGCCAAGCCCGATGCCATCGTGATGCACCCGGGACCGATCAACCGTGGCGTGGAAATCGAGTCAGCGGTGGCCGATGGCCCGCACTCGGTGATCCTCAACCAGGTGACCTACGGGATCGCCATTCGTATGGCCGTGCTGTCCATGGCCATGAGCGGGCAGACTGCCCAGCGCCAATTCGAGCAGGAGAACGCCCAGTGAAGCTCAGCATTCTCGGCGCCCGCGTGATCGATCCGGCCAGCGGCCTGGATCAAGTGACCGACATCCACATTGAAGCCTGCAAGGTCGTCGCCATTGGCGCTGCACCCGCCGGTTTTATCGCCGTCGACACGATCGACGCCAAAGGCCTGGTGGCCGCTCCAGGCCTCGTCGACCTCAACGTTGCCCTGCGCGAGCCGGGTTATAGCCGCAAAGGCTCGATTGTCAGCGAAACCCGCGCGGCGGCAGCTGGCGGCGTGACCAGCCTGTGCTGCCCGCCGAAGACCAAACCGGTGCTGGACACCTCGGCCGTGGCCGAACTGATCCTCGACCGCGCCCGTGAGGCCGGCAACACCAAAGTCTTCCCGATTGGCGCCCTGAGCAAAGGCCTGGACGGTGAACAGCTGGCCGAGCTGGTTGCCTTGCGCGATGCCGGTTGCGTGGCCTTCGGCAATGGCCTGGAGAGTTTCCGCAACACCCGCACCCTGTGTCGGGCACTGGACTATGCAGCGACTTTCGACCTGACAGTGATTTTCAACTCCCAGGATCACGACCTGGCCGAGGGTGGCCTGGCTCACGAAGGCCCGACTGCCAGTTTCCTTGGCCTGCCAGGCATTCCGGAAAGCGCCGAAACCGTCGCCCTGGCCCGGGATCTGCTGCTGGTTGAACAGACGGGCGTGCGCGCACACTTCAGCCAGCTCACCAGCGCCCGCGGTGTTGAACTGATCGCCCAGGCCCAGGCCCGGGGCCTGAAGGTCACGGCGGATGTCGCCCTGTACCAGTTGATCCTGACCGACGAAGCCCTGATCGACTTCAGCAGCCTGTACCACGTCCAGCCGCCGCTACGCACCCGCGCCGACCGCGAGGGCCTGCGCGCCGCGGTGAAATCCGGCGTGATCTCGGCCATCTCCAGTCACCACCAACCCCATGAGCGTGACGCCAAGCTGGCACCGTTCGGCGCCACCGAGCCGGGCATCAGCAGCGTCGAACTGCTGTTGCCACTGGCGATGACCCTGGTTGAAGACGGTTTGCTGGACCTGCCGACGCTACTGAAACGCCTGAGCGTCGGCCCTGCAGAGGCCCTGCGCCTGCCGGCAGGCAAACTGGCGGTAGGTGGCGCGGCGGACATCGTGCTGTTCGACCCTGCGGCCTCGACCGTGGCCGGTGAAACATGGCTGTCCAAGGGCGAAAACTGCCCGTTCATTGGCCACAGCCTGCCGGGTGTGGTGCGTTATACCCTGGTGGATGGACGGATCAGCCACCAGGCTTAAGACCGCGTCGCCTGCATTCGCGAGCAAGCCCGCTCCCACATTAGTTCTGTAATGAACACAGTAATTGTGAACACCAAAGATCAAATGTGGGAGCGGGCTTGCTCGCGAAGGCTTACTGGAAGGCGCCTCTGTTCTGTCCGTTACGCACAGAAACCTGGTCATTCAACGTCCAGAAGTCATATCGCCCTCCTGCCCCGCCCTCCACTGCCTTTCCCCAAACAGCACAGCCGCATCAAGAATACTTCTACAAGCGATGGCGAATAAACTACCCAACGAACAGAAATTTCTGACTTCTCATCATCTGTGCGAAAGGAACTTCGCAACATACAGAAACAGCCTACAAAGTTATTGAATACAGATTCAATACGCATCATTTAATATAAAAACAGCACAAGGAAAAATCAGGCGGCTTTACAGTTAACCCTGGGTTCAACTGGGGAGCCTATGCGATGCCCCATCACTTCCTCAGCCAAAATGGATATGCTCCATGATTGGTTAAAATAAAAAGTGCTATAAAAGCCCTTATTTATGAGTTTCTGCATTCAGGAAGAGCCCACATGAAGACTCTCTACAAACACCTGAACTACATCTACCCAGCGCTTTTAGTGATCACTTCCAGCGTAGCAATATTTACCATAGAAAGTAATTTGAGCGCAGGCATTTACGACATAGATCGAGACTCAATCGGAATACCAATAGGCACAATCCTGATTGCGGGCTTAGTGTTATTCATATTTCACCTAATGCAAATATTTTTATACAGAAAAGCCCGCCACACCAATTCAACCTTGATAAAAATATCAGCATTAATAGTTGCAATTGCATCGCTTGCGATTCTCGCCGACAGCATAAATTACTGGGCCACCCCAAACCACTTCATCATTTCAATCTTCTACAGCTTCAGCACAATGGCATTTTTAACACTTCAACTTCAATTACTGAAAGTATTCCAGTAACCACTCACAGACCGTAACTCAAGCAGACGGATAGCTAGATCAGTCACCCGACGTAAAACCCTGCGGCGAGAGGGCCTGCCCCCACGCCGCAGAAATCACCGACTCTGCGCATTACGCACCGACACCTGATCATTCAACGTCCAGAAGTCATACAACACGCCAATAAAGAACAACCCGCCCGTCAACAGGTACAGCAGCCCGCTGATCCATTTCCCCTGATACATGCGGTGCACGCCGAACACCCCGAGAAACGTCAGCAGAATCCACGCAACGTTGTATTCGATCGGCCCGGCGGTGAACCGCAGGTCCGCTTCACGGTCCATGGACGGGATCAGGAACAGGTCGATCAGCCAACCGATCCCCAGCAAGCCAAAGGTGAAGAACCAGATCGTCCCGGTCACCGGCTTGCCGTAATAGAAGCGATGAGCGCCGGTAAAACCGAAAATCCACAGCAGGTAACCGATCACTTTGCTGTGGGTGTCTTGCTGCTGGATCGTCTGTTGATAGGGGTTCATGAATGACCTCGATTCGCACGATAGATAAATATTCTTCATTTCTTTGTGACTTTTTTACAGGCACCCGACGTATGGCAGGTGCTACCGTCACTCCCGTCTAAGCCTTGTAACACCGGGCTTCTGTCCGACAATTGCGCCATTTTGCCGCTTTTTTGCCACCATTGCCCCCCAGGTTGAATCGACCAACGGCCTCGGAAGCGGCAAAAAAGCTGTTATAAAGTTGCGCGCTAACTTATTAAGAGCCTTGCCTAATGCGTTCATTTTTCAAGACATGGCTAACCATTTGCCTTTTGATGCCACTGGCCGCCCACGCCACCAATCGTGAGCAACGTCTTCCTAACGTTAATGGTTACACCCCAAAATCCCATGCCTCTGCTCCTTCGAGCAAAGACAAAAAATCCGATAAATATGCTCCAACCCTGGCCAGCGACAAAAGCGGCCTGGTTCCACCGATGGGCACCAAGGAAAGCAGCAACGTGCTGAGCCGCGCTGTGAACGTCCTCGGCACTCCCTATCGTTGGGGCGGCAGCAGCCCAAGCAAAGGTTTCGATTGCAGCGGCCTGGTGAAATACGCGTTCAACGACGCCACGTTCGACCTGCCACGCACCTCCAACGCCATGGCCAGCGGTCATGGGGAGAAAGTCGATCGCAACGACCTGAAGCCGGGCGATCTGATTTTCTTCAATATCAAGAGCCGTCGGGTCAATCACGTTGCCATTTACCTGGGCAACGACCGCTTCATCCACGCGCCACGTCGTGGCAAGTCGGTGACCATCGACACTTTGAAGAAACCGTACTGGGAAAGCCACTACATGGTTGCCAAGCGGGTCCTGCCGAAAGAGCCGAATCAGTTGCGGGTGGTTCAGCGCTGATTTCAGTGTCCTGAATCTGTATCGAACATAATGACCCCATCGCGAGCAAGCTCGCTCCCACATTGGAATGCGCCCCCCTGTGGGAGCGAGCTTGCTCGCGATGGCGTCCTTGAAAGCACCACACATTTTCCTCAAAAACCTTCCGGCGACCGCGCTTTCTCCTGCGCATGATCACGACTGATCAACCCCTTGGTCACCAGGTTCTTCAAGCTCATATCCAGCGTCTGCATCCCCAACGACCCTCCCGACTGAATCGCCGAGTACATCTGCGCCACCTTGTCCTCGCGGATCAGGTTGCGGATCGCCGATGTCCCCAGCATGATCTCGTGGGCCGCGATGCGTCCGCCACCGACCTTCTTCACCAGGGTCTGGGACACCACCGCCAGCAGCGACTCGGAGAGCATCGAGCGCACCATCGACTTCTCGTCCCCCGGAAACACGTCGACCACCCGGTCGATGGTTTTCGCCGCCGACGTGGTGTGCAGCGTGCCGAACACCAGATGGCCGGTTTCGGCGGCGGTCAACGCCAGGCGAATGGTTTCCAGATCGCGCATCTCCCCCACCAGAATCACATCCGGGTCTTCCCGCAGTGCCGATCGCAAGGCGGTGGCAAAGCTGCGGGTATCGCGATGGACTTCACGCTGGTTGATCAGGCATTTACGCGATTCGTGGACGAACTCGATAGGGTCCTCGATGGTGAGGATGTGGTGATGGCGATGGGTATTCAGGTAGTCGATCATCGCCGCCAGCGTAGTGGATTTGCCGGAACCGGTCGGGCCGGTCACCAGCACCAGACCACGGGGAGCGTCGGTCATCTTGCGAAACACTTCGCCCATGCCCAGTTCGTCCATGCTCTGCACTTTTGACGGGATGGTACGAAACACGGCGCCCGCGCCACGGTTCTGATTGAACACATTGACCCGAAAGCGCGCCACGCCGGGCACATCAAAGGAAAAGTCGGTTTCCAGATGCTTTTCGAAATCCACCCGCTGGGTGTCGTTCATGATGTCGTAGATCAGCGCCTGCACCTGTTTGTGGTCCATGGCCGGCAGATTGATGCGCCGCACATCACCATCCACCCGAATCATCGGCGGCAGGCCGGCAGACAGGTGCAGGTCGGATGCGCCCTGTTTGGCGCTGAATGCCAGCAGTTCGGTGATATCCATAGCGTCTCTCAATTCCAGTAGAATGCCGCGAACCTTCAGACCGCTGGCGCCTCTTGATGTCCACCATAGCAGACAACATTCTCGAAGTTAGTTCGCGCATCGATGCTGCTGCACTCGCTGCCAACCGCGCCGAAAACAGCGTCCGGCTGCTGGCCGTGAGCAAGACCAAACCCGCACAAGACCTGCGTGAAGCCTACGCCGCCGGCCTGCGCGACTTTGGCGAGAACTACCTGCAGGAAGCGCTGGGCAAGCAGCTTGAACTGGCCGACCTGCCCTTGATCTGGCACTTCATCGGCCCCATTCAATCGAACAAGACTCGTGCTATCGCCGAGCACTTCGACTGGGTGCATTCCGTGGATCGCCTGAAAATCGCGCAACGCCTGTCCGAACAACGTCCCGCCGATTTGCCGCCCCTGAACATCTGCATTCAGGTCAACGTCAGCGGTGAAGCCAGCAAATCCGGCTGTACCCCGGCTGACCTGCCGGCCCTGGCCAATGCCATCAGCGCTTTGCCGCGTCTGAAGTTGCGCGGGTTGATGGCTATCCCTGAGCCGACTGAAGATCGCGCCGCCCAGGATGCTGCATTTGCTGCCGTACAAAGCCTGCAAGCCAGCCTGAACCTGCCACTCGACACACTTTCCATGGGCATGAGCCACGATCTCGAATCGGCCATCGCCCAAGGTGCCACCTGGGTCCGTATCGGTACGGCCCTGTTTGGCGCTCGCGACTACAGCCAGCCTTGAAAATGGCTGACAACTCTCTTTATAAGGACCTGACATGAGCAAGACGCGTATTGCCTTTATCGGTGCCGGCAACATGGCCTCCAGTCTGATCGGCGGCCTGCGGGCCAAGGGTCTGGAAGCGGCGCAGATCCGCGCCAGCGATCCGGGCGAAGAAACCCGCGCCCGCGTGAGTGCTGAACACGGCATCGAAACCTTCGCCGACAACGCCCAGGCCATCGATGGCGCCGACGTCGTCGTCCTCGCGGTCAAGCCACAGGCAATGAAAGCCGTGTGCGAAGCGATTCGCCCAAGCCTCAAGCCCCATCAACTGGTGGTGTCGATTGCCGCAGGCATCACCTGCGCCAGCATGAACAACTGGCTCGGCGCCCAGCCGATCGTGCGCTGCATGCCCAATACCCCGGCGCTGCTGCGTCAGGGCGTGAGTGGTTTGTTCGCCACCGACCAAGTCACGGCGCAACAACGCCAGCAAGCCCAGGAGCTGTTGTCGGCGGTCGGCATCGCCCTGTGGCTGGACGAGGAGCAGCAACTGGATGCGGTCACCGCCGTTTCCGGTAGCGGCCCTGCATATTTCTTTCTGCTGATCGAGGCCATGACCGCCGCCGGCGTAAAACTCGGCCTGCCGGCGGACATCGCCGCGCAATTGACCCTGCAAACCGCACTGGGCGCCGCGCACATGGCGGTCTCCAGCGACGTCGACGCGGCCGAGCTGCGCCGCCGTGTCACCTCGCCTGCGGGCACCACAGAAGCCGCAATCAAGTCGTTCCAGGCCAATGGCTTTGAAGCCATGGTCGAAAAAGCACTCGGTGCTGCCGCGCATCGCTCGGCCGAGATGGCCGAACAACTGGGTCAATAAGGAGCTTTTCATGATTGGATTGAACACCGCAGCGGTCTACGTGCTGCAAACCCTCGGCAGCCTGTACCTGCTGATCGTGCTGATGCGCTTCGTGCTGCAACTGGTGCGGGCAAACTTCTACAACCCGATCTGCCAGTTCGCCGTGAAGGCCACCCAGCCGCTGCTCAAGCCGCTGCGCCGGATCATCCCGAGCGTGTTCGGCCTGGACATGTCCTCGCTGGTGCTGGCGATCCTGGTGCAACTGGCACTGATGGCCCTGACCCTGTTGCTGACCTACGGCACCACCGGCAATCCGCTGCAGCTGCTGATCTGGTCGATCATCGGTGTGACCGCACTATTCCTGAATATCTTCTTCTTTGCCCTGATCATCAGTGTGATCCTGTCCTGGGTCGCACCGGGCAGCCATAACCCGGGCGCCGAACTGGTGAACGACATCTGCGAGCCGGCCCTGGCGCCGTTCCGCAAATTCCTGCCGAACCTGGGCGGGCTTGATCTGTCGCCGATCTTTGCGTTCCTGGCGATCAAACTGATCGACATGCTGGTGATCAACAACCTCGCCGCCATAACCATGATGCCGCAAATCCTCCGCGTGTTGATCTGACCCGGTGAGCTGGTTTCGCTGGGACGGTGACGACCTGATTCTGGAATGTCACCTGCAACCGGCAGCCCGTAGCGATGATTTCTGTGGGCTGCACGGCGATCGCCTGAAGATCCGCCTGACCGCGCCGCCGGTCGAGGGCAAGGCCAACGCGTATCTGATGGCGTTTTTGGCCAAGGCCTTTGGCGTGTCCAAGAGCCAGGTCAGTTTGATCAGCGGTGAGTTGAACCGGCAGAAACGGGTGCGCATTTGCTCGCCGAAGAAGTTGCCGGATTTGCCTGATCTGGTGCGCCCGGCGGACTGACCGTGTCATCGTTCATCGCGAGCAAGCCCGCTCCCACAGGGGAATGCGTTCCCCTGTGGGAGCGGGCTTGCTCGCGAATGGGGCACCTCGGTCTGAATGAATCAAATCAGGCCCGGCCTTTGCTTGCCGCTAACCCCAGCGGTCTTTAGACTTACGCCTCATTTCAATGAGAGCAGGGTCGATGCCAGCTGCCTTTCCCCCCGATTCTGTTGGTCTGGTGACGCCGCAAGTGGCGCACTTCAGCGAGCCGCTGGCTTTGGCCTGTGGACGTTCGCTCCCGGCCTATGACCTGATCTACGAAACCTACGGCACGCTCAACGCCACGGCGAGCAATGCCGTGCTGATCTGCCACGCCTTGTCCGGGCACCATCACGCTGCCGGCTATCACAGCCCCGACGACCGCAAACCCGGTTGGTGGGACAGCTGCATCGGCCCCGGCAAGCCGATCGACACCAACAAGTTCTTCGTGGTCAGCCTGAACAACCTCGGCGGCTGCAACGGCTCCACCGGCCCGAGCAGCATCAACCCGGACACCGGCAAGCCGTTCGGCGCCGATTTCCCGGTCCTGACCGTCGAAGACTGGGTGCACAGCCAGGCGCGCCTGGCCGATCGTCTCGGCATCGCCCGGTTCGCGGCCGTGATCGGCGGCAGCCTCGGCGGCATGCAGGCGATGCAATGGAGCATCACCTACCCTGACCGCATCCGTCACTGCCTGGCCATCGCCTCGGCACCCAAGTTGTCGGCACAGAACATCGCGTTCAACGAAGTGGCGCGCCAGGCGATCCTCACCGACCCGGAATTCCACGGCGGTTCGTTCCAGGAACACAACGTGATCCCCAAGCGCGGCCTGATGCTGGCGCGGATGGTCGGGCACATCACCTACCTGTCCGACGATTCCATGGGCGAAAAATTCGGCCGCGGGCTCAAGAGCGAGAAGCTCAACTACGACTTCCACAGCGTCGAGTTCCAGGTTGAAAGCTACCTGCGTTATCAGGGCGAAGAGTTCTCCGGGCGCTTCGACGCCAATACGTATCTGTTGATGACCAAAGCGCTCGATTACTTCGATCCGGCGGCGAACTTCGACGATAACCTGGCAAAAACCTTTGAAGGTGCCAAAGCCAAGTTCTGCGTGATGTCGTTCACCACCGACTGGCGCTTCTCCCCTGCCCGTTCGCGGGAACTGGTGGACGCGCTGATGGCCGCGCGCAAGGACGTCTGCTACCTCGAGATCGACGCACCGCAAGGCCACGACGCCTTCCTGATTCCGATCCCGCGCTACCTGCAGGCATTCGGCAATTACATGAACCGCATTACGTTGTGAGAAAGCCATGAGAGCTGATCTGGAAATCATCCAGGAATGGATCCCCGCCGGCAGCCGCGTGCTCGACCTCGGGTGCGGCGATGGCGAACTGCTGACCTGGCTGCGCGATAACAAGCAAGTCACCGGTTATGGCCTGGAAAACGACACTGACAACATTGCCGAGTGCGTGGCCAAGGGCATCAACGTCATCGAACAGGACCTGGACAAGGGCCTGGGCAACTTTGCCAGCAACAGTTTCGACATCGTGGTCATGACCCAGGCGCTGCAAGCGGTGCACTACCCGGACAAGATCCTCGAGGAAATGCTGCGCGTAGGCCGACAGTGCATCATCACCTTCCCCAACTTCGGTCACTGGCGCTGCCGCTGGTACCTGGCGAGCAAGGGCCGGATGCCGGTTTCCGAGTTCCTGCCGTACACCTGGTACAACACGCCGAACATTCACTTCTGCACCTTCGCTGACTTTGAAGCCTTGTGTCGCGAACGTGAAGCGAAGGTCATTGATCGGCTTGCGGTGGATCAACAGCATCGACACGGGTGGGCCAGTAAGCTATGGCCTAATCTGTTAGGTGAGATCGGAATCTACCGCGTCAGCAGTCCGGGACTTTCCGACCACAAGGTCGCGGTCTGATCCACCCTATTTCAAGGAGAACGATCATGGGTCGTCTTGCTTTGTTTCTACTCACTGCCTGCCTGAGCGTCACCGCCATGGGCGCCGAACCCATCAAGAGCGAGCGCCAGGAAACCTTCGGCGACGTGACGGTGCACTACAACACCTTCAACTCCACCTACCTGACCCCGGACATTGCCAAGTCCGCCGAACTGATCCGCAGCAAGAACCAGGGCGTGATCAATATCTCGGTGCTCAAGGAAGGCAAGCCACTGATCGCCCAGGTGAGCGGTTCGGTCAAAGACCTGACCAGCCAGACCGTGCCACTGAAGTTCAAACAGATCACCGAACAAGGTGCGATCTACTACATCGCGCAATATCCGGTAGATCAACCGGAGGTCCGCACTTTCGACATCAAGGTGCAGACCGGTGACAAAATCAACACCATCAATTTCAACCAAGAGCTCTTCCCCGGCCAATGATCAACTTCACGCAACTCGTATTGGCCAGCCATAACGCCGGCAAACTCAAGGAACTCCAGGCCATGCTCGGCGAGTCGGTGCATCTGCGCTCGATCGGCGAGTTCAGCAGCGTGGAGCCCGAAGAAACCGGTTTGTCGTTCGTCGAGAACGCCATCCTCAAGGCCCGTAATGCCGCGCG
This sequence comes from Pseudomonas sp. GM49, assembly GCF_000282355.1. Classification (GTDB taxonomy): domain Bacteria; phylum Pseudomonadota; class Gammaproteobacteria; order Pseudomonadales; family Pseudomonadaceae; genus Aquipseudomonas. Next base: position 22,566 of record NZ_AKJL01000073.1, read on the forward strand.
CATTTCCGGCCTGCCGGCGCTGGCCGACGATTCCGGGCTGGCCGTGGATTTCCTCGGCGGTGCGCCCGGCATCTATTCGGCGCGCTATGCCGACGGCAAAGGCGATGCGGCGAACAACGCCAAGCTGCTCGACGTGTTGAAAGACGTGCCTGAAGCCGAGCGTGGTGCGCAGTTCGTCTGCGTGCTCGCATTGGTGCGCCACGCCGATGATCCATTGCCGATCCTCTGCGAAGGTTTGTGGCACGGGCGAATCCTGACCCAGGCCAGCGGCGAACACGGTTTTGGCTACGACCCGCTGTTCTGGGTGCCGGAGCGCGATTGCTCCAGCGCCGAGTTGAGCCCGGGCGACAAGAACCAGATCAGCCACCGCGCCCGTGCAATGGATCTGCTGCGCCAGCGTCTGGGCTTGAAATGACCCGTGAATCATCCGCGTCGCCGCTGATCTTCGGCGGCGACGTTCAATCGCCTCGGGCGGCCCTGCCAGTGCTGCCGCCCCTGGCGCTGTACATCCACATCCCGTGGTGTGTACGCAAATGCCCTTATTGCGACTTCAACTCCCACACCGCCAGCCCTGTGCTGCCGGAAGAAGAGTACGTCGACGCCTTGCTGGCCGATCTCGATCAGGACCTGCACGCCGTTTATGGTCGTGAGCTGAGCTCGATATTCTTTGGTGGCGGTACGCCAAGCCTGTTCAGTGCTGATTCGCTGGGTCGCTTGCTCAAAGGCGTCGAACAACGCATCCCGTTTGCCAGCGACATCGAAATCACGCTGGAAGCCAATCCGGGGACATTCGAGCAAGACAAGTTCGTGGCCTACCGGAAACTGGGCATCAATCGCCTGTCGATCGGCATCCAGAGTTTTCAGCAAGAAAAACTCGAGGCCCTGGGCCGCATCCACAACGGCGACGAAGCCGTACGCGCCGCCGGCATGGCGCGGCAGGCCGGGTTCGATAACTTCAACCTGGACTTGATGCATGGCTTGCCGAATCAGTCCCTGGACGATGCCTTGGCGGACCTGCGCACAGCCATTGCCCTGAAACCGACACACCTGTCGTGGTATCAACTGACCCTGGAACCGAACACGGTGTTCTGGAACCAGCCGCCGACGCTGCCGGAAGACGACACGCTGTGGGACATCCAGGAAGCCGGGCAAGCGCTGCTGGCCAAACACGGTTACGCCCAGTACGAAGTCTCGGCCTATGCCCAGCCCGGTCGTCCGGCGCGACACAACCTCAATTACTGGAGTTTTGGCGACTTCATCGGCATCGGCGCCGGCGCCCACGGCAAGCTCAGCCACCCGGACGGGCGCATTGTCCGCACCTGGAAAACCCGCTTGCCGAAGGATTACCTGAACCCGGCGAAAAGCTTCCGGGCCGGCGAGAAAGCGCTGGGCAACGATGAAATGCCGTTCGAATTCCTGATGAACGCGTTGCGCCTGACTGAAGGCGTCGAATCGCGGCTGTACCCGGAACGTACCGGCATGACGCTGGAAAGCCTTGCTGAAGGCCGCCGTGAAGCCGAACAAAGCGGCCTGTTGCAGGTCGAACCGTCACGTCTGGTAGCCACCGAGCGCGGACAACTCTTCCTCAACGACTTGCTGCAGAAATTTCTGACATAAGGAAATCGAATGGATTTGGTACTCGACCTGCTTGCCACCGTGTCTCGCTGGAGCCGCAGCAACCTCTCGGAAATCGCCCTGGCCCTGGTGGGCTGCCTGCTGGTGCTGTTTGGTGCGGATTTCAAAGGCTGGGTCGAGCAGCGTCTGGGCAGCATCGCCGGCGCCTTGCGCGTGCCACTGATGTCCCTGCTGTGCATGATTGGCAGCGGCGCGGCGCTGATCTACGCCACACCATGGATCGTGCGCGGCTTGAGTCAGTTCAACAACTACAGCCTGGCGCCGGTGTTGCTGGTGGTGTTGGTGTTGATTGGCGTGGTCGCGGATCGCCGCTAATCCTACAGCACACACAAAACAACTGTGGGAGCGAGCTTGCTCGCGATGGGGCCATAACATCCAACATCTCTGTTGACTGTCAGGCCGCCATCGCGAGCAAGCTCGCTCCCACAGGTTTTACGCCAGTTTTTCGAACTTCAAATCCCACACACCATGCCCAAGACGTTCGCCACGGCGTTCGAACTTGGTGATCGGCCGTTCGGCCGGGCGCGGTACGCACTTGCCGTCTTCGGCGAGGTTGCGGTAACCCGGCGCAACGTTCATCACTTCCAGCATGTATTCGGCGTACGGCTCCCAGTCGGTGGCCATGTGCAGAATGCCGCCGACCTTCAACTTGCTGCGTACCAGCTCAGCGAATGACGCCTGGACAATGCGACGCTTGTGATGACGGCTCTTGTGCCACGGGTCCGGGAAAAACAGCATCAGGCGATCGAGGCTGTTATCGGCCACACAGCGGTTGAGCACTTCGATGGCATCGCAATCGTAGACCCGCAGGTTGGTCAAACCCTGGGTCAACACGCCATTGAGCAGCGCCCCGACACCCGGACGGTGCACTTCGACGCCGATGAAATCCTGATCCGGCGAAGCCGCTGCCATTTCCAGCAGCGAATGGCCCATGCCGAAACCGATTTCCAGCGAGCGCGGTGCCGAGCGACCGAACACCTGGTCGAAGTCCACCGGCGCATCGGCCAGCGGCAGCACGTACAGCGGCGCGCCCTGCTCCAGGCCGCGTTGCTGGCCTTCGGTCATGCGCCCGGCACGCATCACGAAACTCTTGATGCGGCGGTGTTGGCGCTCGTCGCCTTCTTCCGTCTGGATAGGCGTGTCGTTCGATTCAGTCATCAATGGCTCTTACTTGATCAGACCATCCAGCGGCGAAGAGGCGCTGGCATAGAGTTTTTTCGGCATACGGCCGGCGAGGTAAGCCAGGCGGCCTGCGACGATCGCATGTTTCATGGCTTCAGCCATCATGACCGGCTGCTGGGCGTGAGCGATGGCCGAGTTCATCAGCACAGCATCACAACCCAGTTCCATGGCAATGGTGGCGTCGGAAGCAGTACCGACACCGGCATCCACCAGTACCGGGATTTTGGCTTCTTCGAGGATGATCTGCAGGTTGTATGGATTGCAGATCCCCAGACCCGAACCAATCAAACCCGCGAGCGGCATGACGGCGATGCAGCCGATTTCAGCCAGTTGCCGGGCGATGATCGGGTCATCACTGGTGTAGACCATCACGTCGAAGCCTTCCTTGACCAGCGTTTCGGCGGCCTTGAGGGTTTCGATCACGTTGGGAAACAGGGTTTTCTGGTCGGCCAGCACTTCCAGCTTCACCAGGTTGTGTCCATCGAGCAGCTCACGGGCCAGGCGGCAGGTGCGCACGGCTTCGATGGCGTCGTAGCAACCGGCAGTGTTCGGCAGGAAGGTGTAGCGATCCGGCGACAGCACTTCGAGCAGGTTCGGCTCGCCCTCGATCTGGCCGAGGTTGGTACGGCGCACGGCGAAAGTCACGATCTCGGCACCCGAGGCTTCGATGGCCAGGCGGGTTTCTTCCATGTCACGGTACTTGCCGGTACCGACCAGCAAACGCGACTGGTAAGTACGACCGGCCAGGACGAAAGGCTTGTCGCTACGAACGATGCTCATGGGAAATCCTCTGTAGGGGTGAGGTTCTTGCAGAATTCTGTGGCCACTCGGCCGAGGCTACTAGCCGCCGCCGATGGCGTGCACCACTTCGACGGTATCGCCGTCGTTCAACGCGGTGTCTGCATGCTGACTGCGCGGGACGATATCCAGATTGAGTTCGACCGCCACCCGGCGTCCGGTCAGGTCCAGACGGGTCAGCAGGGCCGCAACGGTTTCACCGTCGGGCAGTTCAAAGGATTCGCCGTTCAACTGAATGCGCATGCCGGATGCCGCCATCATTTTTAGGGGCAGGCATTCTAGCTTGATCATGACCTAAAGGTCAGCAACAAGCGTCAAGCGGTAGGTTACAAACGCCAGGCGGCCAGGCCCAGGCAAAACCAGCCCACCAGGAAGGCCAGGCCACCGAACGGGGTGATGATGCCGAGCTTGCTGATGCCCGTCAGCGTCAATACATACAGGCTGCCGGAGAACAGCAGGATACCGATGGCAAACGATGCGCAGGCCCAAGTGGCGAGTCGACCGGGAATTTGCGTGGCCAGCGCGGCGACACCGAGCAGCGCCAGGGCATGCACCAGTTGATAGGTGACGCCGGTATGGAAGATCGCCAGGTACTCGGCGCTCAGGCGGCTTTTCAGGCCGTGGGCGGCAAAGGCCCCGAGACCGACACCGGTGAAGCCGAAAAAAGCGGCCAGCATCAGAAAGCCACGCAGCATGCAGAACTCCAGTCAGTTTCGATCCAAAGGGTCTGTATAATGGCCCGCTCAACGGGTTCGGCCAAGCCATCTCTATGCTGCGTATCTATTTCCGTCATTTCACCAAGGCCGTACTCTGGTTCATGGGTGGCAGCGTCTTGCTGGTGCTGATCTTTCGCGTGGTGCCGCCACCAGGGACGACGCTGATGGTCGAGCGCAAGATCGAATCCTGGTTTGACGGCGAACCCATCGACCTGCAACGGACCTGGAAACCCTGGGACGAGATCTCCGACGACCTCAAGGTGGCGGTGATTGCCGGCGAAGACCAGAAATTCCCGGAGCACTGGGGCTTCGATATCGGCGCGATTCAGGCGGCGTTTGCCCACAACGAGCGCGGCGGTTCGATCCGTGGCGCCAGCACCCTGAGCCAGCAAGTCTCGAAAAACCTGTTCCTGTGGTCTGGCCGCAGCTGGCTGCGCAAAGGCCTGGAAGCCTGGTTCACCGGGCTGATCGAAGTGTTCTGGCCCAAGCAGCGGATTCTTGAGGTGTACCTCAACAGTGTCGAGTGGGATGACGGTGTGTTTGGCGCCGAAGCGGCGGCCCGGCATCACTTTGGCGTGAGCGCTAAAGGCCTCAGCCGCCAGCAGTCGAGCTTGTTGGCCGCAGTACTGCCCAACCCGCGGGTTTGGAGTGCGAGCCATCCGACCACCTACGTTTCACGTCGGGCCGGCTGGATCAGGCAGCAGATGAGTCAGTTGGGCGGGGACAGCTATCTGATCGGGCTGAACGACTCGCGCCGGGCGCCTTGGGCCGAATAACACTGAAGATCCCCTGTGGGAGCGATGTACCAGGGATCATCGGCACAAACAAAAAACGCCCCGATCAATGATCGGGGCGTTTTTTATTGCCAGGTCGCCGGTTACGCGGCGATCGACAACTTGAGCTTGTTCATCGCGCTCTTCTCGAGTTGGCGAATACGCTCGGCCGACACGTTGTACTTCTGCGCCAGGTCGTGCAGCGTGGCTTTTTCTTCCGCCAGCCAGCGCTGGTAGAGGATGTCACGGCTGCGGTCGTCCAGCACTTCCAGTGCTTCGTGCAGGTTGTGGTTGGAGTTGTCGCTCCAGTCGGCATCTTCCAGTTGACGGGCCGGGTCGTACCGGTGGTCTTCCAGATAGTTGGCCGGCGACTGGAAAGCACTGTCGTCGTCCGCTTCGGCAGCCGGGTCGAAGGCCATGTCATGGCCAGTCAGGCGGCTTTCCATCTCGCGCACTTCCCGAGGCTCTACACCCAGGCTTTCTGCCACGCGATGGACTTCCTCGTTGTTCAACCAGGCCAAGCGCTTCTTCTGGCTGCGCAGGTTGAAGAACAACTTGCGCTGGGCCTTGGTGGTCGCGACTTTCACGATGCGCCAGTTGCGCAGGATGAACTCGTGGATTTCCGCCTTGATCCAGTGCACGGCAAAGGACACCAGGCGCACGCCCATTTCCGGGTTGAAGCGTTTCACGGCCTTCATCAGGCCAACGTTGCCTTCCTGGATCAGGTCAGCCTGAGCCAGGCCGTAGCCGGAATAGCTACGGGCGATATGTACGACAAAACGCAGGTGGGCGAGCACCATCTGCCGAGCCGCCCCCAAATCCTGCTCATAATAGAGACTCTCGGCCAGTTCACGCTCCTGCTCCGGCGACAGCAATGGAATGCTGTTGACGGTGTGCACATAGGCCTCCAGGTTCGCACCCGGGACCAGAGCATATGCAGGTTGCAAAGAATTGGTCATACGAAAAAACCTCCGACTTACAAACTCGTGCAGTTCAGCACTGCGAAAATTGACCGGAAACCGAAAGACAAGTTCCCTAAAACCCAAAAACGCTGAAAGGTCAATACGAGCAAAATGATACTACTTAGGCGCAAGCTCCCTCAGGTGGCGTGCGACTGCAATCCATGCACCGATATACCCCAACAGCACCGCGCCAAGCAAGAGAGACAGACCGTCGGCAACTGGCACTCCAGCCAGAGCAAAATCACTGCCGTACAATCCGGCCAGCCCCACCACCGCGTCATTCAGCCAGTCAAGACCGAACGCCAGTACGCCCCAGGACAGAATCCCCGCACCGAAGCCATACAGCGCACCCATATATAGAAAGGGCCTGCGTACATAGCTGTCAGTGCCGCCGACCAGTTTAATCACTTCTATCTCTGTGCGGCGGTTTTCAATATGAAGACGAATGGTATTGCCTATCACCAAAAGTAATGCAGAAACCAGAAGCACGGTCAGACCGAAGACAAAACGGTCACCCAGCTTGAGGATGGCTGCCAGGCGCTCGACCCAGACTAAATCAAGTTGTGCCTGTTGTACCTTCGGCAGCTCGGATAGTTTTTGTCTTAATGCTTCAAGGGCCGGCTTGTCGACTTCGGTCGGCGTCACCAGCACCACGCCCGGCAGCGGATTCTCCGGCAATTCCTTGAGCGCCTCGCCCAGACCGGACTGTTGCTGGAACTCTTCCAGCGCCTGCTCCCGGCCCACATATTCGGCATCGGCCACGCCAGGCATGCCCTTGATCTGATCGCGCAGCGCTTCGCTTTCGACCGGCTTGGCCTCAAGGTCCAGATACAGGGAAATCTGCGCTGCGCGCTGCCAGGAACCGCCCAGACGCTCGACGTTACTTAGCAAAAGTGACAGCCCCATGGGCAAACTCAGGGCCACCGCCATCACCATGCAGGTGAAGAAACTGCCGATGGGCTGCTTGCCCAGGCGGCGCAGGCTGTCCACCAGGCTGGCGCGATGGCTTTCGATCCAGGCGCGGAACAACGTGGCGAAGTCCGGCCCGTCGTCATCGTCGCGCTTTTTCTTTTGCGGTTGCGGATCGGCGGCTTTCGGGGCCACTCGCTCGGAAACCTTGGGGCTACGTGTTGCACTCATACGGCCGCCTCCCCGTCACCGATCAATCGACCACGTTGCAGCGTCAGCATGCGATGGCGCATGCGGGCGATCAGGGCCAGGTCGTGACTGGCGATCAGCACGCTGGTACCCAGACGATTGATATCTTCGAACACACCCATGATTTCGGCGGCCAGACGCGGGTCGAGGTTACCGGTCGGTTCGTCCGCCAGCAGCAAGGCCGGGCGATGGACGATGGCGCGGGCGATGCCGACGCGCTGCTGCTGACCGGTGGACAGGTCGCCCGGGTACAGATCGGTTTTATCCGACAGCGCCACGCGCTCCAGTGCCGAGTCCACGCGCTTGGCGATCTCGGCCTTGGACAGACCCAGGATCTGCAAAGGCAACGCAACGTTATTGAACACCGTGCGATCGAACAGCAACTGGTGATTCTGGAACACCACGCCGATCTGCCGACGCAAGAAAGGAATCTGCGCGTTGCTGATGGTGCTCAGGTCTTGCCCGGCGAGCAGCAACTTGCCGCTGGTCGGACGCTCCATCGCCAGCAACAGGCGCAATAGCGTGGATTTACCGGCGCCGGAATGGCCGGTGACAAACAAGAACTCGCCACGACGGACTCGAAAGCTCAGCTCATGCAAGCCGACGTGACCGTTCGGGTAGCGTTTACCGACCTGTTCGAAACGAATCATGAACGCTCCCGCTCGGCAAACAATGCCTGGACAAAGGGTTCTGCTTCAAAGGTACGCAAATCGTCGATGCCTTCGCCAACACCGATGTAGCGGATCGGCAAGCCAAACTGCTTGGCCAGGGCGAAAATCACCCCGCCCTTGGCGGTGCCGTCGAGTTTAGTCAAAGCCAGGCCGGTCAATTCGACGGTCTGGTTGAATTGTTTCGCCTGGTTGATGGCGTTCTGGCCGGTACCGGCATCGAGGACCAGCAACACTTCGTGCGGCGCGTCGGCATCGAGCTTGCCGATCACCCGGCGAACCTTTTTCAACTCTTCCATCAGGTTGTCTTTGGTGTGCAGGCGACCGGCGGTGTCGGCGATCAGCACATCGATGCCACGGGCCTTGGCGGCCTGCACGGCGTCGAAAATTACCGAGGCCGAGTCGGCGCCAGTGTGCTGCGCGATCACCGGAATCTTGTTGCGCTCGCCCCAGACCTGCAATTGCTCCACCGCCGCGGCGCGGAAGGTGTCGCCAGCGGCCAGCATGACTTTCTTGCCTTCCAGCTGCAGTTTCTTGGCCAGCTTGCCGATGGTGGTGGTCTTACCGGCACCGTTGACGCCAACGACCAGAATCACGAACGGCTTGTTCTGTGAGGAGACTTTCAGCGGCTGCTCGACAGGCTTGAGCATGGCGGCCAGCTCGGCCTGCAGGGATTTGTACAGGGCATCGGCGTCGGCCAGCTCTTTGCGCGCAACCTTCTGCGTCAGACGCTGAATGATCACCGACGTGGCCTCGACACCCACGTCGGCGGTCAGCAAACGGGTTTCGAGGTCTTCGAGCAGTTCGTCATCGATGACCTTTTTGCCCAGAAACAGGCTGGCCATGCCTTCGCCAATACTGGCGCTGGTCTTGGACAGACCCTGCTTGAGGCGGGCGAAGAAACCGGCTTTGGTTTCTTCGGTGCGTACAGGCTCGACCGGGGCAACCGGTTCGGTTACAACCGATACAGGCGCAGGCGCAGCCACAACGACTAGCGCCACAACCGGCTCGACCACAAGTGCATGAACCGGCGCAGGCGCAAACGCAGCCGGGGCCGGGGCCGGGGCCGGGGCCGGAATCGGCGGGGTCACGTGGGGCGCCAGATCATCTTCGACCAGCGCCACGGGCTCTTCTGCCACGGGCAAGGTCAGCCATGGCTCGGCAGTCGGTGTCAGCGGCGCTTCGATGATTTCGTTGGCTGGCTCGACGACAGTCTCGGCCTGCGGTTGCAATACCGGTTCGGCGACCGGCAGAACAACCGGCGCGGGCGCGTCTATTACTGGGGCCGGAGCCGGAGCCGGAGCTGGCGCAGGTTCAGGAACGGGTTGTGGCTGTTCGACGACGGGTTCCTGCGGCTTTTTGCGCAGCCATCCGAACAGGCTTTTCTTCTCGCCAGCCGCAGCTGGGGTCTTCTTGTCGTCGTTGGAACCAAACATGGAGGACGGCTATCTCACGGTAGCGACGCGCCAATGGCGCCTCGGCAAATAAAAATTCGATGCAGAACAGACTGCGATTGACGCAGCTTGTTCACGCGCAACATTTTGTCGAGGTGAACAACGCCACCTCAAGGAAACGATTTCACACGGGACAGATGCGGCAAAATCGGCGAAAAAGCGGAGTTTAGCTGATAAATATCCACACTCCGTCGCAAACCCATACAACCTGATCAAACATGAGTGCCTGATAGGCGTGGCCGCCAGTAAAACGGATCAGTATCCTAGCACCCTCTCGCCCGCTGACGCTAAGAACAAGCGGGCAGCCCCAAAGGTTTAAAAACGAATGAATGCTCTTGCCCGCCGCGCCGCAGGCCTGCTCCTCAGCACAGTTTTCCTGCCCCTTTCGGCCATGGCCGCCGACCCGCAACCTACCCACGAATTCACCCTCGACAACGGTCTGAAGGTGATCGTACGTGAAGACCACCGTGCGCCCGTGGTGGTTTCCCAGGTCTGGTACAAGGTCGGCAGCAGCTACGAGACGCCGGGTAACACCGGTCTGTCCCACGCCCTGGAACACATGATGTTCAAGGGTAGCGAGAAAGTCGGCCCCGGCGAAGCCTCGCTGATACTGCGCGACCTCGGCGCCGAAGAGAACGCATTCACCAGCGACGACTTCACCGCGTACTACCAGGTGCTGGCCCGCGATCGCCTGGGCGTAGCCTTCGAACTGGAGGCCGACCGCATGGCCAGCCTGCGCCTGCCGGCCGGCGAGTTCGCCAAGGAAATCGAGGTCATCAAGGAGGAACGTCGCCTGCGCACCGACGACAAGCCGATGTCCAAGGCCTACGAGCGCTTCAAGGCCATGGCCTACCCGGCCAGCGGCTATCACACGCCGACCATCGGCTGGATGGCCGACCTTGAGCGGATGAAAGTCGAAGAACTGCGTCACTGGTACCAGACCTGGTACGTGCCGAACAACGCCACACTGGTAGTAGTTGGCGATGTCACACCGGGCGAAGTCAAAACCCTGGCCCAGCGCTACTTTGGCCCGATCGCCAAGCGTGATGTGCCGGCCGCGAAAAAACCGCTGGAACTGGCCGAACCCGGCGAGCGCCAGATCACCCTGCATGTGCAAACCCAACTGCCAAGCCTGATGCTGGCCTTCAACGTACCGAGCATTGCCACCACCGAAGACAAACGCCTGGTCAATGCCCTGCGCCTGATCTCGGCGCTGCTCGATGGCGGCTACAGCGGACGCATCCCGACGCAACTGGAGCGCGGAGAAGAACTGGTGTCTGGCGGTTCGTCGAGTTATGACGCCTACACCCGTGGCGATAGCTTGTTTACCCTGTCGGCATCGCCAAACACACAGAAACACAAGACCATCGCCCAGGCGCAAGCCGGTTTGTGGAGGCTGCTCGACCAGCTGAAAACCACTGCACCAACCGCCGAAGAGCTGGAACGCGTACGCGCACAAGTCATTGCCGGCCTGGTCTACGAGCGCGACTCGATCACCAGTCAGGCCACGGCCATCGGCCAACTGGAAACCGTTGGCCTGTCATGGCAGCTGATGGACACCGAACTGGCCGACCTGGAAAGCGTCACGCCGGAAGATATCCAGAAAGCCGCCAAGCTGTATTTCACCCGCGAACGTCTCAGCGTCGCCCATGTACTGCCTCTGGAGACGACTCATGAGTGAGCGTAAACCCTCCCGCCTGGCCTTGATCGGCCTGGTCGCCGTCGCCATTATCGGTTCCGCCGCGTTCTATTTGTCGCGCCCTGGCCAAACCAATGCCAGCGAAGCCCTGGACAAGGCCAAGGCCAGCCAGAAACTGCAATCACTGACCGAACTCAACGGCAAGGCACCGGACCACCGCAAGCTGGACGTGCAGACCTGGAACACCGCCGAAGGCACCAAGGTGCTGTTTGTCGAAGCCCATGAGCTGCCGATGTTCGACATGCGCCTGATCTTCGCTGCCGGCAGCAGCCAGGACGGCGATGCACCGGGCGTGGCGGTGTTGACCAACGCCATGCTCAACGAAGGCGTGGCCGGCAAAGACGTCGGTGCCATTGCCCAGGGCTTCGAAGGCCTGGGTGCCGATTTCGGCAACGGCGCTTATAAGGACATGGCAATCGCTTCGCTGCGCAGCCTGAGTGCCAAGGACAAGCGCGAGCCGGCCCTGAAGCTGTTCGCCGAAGTCATCGGCAAGCCGACTTTCCCTGCAGATTCGCTGGCCCGCATCAAGAACCAGATGCTCGCCGGTTTCGAATACCAGAAACAGAACCCCGGCAAACTGGCCAGCCTGGAGCTGATGGACCGCTTGTACGGTGATCACCCGTACGCGCATTCCAGCGACGGCACGGCGAAAACCGTACCGGCGATTACCCTGGCGCAACTGCGTGCTTTCCACGAGAAAGCCTATGCGGCCGGCAATGTGGTGATCGCGCTGGTCGGTGACCTGTCCCGCGCAGAAGCCGAGACGATTGCCGCACAGGTTTCCGGCGCACTGCCCAAAGGCCCGGCCTTGCCGAAAATCGCACAACCTGTCGAACCCAAGGCCAGCGTCGGCCATATCGAGTTCCCGTCCAAACAGACCAACCTGATGCTCGCGCAACTGGGCATCGACCGTGACGATCCGGACTACGCCGCGTTATCCATGGGTAACCAGATCCTCGGTGGTGGCGGCTTCGGCACCCGGTTGATGAGTGAAGTGCGCGAGAAGCGCGGTCTGACTTACGGCGTGTATTCGGGCTTTACCCCGATGCAGGTACGCGGTCCGTTCATGATCAACCTGCAAACCCGCGCCGAGATGAGCGAAGGCACCCTTAAACTGGTGCAGGACGTGCTCGCCGACTACCTTAAAACCGGTCCGACCGAAAAAGAACTCGACGACGCCAAGCGCGAACTGGCCGGCAGCTTCCCGCTGTCCACCGCCAGCAATGCCGATATCGTCGGCCAACTGGGCGCCATCGGTTTTTACAACTTGCCGTTGAGTCACCTGGAAGACTTCATGCAACAGTCCCAGGCCTTGACCGTCGAGCAGGTCAAAGCCGCCATGAACAAACACCTGAGCACGGACAAAATGGTCATCGTCAGCGCTGGCCCGACCGTGCCGCAAAAGCCGTTACCGGCCCCTACTGATAAACCTTCCGAGCAGCCGCTCGGGGTTCCGGAGCATTAATGGCCAGTCCAAAAAAACCCGCCAAAAACGTCCACAACGGCGTGAACCAGCTGCGCATCATCGGCGGCGAGTGGCGCAGCCGCAAGTTGAGCTTCCCCGACGCCCCGGGCCTGCGCCCGACGCCAGACCGGGTGCGTGAAACCCTGTTCAACTGGCTCGCACCTTATGTGCCGGGCGCCAGGGTGCTCGACCCGTTTACCGGTAGCGGCGCGCTGTTCCTCGAAGCACTGTCCCGTGGCGCGGCCATGGGCCAGGCGCTCGACGCCAGCAACATCGCGGTGTCCAGCCTGAAGGAGCACCTGGGCACCCTGCGGTGCACCAACGGCCAGGTCCAGACCGCCGACGCCCTGCGCTATCTGGAAACCCAGACCGCAACGGCCTACGACCTGGTATTCCTCGACCCGCCGTTCAACCAGAACCTGCTGCCCGCCGTTTGCAAGTTGCTCGAAGAGCGCCAATGGCTGGCCGAAGATGCCTGGGTGTACACCGAAAGCGAGTCCGCACCTTCGACCCTGGGTCTGCCGGAGAACTGGCGCCTGCACCGGGAACAGAAATCCGGGCGCGTGTACTACTCGCTGTGGCAACGAAGCGCCTGACACTCCGGCGAGATGACGGCTCCCGAGTCGATTGCGGAGTGCACTACATAGTTACCGCCTGACACCTTTGCGGATGATCCACAGTGGTTTGCGTAAATACCTGCAAACCACTGAGGATGTACACGGATGAACATCTCCCGCAGCACATTGGTGCTGTCCTTTATCGCCTGGTTGCCGCTCATGGCTGCCGCGGCATCACCTCCTGCAACACAAGAGTTCTCGCTGGATAACGGTCTCAAGGTTGTCGTGCGCGAGGACCACCGCTCCCCCATCGTCACCGCCCAACTCTGGATAAAGGTCGGTTCAAGCTACGAACCGCCCGGCCAGTCGGGCCTGTCCCACGCCCTCGAACACATGGTGTACAAGGGCAGCAGCAAAGCCTGCGCCGGAGAATTCGCGGCGATATTGGAGAAGCTTGGCGCCAGTGAAAACGCTTTGACTGGCACGGACTACACAACCTTTTACCAGACATTGCCTTCCTCCCGGACAGGCGTCGCTTTCGAAATACTGGCCGACCTGATGAGTACGGCCGAGCTGGATGCACAGGACTTCGCCCTGGAGCTCAAGGTCATTCAGGAGGAGCGCCGGATGCGCGTTGATGATGAAATCGCCGCGTCGGCTCACGAACGACTGAACAGCATCGCCTACCCGGCCAGCGGCAACCGCACCCCGACGTTTGGCTGGATGCACGACCTGCAGCGAATGAATGCCGTTCAATTGCAGCAGTGGTATCAGGCCTGGTACTCGCCGGACAATGCCACGCTGGTGGTCGTTGGCGATGTTGCGCCTGAGCGGATCAAGGCGCTGGCACAGCAGTACTTCGGCCACCTGCAGCGGCGTGTGACACCTGTGGCGCTTGCCCCCCTCGAGCTGGCTTCTGCCGGTGAACGATCGCTGACCCTGCACGAACCGGTGGCGTCCCCGCGCCTGATCATGAGCTTCAACGCGCCCAGCCTGGCCACGGCACTGGATCGTCGGACCGCCCATGCCCTGCGCTTGCTCAATATGTTACTGGCCGGATCCAGTAGCGCGCGGATCAAACAGCAACTGCAACTGGGCGAGGCGATATTCACTGAGGCCCACTCAGAGTACGACGCCTTCAATCGCGGCGATTCGTTGCTGACCATCACCACACAACTCAATCCGGACAAACTCAACGACCCTGACGAAGCCCTCGCCCGTCTGTGGCAAGTGATCGAGTCACTGAAAAGCAAGGCACCGGAACCGGCAGAACTGGAGCGCGCGAAAAACCTCCTGATCGCTAACACGGTTTATGCGCAGGATGATCTGGAAAGGCAGGCTTACAACTTGGGCCTGCTGGAAACCATTGACCTGGACTGGCGGCTGGTCGATCAGGATACGGATGAGCTGAACAAGGTCACGCCCCTGGATATTCAACAGGTCGCGAAGACTTACCTGACGCGTGAGCGCCTGAGTACCGCGAAAATCTTGCCGGAGAAAAACAATGGATAAGCTCAAAGGCCTCATCAATGGATTGATCATGGCCGGCATGCTATTGAGTGCTCAGGCCCATGCCGCTGCAATCACGGCGCTCCAGAAACCAGTGCTGCAATCGCTCAATGAACCACAGACTCCGGCTATCCACCGCACGCTGTCGATCAAGGGCTACAAAACGCTCAGCGAAACGAAGATCCTGTTCATCCGCACCCCTGGTCTGCCGATGTTTGATGCCTTGGTGAGTTTTGCTGCCGGCAGCGCCCACACCCCGCAGCAACCCGGCCTGGCAGCGGTGACCTTCAGCCTTTTGAATGAGGGCGTGGCGGGCAAGGACGTCAATGCGATACAGGCGACGTTCGATAATCTGGGGGCAAGGCTGGTTATGGACATAAGCCAGGATCGGAGCCTTTTTTCCCTGCGCAGCCTCAGCGACGAAGCCCGGCGCACTCCGGCCCTGGAACTGTTTGCCCAGGTACTCGGCAAGCCGTTGCTGCCTGAGGAGTCCTTGCCTGCTGTGAAATCCCAGCTGCAGTATTTTCTGGACCTTGAAGATCAGTCCCATGCCTTACAAGCCCGACAAGCGAACCTTGGCCAGCTGTTTCCCGGCCACCATTATGCTCAGTCCCTCTACGGAACCCGGGCCGGACTTGCCTCCATCACCCGCACCCAGGCACAAGCCTTCCATCGCATGGCTTACACAACAGGCAACGCCCTGATCACACTGGTCGGCGACCTTACGGAGGAGGAAGCCCAGCGCATTGGTGCGCAGATATCCGCTGCATTGCCCCAGGGGCCGGCCATTGCCGCAATCCAGCCTGTGACAAGCCCGGTGTCCCCAAATCTGCTGCGCATCGAGCGTCCATCCACCCAGGCTTACCTGCGGCTTGCCCAGCCAAGCGTCCTGCGAAGCAGTCCGGACTACGTAGCGCTCAGGATGGCCAGCCAGATTTTCGCCACGCGGCTGATGAATGAACTTCGTGAACGTCGAGGGCTGACCTATCACGTGGAATCCGACCTTTCAGCCCTTCAGGCACACGCAGCACTGAGCATTGAATTGCAGACCCGACCGGAGCAAGCCGATGCCGTGCTGGCCCATATCAAGACGATGTTCAGCGACTTCCTCGCTCAAGGGCCAACCCAACAGGAACTCGACGATATCCAACAGCATTTGGCCGGTAGCGCACCATTGGGCCGCGCTACCAATGCGCAGATTTCGGGCCAGCTGCACAACATTGGCGTCCATGATCTGCCACTGGATCTCGACTTTCCCACACAAGCTGGCTTGAAGCTGAACCCAGCATCAATCAAAAACGCGCTGAACCGACATCACCACGCCGAGCAATGGCGCGTTGTCATCCTGGGGCCGAAGACAGATCAACAATCGCTGCCAGCACCGGGCGAAAGCGCAACCAATACCATGTGTCGCGCACCTGGCAAGATTGTGGCAAGTTAGTTACCCACGACGACGCGGTCGCGGAACTGTCCCGCCGCGTCTTCGGACAGATTCATGATCACTTTCCCCGAGAATAGCTGTGCACCGGCACCCCGCAATGTCCCAACGGCCGTCCTTCACCCCCGCCTTCGGCCTCAGCAATCCGCACTTGCAAACCTTGTGGGGGCCGCTGTGGCGAAAAACCGTGCACATCGAACGCGAGCGAGAACGCTTGTGGCTTGAGGATGGCGACTTTCTCGACCTCGACTGGCACGGCCCGCACAGCGCCGACGCACCGTTGGTGTTGGTGTTGCACGGGCTCACCGGCTCGTCGAATTCGCCTTACGTGGCCGGTATGCAAAAAGCCCTGGGCGACCGAGGCTGGGCCAGCGTCGCGCTGAACTGGCGCGGTTGTTCGGGCGAACCCAACCTGTTGCCGCGCAGCTACCATTCCGGTGCCAGCGAAGACCTTGCTGAAACCATCAGGCACTTGCGGGCCAAACGACCTCTCGCGCCACTGTATGCAGTGGGTTACTCACTGGGCGGCAATATCCTGCTCAAGCATTTGGGCGAGACCGGCAGCGATAGCGACTTGATGGGCGCCGTGGCGGTGTCGGTGCCGTTCCGCCTGGACCATTGCGCCGACCGCATCGACCAGGGTTTCTCAAAGGTCTATCAGGCGCATTTCATGCGCGAGATGGTCGCCTACATCAAGAACAAGCAGCGCCAGTTCCAGCATGATGGACGCGAGGATGGCCTGGCCGCATTGGCCGCGCTTGGCTCGCTGGAAAACATGCGCACGTTCTGGGATTTCGATGGCCGGGTTACCGCGCCGCTGAACGGCTTTGTCGATGCCGAGGATTATTATCGCCGCGCCTCGAGCCGCTACTTCCTCGGCGAAATTCGCACGCCAACCTTGATGATACAGGCCGCCGACGACCCCTTCGTGTTTCCCCACAGCCTGCCGCATGTCGATGAGTTGTCCACGTGCACGCAATTCGAACTGCAGGCCAAGGGCGGGCATGTCGGCTTCGTCGACGGCACGCTCAGGCAACCCGGTTACTACCTTGAGCGGCGCATCCCCGAGTGGCTGGCCGCCACAGGGCGCGCTTGAATCATGGGCGCAAATCAAGGCGAGTCGATCCACTTCTGGCAAACCCCGCCACTGGCCGGGGTGGAGTTATTGTCCGCCCGCTACATCGATCATCGTTTCGCGCCCCATGTGCATGACGGCTATGTGATCGGCATGATCATGGCCGGTGCCCAGCGCTATCGCTATCGCGGTGCCGAACACCTCGCGGGCAGCGGCACGCTGGTGCTGATCAACCCCGATGAATTGCACACCGGTCACAAAGGCACCGAGGATGGCTGGCTTTACCGGGCGTTTTATCCCGACAGCGGGCAGATAACCTCGCTGCTGGCCGAACTCGAACTGCCAACCCTTCACCTGCCGGCCTTCGGTGCCACGCTGTATCGCGATCAGGATCTGGTGAACGGCTTCTGCCAACTCCATCGCTTGCTGGAAAGCCCGGCCACCGCATTGCAGCAACAAACGGTCTGGCGCGAACTGGTGCTGTCGCTGCTGCAGCGTCATGCGGCGGTGCCCGAGGCCGATAGACCCGGCAAGGAACACCGGGCCGTGAGCCTGGCCAAGGAACTACTGCACGCACAACTGGCAGCTCCGCCCTCACTGGAGGCGCTGGCGGCGGCGGTCAATCTCTCGCCATTCCATTTCGCCCGGGTGTTCCGCCGGGCCACCGGCATGCCGCCGCACACCTGGTTGATGCAACAGCGCATCGCCCGGGCCCGGGCGCTGCTGCAAAGTGGTTGTCTCCCGCTGGAAGTCGCGACACAACTGGGGTTTGCCGATCAGAGCCATCTGAGCCGGCAGTTCAAGCAAGTGTATGGGGTTGGACCGGGAGCGTATCGCAGTGCAAAACGGGGACTCGAGGCTTAACGAGATCTCACAAACACCATCCATCCCTGTGGGAGCGAGCTTGCTCGCGATGGCGGCTTAACAATCAGCATCAATATTGAATGTGATGGCCCCATCGCGAGCAAGCTCGCTCCCACAGGGTTATGTGGCGTTTATTCGCCGGTGGCAACGCCCCGCGCAGGCTCGTTGATCCACTCGCTCCACGACCCGGCATACAACGAACCCAACGGATAACCGGCCAGGCACAACGCAAACAGGTTGTGGCACGCTGTCACGCCGGAACCGCAGTACGCCACCAGATCATTCGGCGAACGATCGCCCAGTTTTGCGGCGAAACGCTGCTTGAGCTGATCGGCCGGGAGGAAGCGCCCGTCGCTGCCCAGATTGTCGGTAAACGCCGCACATTGAGCGCCAGGAATGTGCCCGGCAACCGGATCGATCGGCTCCACTTCACCCTTGAAACGCGGCAGTGCGCGGGCATCAATCAGGGTCAGCTCCGGCCGGGCGAGGCGCTTTTGCAGCTGCTCGGCACTGATCAGCAACGCCGTGTCAGGACTGCCAGTGAAGGAGCCACGGGTGATTGCAGGCGCATCCAGACTCAGCGGCAAACCAGCCGCGTGCCACGCCTTGAGGCCGCCATCGAGGATGAACACACCGTCGCGCTTGCCCAACCAGGCCAGCAACCACCAGGCCCGCGCCGCATAGGCGCCCGGACCGTCGTCATACAGAACCACTTCACTATCGACGTTGATGCCAAAGGCTTGCAGGCGCTCGATCAACTGCGCCGGCTCGGGTAACGGATGACGCCCGGTCACGCCCTTGACCACGGCGCCACTCAGATCACGCTCAAGGTCGGCGTAGCTCGAACCGGCGATGTGCCCTTCGGCATAGCTGCGTTGACCGTAATCCGGGTCTTCGAGGGCAAAACGACAATCCAGAATCACCAGCCCCGGCTGGTCCTTTTTCAGGTCCAGTGCTTGCGGGCTGATCAGTTGCGCAATGGGCATAACGGGCTCCTGTGATTAAGTCGGCCTTGATCCTACTGTACTTCTTCCAGTGCCTGGGCCAGGGGCACGTAAAACTCTTCGAACAACGCATTGACCGCATCGCGGGACTGATCCGTGACGAACCCGGCTTCCAGCACCAGTACCTGATAAACACCGCGTTTAATGGCTTGCTCGCTGAGGTGGCTGGAGTTCTCCCGCGTGGTGCACAGGAAACGCACCCAGGACGTGAGGATGATCCAGGCATTGAGCGTCAGGGATTCAATCTGCACCTTGTCCATCTTCAGGATACCGGCGGCGACAAAACCTTCGTAGATCGCCCCTCCCTGGATCAGACAGCGCTGGGAAAAACGTCGATAGCGGTCGGCCAGGTCCGGATCGCTGTCGAGCAAATGTTCGAGATCGCGATGCAGAAACCGGTAGCGCCACATCGCCGCCAGCAGTTCCTTAAGGTAGAAGCGCTTGTCTTCCACCGTGGCGGCACGGCCCTGGGGCGGGCGCAGGAAGCTGTCCACCAGGCTTTCGTACTCGCTGAACAGCACGGCGATGATCGCCTGCTTGTTCGGGAAGTGGTAGTACAGGTTGCCCGGGGAAATTTCCATATGGGCAGCAATGTGGTTGGTGCTGATGCTGCGCTCGCCCTGTTGATTGAACAGCTCCAGGCTGTTCTGCACGATGCGCTCGCTGGTTTTGATCCGTGGGGCCATTGGCTTGAGCTTTAATTCAGAGTGCGTTGACGGGCATCTTAGATCTATCCGCGAGCGGATAAAACAAAGCTGTTCCAGGATGTCATTTGACTTTATAGAGCATAAACTCTAGAAAGTGCCTCATTACAATAAATCCGGAGCCGACCATGACTGCTGAAATTTCCTACCTGCAGAACCTACAGCAGCCGCTGGAAGAGCTTCAGGCCCTGTTCGACGCTCAGCGTGCCGCCTACGCCGCCAACCCGATGCCTCCGGCTGCGCAGCGCCTGCAATGGCTCAAGGCGCTAAAGGATTTGTTGAACAATGAACGCCAGGCCCTGATCGATGCGATCAGCCAGGACTTCAGTCATCGCAGCGCCGATGAAACCCTGCTCGCCGAGCTGATGCCTAGCCTGCACGGCATCCATTACGCCAGCAAACACCTCAAGGGCTGGATGCGAGCCTCGCGGCGCAAGGTGGGCGCAGCATTCCAGCCAGCGTCGGCCAAAGTCGTTTACCAACCGCTGGGCGTGGTCGGGATCATCGTGCCGTGGAACTACCCGCTGTACCTGGCCATCGGTCCGTTGGTCGGTGCGCTGTCGGCGGGCAATCGGGTGATGCTCAAGCTCAGTGAATCGACTCCCGCGACCGGCTTGCTGATGAAGCAGTTGCTGGCGCGCATCTTCCCCGAAGACCTGGTTTGCGTGGTCTTGGGCGAGGCCGATATGGGCGTGGCGTTTTCACGCCTGCCGTTCGATCACCTGCTGTTCACCGGTGCCACCAGCATCGGCAGACATGTGATGCGCGCCGCCGCGGAAAACCTGACCCCGGTAACCCTGGAGCTGGGCGGCAAGTCCCCGGCCATCGTTTCCCGCGACGTGCCGCTCAAGGACGCCGCCGAGCGCATCGCCTTCGGCAAGACCTTGAACGCTGGCCAGACCTGCGTGGCCCCGGATTATGTACTGGTGCCGGAGGATCGCGTCGGAGGCTTCGTCGAGGCCTATCGCACGGCTGTTTGCGGCTTTTATCCGACGCTGGCCGACAACCCGGACTACACCGCGATCATCAATGAACGACAACTGGCACGCCTCAACGGCTATATCAGCGACGCCACCAGCAAAGGTGCGCTGCTGATGCCACTGTTCGACCAGGGCCAGGGCCGCCGCATGAGCCATAGCCTGCTGCTCAATGTCACTGACGACATGACGGTGATGCAGGACGAGATCTTCGGGCCGCTGCTGCCGATCGTGCCGTACAAGGATCTGGATCAGGCGTTTGCCTACATCAACCAGCGCCCGCGCCCACTGGCGCTGTATTACTTCGGCTACGACAAGCGCGAACAACAGCGCGTGCTGCACGAAACCCATTCCGGTGGCGTGTGCCTGAACGACACGCTGCTGCACGTCGCCCAGGACGACATGCCGTTCGGCGGCATCGGTGCCTCGGGCATGGGCCACTACCATGGCCATGAAGGTTTCCTGACCTTCAGCAAGGCCAAGGGCGTGCTGATCAAACAGCGGTTCAACGCGGCGAAACTGATCTACCCGCCGTACGGCAAATCCATCCAGAAGCTGATCCAGAAGCTGTTCATCCGCTAACGATCATCACCGTCGGGTAATAACAATAATGAACCCAAGCCTGTCCGATTCACCCGCGCTGTCACGGCGCGGTCTGCTTAAATTCAGCCTCGGCGCCACCGCCTTTCTTGCCACTGCAGGGTTGGGCGCCAGCCTCAGCGGCTGTTCGTCAAGTGTCCCGGCCAGTGGTTTCACCACGTTACGCAGCGGCGATCTGCTGTTTTTGCGGGCGTTGATCCCGGTCATGCTCGACGGTGCCGTAACCCCCGAACGGATGCCCAAGGCTGTCGAGGGCACGCTTGAAAGCCTGGATTACAACCTCGCCCACCTGTCGCCGGAAATGCTCAAGTTGACCCGGCAACTTTTCGATGTGCTGGGCATGGCCGTGACCCGCGGACCGTTGACCGGGATCTGGGGCAGTTGGGAAAACGCCAGCGCCGACGATATCCGGCTGTTTCTGAACCGCTGGGAAAACAGCTCGTTGAGCCTGTTGCGCATGGGTCACAGTTCCTTGCTGCAACTGGTGATGATGGCCTGGTACGGCCGCAAGGAATCGTGGGCGCATTGCGGGTATCCCGGGCCGCCAACGGTCTGAAATCGAGTCGACCCCATCGCGAGCAAGCTCGCTCCCACACTTGACCGTGTACCTCAATAATAAAAAGAGAACCCGAAGATGCCCGTACCCGATCCGTTCCGCGAAGGCATGGCCCGAGGCTGGAAAACCTGCAACGGCTCGCAACTGACCCAGGACCTGACACTCGAAGCGGACGTGGCGATCATCGGCAGCGGTGCCGGCGGCGGCACCACCGCCGAAATCCTCAGCGCGGCCGGCTACAAGGTGCTGCTGATCGAGGAAGGCCCACTCAAGACCAGCAGCGACTTCAAGATGCTCGAAGACCAGGCCTACAGCAGCCTCTATCAGGAAGGCATCGGCCGCATGAGCAAGGACGGCGCGATCACCATCCTCCAGGGCCGGGCGGTGGGCGGCACCACGCTGATCAACTGGACCTCCAGTTTCCGCACCCCGGAGCCGACCCTGGAACACTGGGCCAAAGAACACAACGTCAAGGGCCACAGCCCGGCGGAAATGGCGCCGTGGTTCGAGAAAATGGAACAGCGTCTGGGCGTCGCGCCGTGGATGGTGCCGCCCAACGCCAACAATGATGTGATCCGCAAGGGTTGCCAGGAGCTGGGCTACAGCTGGCATGTCATCCCGCGCAACGTTCGCGGCTGCTGGAACCTCGGCTACTGCGGCATGGGTTGCCCGACCAACGCCAAGCAATCGATGATGGTCACCACCATTCCGGCGACCCTGGAAAAAGGCGGCGAGCTGCTTTACCTGGCCCGCGCCGAAAAACTCACGATCAGCGGCGACAAGATCACGGGCCTGCAATGTTCGGCGATGGATGAACGCTGCGTCGCGCCGACCGGGCGCACCATCACGGTCAAGGCGCGGCATTTCGTGCTGGCCGGTGGTGGCATCAACAGCCCGGCCTTGCTGATGCGTTCCGGTGCGCCTGACCCGCACAAAAGCCTGGGGAAACGCACGTTCCTGCACCCGGTGAACATGTCCGCTGCGTTGTTCGACGAAGTGGTCAACCCGTTCTACGGCGCGCCGCAGTCGATCTATTCTGACCATTTCCAGTGGCAGGACGGCACCACCGGCAAGATGTCCTACAAACTGGAAGTCCCGCCCCTGCACCCGGCGCTGGCCACGACGTTGCTCGGTGGTTTCGGCCAGGAAAACTCACAGCACATGGCCAATCTGCCCCATACCCACGCCATGCTGGCGTTGCTCCGGGACGGTTTTCACCCGGACAGCCCCGGTGGCAGCGTTCAATTGCGCAGCGATGACACGCCAGTGCTGGATTATCAGCTATCACCATACGCCTGGGATGGCTTACGCCGGGCATTCCACAGCATGGCTGAGATCCAGTTTGCCGGTGGCGCCAAGGCCGTCATGCCGATGCACGCCGACGCCCGTTACGTGAAAACCCTCACCGAAGCCCGCACGCTGATCGACGGCCTGAGCCTGGAGCTGTACCGCACACGCCTGGGCAGTGCCCATGTGATGGGCGGTTGTGCCATGGGTGAAGACCCGACAAAAGCGGTGACCGACAGCCTCGGCAGGCATCATCAACTGGGCAATCTGTCGATTCACGACGGCTCGCTGTTCCCCACCAGCATTGGCGCCAATCCGCAGCTATCGGTCTACGGGCTGACGGCGCAACTGGCGACATCCCTGGCCGAGCGTTTAAAAAATCCATGAAAATAGCGATTATTCCCATCGTCTATAGTGCTTTCTTACCCAACAGGCGACTTGGCCGACCGGGAAGGCTGCGATACCATCCGACTCCCCAACGGATTCCCGCCAGGACGACGCGATGAACCGAGTGTTGTACCCAGGTACCTTCGACCCTATTACCAAGGGCCATGGCGATCTGGTCGAACGCGCCTCGCGCCTGTTCGATCACGTGATCATCGCCGTCGCCGCCAGCCCCAAGAAAAACCCGTTGTTTCCCATGGAACAGCGTGTGGAACTGGCGCGCGAGGTCACTAAACACCTGCCGAACGTTGAAGTCGTCGGCTTCTCGACGCTGCTGGCGCACTTCGCCAAAGAGCAGAATGCCAACGTGTTCCTGCGTGGTTTGCGCGCGGTGTCGGACTTCGAATACGAATTCCAGCTGGCCAACATGAACCGCCAACTCGCGCCGGATGTGGAAAGCCTGTTCCTGACCCCGTCCGAACGTTACTCGTTCATTTCCTCGACGCTGGTCCGTGAAATTGCTGCCCTGGGCGGCGATATCACCAAGTTCGTGCATCCTGCGGTGGCCGACGCCCTGACCGAACGCTTCAAGAAATAACCCTGTAGGAGCGAGCTCGCTCGCGATGAACGTCAACGATAACGAGGGCCACCTGAATAAACGCGGCGCCCTCTTGTCCATCGCCAGCAAGCTGGCTCCTACAGTGCGTCGCACCTGCGTGCAACACGGGCGCCAATGCGGCACAATTGTACGCATTGGTTTATTGCGCCCGGGCCTGCCGCCCCGGCTGGAGTTAGCATGTCCCTGATCATCACCGACGATTGCATCAACTGCGACGTCTGCGAGCCCGAGTGCCCGAACGCCGCCATTTCCCAAGGCGAAGAGATCTACGTGATCGACCCGAACCTGTGCACCCAGTGCGTCGGCCACTACGACGAACCGCAGTGCCAGCAAGTCTGCCCGGTGGATTGCATTCCACTGGACGAAGCTCATCCGGAGACTGAAGAGCAGTTGATGGAGAAGTACCGGAAAATTACCGGCAAGGCTTGAATGTTGTAGCGTTCTTTCGGGCGTCATCGCGAGCAAGCTCGCTCCCACATTAGATCTGCGCCGTTCACAAATCCCCTGTGGGAGCGAGCTTGCTCGCGAAGGCGTCATCAGCCTCACTGAAGCTATGACTGACTATCAGCTCTGACAACGCGGGCAAAAGACGCTGGCACGCTGCCCGAGCTTCACTTCCCGCAGCCCCGTGCCACAGACCTTGCAGTGTTCGCCGCCGCGGCCGTACACGAACAGTTCCTGCTGGAAATAACCAGGCTGACCGTCACCGCCGATAAAGTCCCGCAGCGTGGTACCGCCGCGCTCGATGGCGGCCGCCAGGATGCGCTTGATCTCGATGGCCAGTTTCAAATACCGCGCACGGGAAATGCTCTTGGCTTCGCGGCGCGGGTCGATTCCAGCGGCGAACAACGCTTCGGTCGCATAGATATTGCCGACGCCCACCACCACCGCGTTATCCATGATGAACGGCTTGACCGCCATCGAACGTCCACGGGACTGCTGGAACAGGCGCTCGCCGTCGAACAGGTCGGTCAGCGGCTCAGGTCCCAGGCGGATCAGCAATTCGTGATTGAGCGGATCGAGACTCCAGAGCATTGCGCCGAAACGTCGCGGGTCGGTGTAACGCAGGGCCAGGCCCGACTCCAGCTCGATGTCCACATGCTCATGCTTGGCCGCCGGCAACCCGGCCTCCACCAGACGCAAATTGCCTGACATGCCCAAATGGCTGATCAAGGTGCCGACTTCGGCATTGATCAGCAGGTACTTGGCGCGCCGCTCCACCAGCACGATGCGCTGCCCGGACAAGCGCACATCGAGGTCTTCGGGAATTGGCCAGCGCAAGCGGCGCTCACGCACGATCACCCGGCTGACACGCTGGCCTTCCAGGTACGGCGCGATGCCGCGACGGGTGGTTTCGACTTCTGGCAATTCAGGCATGGCGCTCTCGGATCAGGCGCATGGCCTGGAAAGGTCCGGCACTCAACGATGAGTGCCGAGGTCGCGGATCGTCTGTTTGAGGGTCTCGAAGTCGTAGTCCGAGAGGCCGACATAGTCGAGCACCAGCGGCGCGATACTGTTCCACTCGTGATCTTCGGTCTGATTGCCCAACACCCGGTACGACGCACAAATGTGCTCGGCCATCTTCAGGATCGCCAGCAGGTTCTTCAACGCACTGTTGCGCGAAGATTCATCGCTGAATATCGCCAAAGCATTGTGGTGATTGGCGATCGCGGCGCTCACGTGTTCCGGCAGGCGCCAGGACTTGGCCGTGAAATACCCGACCACCGAATGATTGGTATTGAACACCAGGTTCTCCGTGTCCACCACCCGGCATTCGGTACTGGCGTTGGCATAGGCCTGCTCCAGAACGCCCATGTAGTCCGGGAAACGCTGGAGCATCAAGGGCACGCCGCAGTCGTGGAACAAGCCCAGGGCATACGCCTCGTCGCCATTTTCAACGCCGATGCGCTTGGCCAGGGTCAGGCAGGTCATCGCCACGTCCTGAGCGGTGTCCCAGAAACGGTTCAGGGTGACAATGGTGTCGTCATTCATCTCGCCCTTGATCGACATCGCATTGATCAGGTTGATGACCGAGCGGCTGCCCAGCAGATTCACCGCACGCTGGATCGAGGCAATCTTGTTGCTCAGCCCGTAATACGGCGAATTGACGATCTTCAGCAGGGAACCGGAAAGGCCCGGATCCTGGGATATCAGCTTGGCAATGACTTCCAGATCCGGGTCGGGCATGTACTGCTCCATCTGCAAATCCACCATGATCTGCGGCTGGGCCGGTACGCTGATGCCCTGCAGGGCTTGTTGGATCTGTTCGGAAGTCAGCTCTTGGGACATGTGCACACACTCTGGGTCAGACGGCGATTCTAACCTTTATGAAGTTGGATCCGACATACCAAATCGCAAGACAACACTCGCCACATGTCCACTTGCAGGCCAATCCGGGGGCTCAACACGCTATACTCCCGCTCTTTTTTCCGGAGCGACGACATGTCCCTGCCTAGCCTGCGCCTCAAAGCCAACGCCGACCGTCGTCTGCGCAACGGTCACTTGTGGGTCTACAGCAACGAAATCGATGTAGCCGCTACGCCTTTGCACGGTTTCAAGGCCGGCGACCAGGCGATCCTCGAAGCCGCCGGCGGCAAGCCGCTGGGCATCGTTGCCATGAGCCCGAACAACCTGATCTGCGCCCGTGTACTGTCGCGCGACATCAAGCTGCCGCTGGACAAATCGCTGCTGGTACACCGCCTGAACGTGGCCCTGTCGTTGCGCGATCGCCTGTTCGACAAGCCGTTCTATCGCCTGGTCTACGGCGACTCCGACCTGCTGCCAGGCTTGGTGGTTGACCGTTTCGGCGACATCCTCGTGGTGCAGATCGCCTCGGCGACCATGGAAGCCCATAAAGACGACGTGATTGCAGCGCTGACCCAAGTGCTCAAGCCGAGCGGCATCCTGTTCAAGAACGACTCCGCTGCCCGTGATGCCGAAGGCCTTAACCGCTACGTCGAAACCGTGTTCGGCCTGGTGCCGGAGTGGGTCGCGCTGGAAGAAAACGGCGTGAAATTCGAAGCACCGGTCATCCAGGGCCAGAAAACCGGCTGGTTCTACGACCACCGCATGAACCGCGCACGCCTGGCACCGTACGCCAAAGGCAAGCGCGTTCTGGACCTGTACAGCTACATCGGCGGTTGGGGCGTGCAGGCTGCTGCGTTCGGCGCCAGTGAAGTGTTCTGCGTCGACGCGTCGGCTTTCGCACTCGACGGTGTCGAGCGCAACGCCGCACTGAACGGTTTCGCCGAGAAAATGACCTGCATCGAAGGCGACGTGTTCGAAGCACTGAAAGAGCTGAAAGCCAGCGAAGAACGCTTCGACGTGATCGTGGCCGACCCGCCGGCGTTCATCAAACGCAAAAAAGACATGAAGAACGGCGAAGGCGCCTACCGCCGCCTGAACGAGCAAGCCATGCGCCTTCTGACCAAGGACGGCATCCTGGTCAGTGCATCGTGCTCGATGCACCTGCCGGAAGACGACCTGCAGAACATCCTGCTCACCAGCGCCCGCCACCTGGACCGCAATATCCAGATGCTGGAACGTGGCGGCCAGGGGCCGGATCATCCGGTGCACCCTGCGATTGCTGAAACCCGCTACATCAAGAGCATTACTTGCCGCTTGCTGCCAAACAGCTAAAACGCAAACCAATGTAGGAGCGAGCTCGCGATGGTCGTAAACGATAACGTGGGAAGCCTGGTGCCCCGCGGTGTTCTCGGGTCCATCGCGAGCAGGCTCGCTCCTACAGAGGTTCCCGGCATCAAAACAGGAAGCCTCCTACAGCGCTTTTGATTGAACTCCCTGCGTCCCAGACTAGTATCGGTTTCTGGTTTCAAGCACGAACGCTTGATCACTCAGGAAAACAAAAACAATGTCTGAGTCCTCTTACCCAGCTCTAAGTAGCGACCTGAAACGCAAACGGGCCTCCCGCTTTATCCTCATTACCAACATCTCGTTGATCAGTTTTTTCCCGCTGAATATCCTCCTGCCTTCTTTTCCTGCCTTGGCCGGGGAATTCAACACTTCAACCGCAGAAATCGCCCTATCAACCAGCCTGTTCACGCTGGTTTTTGCGATTTCTCAATTAATAACTGGCCCGCTCTCGGATAAGTGGGGCCGCAAGGAAGTTCTTCTTGGGTGCATCGTTGTTTCTACGCTCGGCTCGATAGGGTGCGTGCTGGCTACGGACTACCTGAGCTTCCTATTGTTTCGCGTCATCCAGGCAATCGGGTGTGGTTTCTTTGTGCTGGGTCATGCACTGGTGGAGGACTTGTTCGAAGAACAGGATCGCGCCCGAGTGCGAATTTATTACATGACACTGAGCGGCTCCTTTGTTGCACTGTCGCCGTTATTGGGATCATGGTTGCAAACCACGTTCGATTGGCAGGGAAGTTTTTATGGTTTTGCGCTCATGGCGCTCGGCATGTTTATCCATGCCCAAGTAATACTGCCCTCCAAAGCAGTCAGCCATCAAAGAACACCGGTTTCCGCTCTACGCACGCTGAATTCCATTGTTGGAAGTCGAGACTTCATCCGCTACTGGTGGATTGCCGCGTTAGTGTTTGCCTGTTATTTCGCATTGATCAGCGTGACGCCGCTGATTTTCATGGATGAGTTCAAGTTATCCGAATACCAGTACGCGCTGGTGCTTATGGTGTATGGGTTGGCTTATTTCCTTGGTGGAGTAGTTGCCAGCACCGTGCAGAAACACATCTCCCTCACGCTGCAAATCAACATCGGGCTCGGATTGCTGGGTGCCGCCGGTGTGTTGTTAGCATTGATCGTCAATTATGAATTGATGACAACTATCACCCTGCTCATACCGATGCTGATCAGTGCTCTGGCAGTCACCCTTGTGCGACCTGCCGCAATTTCCGCAGCAATGTTGCTGTTCTCAAGCAGCGCCGGAACGGCAGCATCTGCAGGCAATAGCATTATGTTCGTCACCGCCGCGGTCAGCAGCGCTGCGCTCGCACAAACCGGGCACAATTTGCTGATGACCATTGCTGTTGGCTTCATCGCCTTCAGCCTTTGGGGGTTGCTGACGAATGCCAGGATAGGGCACTGACTGTAGGAGCGAGCTTGCTCGCGACGGTCGCCAACGATAACGCGGGTAGCCTGGTACCCCGCGGCGCTCTCGGGTCCATCGCGAGCAAGCTCGCTCCTACATTTACATGACATATCCAGAACCACTGTCACTGCGACAAGCACCCATTGCGTACCTATCGTTTCTCTTCACATCTCAGAAGAGGACAACGGAATGTCCAACACGCCGAAAGCCCATAATTTACGTACCGGTCGTCATTCAGAGCCTGGTCGCATCTATCTCCTGACCGCGGTCACCCATGAACGGCAACCGATCTTCAACGATTGGCGCATGGGTCGTCTGGTGGTGCAGGAATTCAGAAAAGCTCAGGAAACCGGAAATGCCACTTCTATAGCCTGGGTGGTCATGCCGGACCACTTTCATTGGCTGGTGGAACTGCATAACGGTGATCTGCCAAAACTGATGCAAGCCACCAAATCCCGCTGTGCACGACACATCAATCAGCAGCGAAGCCTGTGTGCACCTGTATGGCAAAAGGGTTACTTCGACCGGGCCTTGCGTCGCGAGGAAGATTTGAAAGCAGCCGCCCGATACATCATCGCCAACCCATTGCGCGCCGGGCTTGTCGCTCATGTAGGTGATTACTCGCTGTGGGATGCCATCTGGCTCTAATACGTATTCCCTGTAGGAGCGAGCCTGATCGCGATGGTCGTCAACGATAACGCGGGAAACCTGGTACCCCGCGGCGCTCTCAGGTTTATCGCGAGCAGGCTCGCTCCTACAGAAAACGCGCCCGCACGTCTCGTAAGCGCCGCCTCCAGGTTTGCAGGCATTCCCTCCAGCCGCCAGCCGTGTAGAATCGCGAACATTCATCGCCAGTCATCCCCGGCGGGTTTATGAGCTCAAGCTGAAGCGCGCGGCGATCCCGCAAAGTTATCGGCAACTTCCGGACACGCGGCCATTTCTGAGTGTTCCAGACGTCAATAGAAGCTCACTTCCCTTTTGATACCTGATTAGCCGCCCGGAGTGCTTCATGCCTGATTACCGCTCGAAAACATCCACCCACGGCCGCAACATGGCCGGTGCCCGCGCACTGTGGCGCGCCACGGGGATGAAAGATGACGATTTCAAGAAGCCGATCATCGCCATTGCCAACTCGTTCACCCAGTTCGTACCGGGCCACGTGCACCTGAAAGACCTGGGCCAACTCGTCGCCCGCGAAATCGAACGCGCTGGTGGCGTGGCAAAAGAATTCAACACCATCGCGGTCGATGACGGCATCGCCATGGGCCACGACGGCATGCTGTATTCGCTGCCGAGCCGCGAGATCATTGCCGACTCCGTCGAGTACATGGTCAACGCCCACTGCGCCGACGCGATCGTGTGCATTTCCAACTGCGACAAGATCACCCCCGGCATGCTGATGGCGTCCCTGCGCCTGAACATCCCGGTGATCTTCGTTTCCGGCGGTCCGATGGAAGCCGGCAAGACCAAACTCGCCTCCCACGGCCTCGACCTGGTCGACGCCATGGTGATCGCCGCCGACTCCAGCGCTTCTGACGAGAAAGTCGCTGAGTACGAGCGCAGCGCCTGCCCGACCTGCGGTTCGTGCTCCGGCATGTTCACCGCCAACTCGATGAACTGCCTGGTCGAAGCGCTGGGGCTGGCATTGCCGGGCAACGGTTCGACCCTGGCCACCCACAGCGACCGCGAACAACTGTTCCTGCAGGCCGGCCGCACCATCGTCGAGCTGTGCAAGCGCTACTACGGCGAGAACGACGAGTCGGTGTTGCCGCGCAACATCGCCAACTTCCAGGCGTTCGAAAACGCCATGACCCTGGACATCGCCATGGGCGGTTCCACCAACACCATCCTGCACTTGCTGGCCGCCGCCCAGGAAGCCGAGATCGATTTCGACCTGCGCGACATCGACCGTCTGTCCCGTCACGTGCCGCAACTGTGCAAGGTCGCGCCGAACATCCAGAAATACCACATGGAAGATGTGCACCGTGCCGGCGGGATCTTCAGCATCCTCGGTTCGCTGGCCCGTGGCGGTCTGCTGCACACCCAGCTGCCGACCGTGCACAGCCGCAGCATGGAAGAAGCCATCGCCAAGTGGGACATCACCCAGACCACCGACGAAGCCGTGCACCACTTCTTCAAGGCCGGTCCTGCGGGCATCCCGACGCAAACCGCGTTCAGCCAGTCGACCCGTTGGGAAACCCTGGACGACGACCGTGAAAACGGCTGCATCCGCAGTGTCGAGCACGCTTACTCGAAAGAAGGCGGCCTGGCCGTGCTCTACGGCAACATCGCCCTGGACGGCTGCGTGGTGAAAACCGCTGGCGTCGACGAGTCGATCCACGTCTTCGAAGGCAACGCGAAGATCTTCGAAAGCCAGGACAGCGCCGTACGCGGCATCCTCGCCGACGAAGTGAAGGAAGGCGACATCGTCATCATTCGCTACGAAGGCCCGAAAGGCGGCCCGGGCATGCAGGAAATGCTGTACCCGACGTCGTACCTGAAATCCAAAGGCCTGGGCAAAGCCTGCGCCCTGCTCACCGACGGCCGTTTCTCCGGCGGCACCTCGGGCCTGTCCATCGGCCACGCTTCGCCTGAAGCGGCTGCCGGCGGCGCGATCGGCCTGGTGCAGGACGGCGACAAGGTGCTGATCGACATTCCGAATCGCTCGATCAACCTGTTGGTCAGCGACGAAGAACTGGCCACTCGCCGGGTCGAGCAGGACAAGAAAGGCTGGAAACCGGTTGAGGTGCGTCCACGTAAAGTGACCACCGCACTGAAAGCCTACGCCCTGCTGGCGACCAGCGCCGACAAGGGTGCTGTGCGTAACAAGGCGATGCTTGACGGGCTGTAAGCTTCAAGCTTCGAACATAAAAATGCCCCGCCAAGTGCGGGGCATTTTTGTTTGCATCGATCCACTGTAGGAGCGAGCTTGCTCGCGATGGTCGCAAGGACGACGCGTTAAATCAGAAAGTACGCGTCATCGTTTACGACCATCGCGAGCAAGCTCGCTCCTACAATAAACAGCGCATCCGCTAGTCCTGCGGATCGAGGTTATCGAGTGCCTGGTTCACCGCCAGCTCACCCAGCATGATGACCTGCGCGATCCCCAGCATCGTGCTGCGTTGCGAGCCTTCCAGCAGTCCGGCGAAATCGCTGGCCATGACATTGGCCGAGGCGAGGGATTCGCAGGCGTGGGCCAACAGGGTTTCGGTGTCGAGGCCCGGTGCGATGACGAATGTTCGGCTGGGTTTGCGCGGGGTGGCGTTGATGTGGGCTGACAGGTTGTCGGTATTTGGGGGATCGGGGGTAATTTTGAGCATAGATAAAACTCCTTACACCATAAGACAAGGAGCCATCACCCTCGCTACCAAACGAAGGGTGGCGGCCATGCGCAGGTTGGTAGACCGGGGTGTAAGGAAACCGGCGCGCCCGAAAGCGCCCTGTGCATGACCACCATAAAAAGCAGAGACGCAAGAACGTCTGCAAATCATGATGCTTTGCACCCTACACAGCCGGGCTACCAAACCCGATCACTGATGTTCAGCGACAGGTAGACGGTAGAGTCCGAGAGTAAGGCGCACAAGCCGGCGGATTCTGGCGTAGTCGTAGTCCCTTACGCAAGAATGCGTAGGTTGTGACTGTCAGGAGATGTCGATCAGACAGAGGCTTTCATTGCACCGACTGGCCTCATCGCGAGCAAGCTCGCTCCCACAGGGGATCTTCGGTGTTCACACAGTCTGTGTTTCACCCGAGATCTTTGTGGGAGCGAGCTTGCTCGCGATGGAGGCGACTCGGTCTTATTGAATCTCTTCAGGCTTGACGATCACCCAGTTCTTGTCGGCAGTCACCGTCAGCCCTTCCTTGGCCTGGGCTGCGGCGTTCTTGGCCATCATGCCGTTGATCTGGGTCATGTACTTGTCCTTGCGGTTGACCCACAGGTGGATGCCGCCCTTGGCCACGTCAACACTGTGGAACAGCATGTAGCCGTCGCTGCTTGGGGTGTCGCCGCCGACCAGCACCGGTTTTTTCCACTCATCGATGTAAGTCAGGATCGCCGCGTGCTTGCCCGCCATCCAGGTTGCCGGGGTCCACAGGTACGGGGTCAGTTCCAGGCCGAGGTTGGCCTTCTCGTCATATTTGCCAGCCGTGACCTGCTTGCGCGCGGTGGTCAGCTCGCCAGTCTTCGGGTCCTTGAGCAGCAGCGATACGCCGATCACGTTCTGTGGTTTGACGTTGTAGCCGTACTTCGGATCGGCCGCGACCATGCGCACCAGTTCTTCGGAGGCGGCGGTCATCACGTAGACCTCGATGCCGTTCTCCATCAGCTTGTTGTACAGCTCTTGCTGGCCGGTGAAGATCTTCGGTGGGTTGACGTCGAGTTTCTTGACCACGTCGCCTTCGTAATAAGTGGCCGGCACCGGTTTGCCGGACGCCATCATCTCGTCGACGTAGCCTTTGAGTTCCTTGAGGGTAAAGCCTGAGAACACTTGGGCGACCCATGGATAGCAAACCATGTCGTCGACTTCGCAGAGGCGGTAGTAGTAGCTGAACAGACTTTCCTTATGGTCGGCGGTGTCCTTGAACGGCATCAGTTTCAGGGAGGGATCGAGCTTGTCGCGGGTGATCAGGCCCTTGTTCTCCATGAACGGCAGCAGCGACTCTTCGAGGTCGTAGCGGTAGCTGGTGTTGTCCATGTCGAACACCGCGTAGTTACCCTTGTTGGCGTTGGCCGCGATCATCGCGTCCAGCGCCTTGGCCTGATCGACGGGCCAGTGTTTCAGATCCGTTGCAAGCACCTGGCCGGCGAGGCCGAGGCAAAGTGCTGCTGCCAGAAACTTCGGTGCGAACTTCATTAGCGCTTCTCCCTGAATGAAAGACATCGACGCTAACAAATAAGTGTGACAGTCCTCGTCTGTCAGCGACCGTCCGCGTCCCTTTCGCGCCAGTTGCATTTCTGACAGCGACATCCGCTTATTCCAAAAACGACGGACACCCTGCGTTTTTGATATTAATTCATTAGTTTTCAAGCTGTTAGGCTTGCCGGTTCGCGGTTGCCCAAGGGTGCAACCGGCACAAGTCTTATCGGAGTCTTCATGAATCTGCCCCTGATCCTCAATCTGCTGGTGTTCCTCGCCCTGCTCTTCGGCCTGGCACAAACCCGTCACACTACATGGAGCCTGGCGAAAAAAGTCCTGCTCGCGCTGGTGTTGGGCGTGGCGTTCGGTGTGGCGTTGCACACTGTCTACGGTGCCGGCAATCCGGTGCTGAAAGCCTCGATCGGCTGGTTCGATCTGGTGGGCAATGGTTATGTGCAATTGCTGCAAATGATCGTGATCCCGCTGGTGTTCGCCTCGATCCTCAGTGCGGTGGCCCGCCTGCATAACGCTTCGTCCTTGGGCAAGATCAGCTTCCTGACCATCGGCACGCTGCTGTTCACCACGGCCATCGCGGCGTTGATCGGCATCGGCCTGACCAACCTGTTCGGCCTGACCGCCGAAGGCCTGGTTGCCGGCACCCAGGAAATGGCTCGCCTGCAAACCATCCAGACCGATTACGCCGGCAAGGTCGCCGACCTGAATGTGCCGCAGTTGCTGCTGTCGTTTATTCCGCAAAACCCGTTCGCCGACCTGGCGCGGGCCAAGCCGACGTCGATCATCAGCGTGGTGATTTTCGCTGCGTTCCTGGGTGTCGCGGCGCTGCAACTGCTCAAGGATGATGCCGAGAAAGGTCAGAAAGTGATCAACGCCATCGACACCCTGCAAGCCTGGGTGATGCGCCTGGTGCGCCTGGTGATGAAACTGACCCCGTACGGCGTATTGGCGCTGATGACCAAAGTGGTCGCCGGTTCCAACCTGCAAGACATCATCAAGCTCGGCAGTTTCGTGGTGGTGTCCTACATCGGCCTGGGCCTGATGTTTGTGGTGCATGGCGTGCTGGTGTCGGTTGCCGGGATCAATCCGCTGCGGTTCTTCCGCAAGGTCTGGCCGGTGCTGACGTTTGCCTTCACCAGCCGCTCCAGCGCAGCGACGATCCCTTTGAGCATCGAAGCGCAAACCAGCCGTCTGGGCATTCCGCAGTCCATCGCCAGTTTCGCCGCCTCGTTCGGCGCGACCATTGGCCAGAACGGTTGTGCCGGTCTGTACCCGGCGATGTTGGCAGTGATGGTTGCGCCGACCGTGGGTATCAATCCGCTGGACCCGCTGTGGATCGCGACGCTGGTGGCGATTGTCACACTGAGTTCGGCCGGGGTGGCCGGCGTGGGTGGCGGCGCGACGTTTGCCGCGTTGATCGTGCTGCCGGCGATGGGCTTGCCGGTGTCACTGGTGGCGTTGCTGATTTCGGTCGAGCCGCTGATTGATATGGGGCGTACGGCGTTGAACGTGAGTGGTTCGATGACGGCCGGTGCGATTACCAGCCAGGTGATGCAGCAGACCGATAAGGCGCTGCTGGATGCGGATGAGCATTCGGCGTTGGCGCAGGCTTAATCGGCGCCTGACAGACCGCTATCGCGAGCAAGCTCGCTCCCACAGGGATCTGTGGTGTTCACACAATTTGTGATTCACCTCAAAACACTGTGGGAGCGAGCTTGCTCCGGGCGGCGATCCGACGATGCTTTTAGGCTTTTTCCCACACTTCGAAGTTGTACGCCGGTTTGTCGCCTTCGGCCGGGTTCGGCACATTCGACACCAGTTTCCACTGGTTCAAATCAAACTCCGGAAACCATGCATCCCCTTCCGGGCTCAGCGCCACGCGGGTCAGGTACAAACGATCAGCCTGCGCCAGCCCTTGCGCATACAACTGCGCACCGCCAATCAGCATCAACTCATCGACGCCCTGTTCCTTCGCCCATGCTTCGGCGCGAGCGACGGCGGCTTCCAGCGATGGATAAACCTCCGCGCCTTCGAGCAGCAGATCCGCCTGACGGCTGACCACTATGTTCAAGCGGCCCGGTAGCGGGCGACCGAGGGAATCCCAGGTCTTGCGACCCATGATGATCGGCTTGCCGAGGGTGGTTGCCTTGAAATATTTGAAGTCCCCCGGCAGGTGCCAGGGCATGCTGTTGTCGACGCCGATCACACGGTTTTCACCGAGGGCTGCGATCAGGCTGAGGGGGAGTGATTTAGTCATGCCGGTGAGGATACCAGAGCCTCGCTTTCGCCGATAAGCGCCACAGCGGTTATGCTCACAGCTCATTTAAGCGACGGGATGCCGCGTGACTGAACTCAATACCCTCTGGCTGACAGAAACCATCCGCCTGCGCGAAGAACACGCTGGCCCCCTGGACGATCTGGAAGCTAACCGTCTGGCCCGCAGCGCCGGGGGCGATTTGCCGACGCGCATTCAACGCCGCGCCCTGTGGCTGGCCGAACGCGATGGCCTGGCGGCGGCTCTTACACACTGGTTGCAAGGTGCACGACTGGCGCTGATCGTAATGGCGGTGCTGGCCGTGATCAGCGGCGCCGGCCTGGCCTTTGCCGCAATGAGCGACGGCCTGCACCCGGTGAATGTGTTCTGGGCCTTGGGCAGCCTGCTCGGGCTCAATCTGATCCTGCTGCTGAGCTGGGGCCTGGGCCTGGTATTTGCCGGCGAACACGGCGCCAGCCTCGGGCGCTTGTGGCTGTGGCTTAGCGAAAAGCTCGCCCGGGATGCCAAAGCCGCACAACTGGCACCCGCCCTGCTCCTGTTGTTGCAACGGCAGAAGCTCAATCGCTGGGCCCTCGGCGTGCTGGTCAACAGCCTGTGGTTGCTGGCGATGCTCAGCGCGCTGGCCATCCTGCTGATGTTGATGGCAACCCGGCGCTACGGCTTCGTTTGGGAAACCACGATTCTCAGCGCCGACACCTTTATTGCCGTGACCCAGGCCCTCGGCGCGTTGCCGGCCCTGTTCGGCTTCAGCGTGCCGACCGAGGAAATGATCCGCGCCAGCGGCGATGCGGCATTGAACATCGAAAGCGCCCGACAGGCCTGGGCCGCGTGGCTGGTCGGTGTGCTGTTGGTTTACGGCGTGGTGCCGCGCCTGCTGCTCGCGCTGTTTTGCCTGTGGCGCTGGAAGACGGGACAAACGGCGCTGCGTCTGGATTTGAACCTGCCCGGTTACGCACAACTGCGCGAGCGCTTGATGCCCACCAGCGAGCGTCTCGGCGTCAGCGATGCCGCTCCATCACAACTGCATCGCGTGGAAAGCGGTGTCACCGAGCAGCAAAGCGACGGCGCACTGTTGGTCGCCATTGAGCTGGACGACCAGCGCCCGTGGCCACCGCATTTGCCGAAAAGCGTGAGCAACGCCGGCATCCTCGACAGTCGTGAATCGCGGCACAAACTCCTCGAACAATTGAGCCGTTTCCCCCCGGCGCGCCTGGCCATCGCGTGCGATCCGCGGCGCTCGCCGGATCGCGGCAGCCTGGCCCTGATTGCCGAACTGGCCCGCAGCGCCAGCGCCACCCGCGTGTGGTTGTTGCAGGCGCCATCCGGTGAAGCGCTGGACGCCGAACGCCTCAGCGACTGGCACTTGGCGCTGCAACAGCTGGAGCTGCCATTTGCCGATTGTGCACCGATGAACTGGCTGGAGACGGGTCATGACTGACGCCTGGAAGCAGCCTCTGAAACTCGCCGTGGTCGG
This sequence comes from Pseudomonas sp. GM49, assembly GCF_000282355.1. Taxonomy (GTDB): domain Bacteria; phylum Pseudomonadota; class Gammaproteobacteria; order Pseudomonadales; family Pseudomonadaceae; genus Aquipseudomonas. The sequence continues at coordinate 60,341 of NZ_AKJL01000073.1, forward strand.
TCACACCAACGTCGGTAAAACCTCGTTGCTGCGCACCCTGACTCGCGACGTCGGCTTCGGTGAAGTGTCCCATCGCCCCAGCACCACGCGGCATGTCGAGGGCGCACGGCTGTCGGTGGACGGCGAGCCGCTGCTCGACCTCTACGACACTCCTGGCCTGGAAGACGCCATCGCCCTGCTCGATTACCTCGAACGCCTGGAGCGTCCCGGCGAACGGCTCGACGGCCCGGCGCGGCTGGCTCGATTCCTGGAGAGCAGCGAAGCACGCCAGCGCTTCGAACAGGAGGCCAAGGTGCTGCGGCAATTGTTGACCTGCGATGCCGGTCTCTACGTGATCGACGCCCGCGAACCGGTGCTGGCCAAGTACCGTGACGAGCTGGAAGTGCTGGCCAGTTGCGGCAAGCCCTTGCTGCCAGTGCTGAATTTCGTCAGCAGCGCCAACCACCGCGAACCGGCCTGGCGCGAAGCACTGGCGCGGTTGGGCTTGCATGCCTTGGTGCGTTTCGACAGTGTCGCGCCACCGGAAGATGGCGAACGTCGACTCTATGAAAGTCTCGCCCTGTTGCTGGAAACGGCCCGACCGCAACTCGAACGCCTGATCGCCGATCAGCTAGCCCAGCGCCTGGCTCGTCAACAAAGCGCAGAGCGATTGATTGCAGAATTGCTGATCGATTGCGCGGCCTGCCGACGCAGTGTGGTCAGTGATGCCGAGCAGGAACAACAGGCGATCAGCGAACTGCGCAAAGCCGTACGCCAGCGTGAACAGCGCTGCGTCGAAGCCTTGCTCAAGCTCTATGCCTTCCGCCCCCAGGATGCCGCCGCCAGTGATTTGCCGCTGCTCGACGGCCGTTGGGGCGATGACCTGTTCAATCCGGAAACCCTCAAGCAACTGGGCGTGCGCGTCGGTGGCGGTATCGCCGCGGGTGCCGCCGCCGGGGCCGGGGTCGACTTGTTGGTGGGCGGGATTACTCTGGGTGCGGCGGCACTGGCCGGGGCCATCGCCGGTGGCGCGCTGCAAACCGCGCGCAGTTATGGCAGCCGTTTGCTCGGCAAGATCAAGGGCCAGCGCGAACTGACGGTGGATGACAACGTGCTGCGCCTGTTGGCGTTGCGCCAACGGCAATTGCTGCAAGCGCTGAACGCCCGTGGGCATGCGGCGATGGACAGCATTCAGCTGGCCACGCCCCAGGACAAGAGCTGGCGCGAAGGCAAGCTACCCGAAGCCTTGAACAAGGCCCGGGCGCATCCGCAATGGTCGTCGCTCAATCCTCATTCCAAACTGAATCAGGCGGAGCGGCAGGAGCAGGTTGAGGTTCTGGCACAGCAGCTGTAGAGGCAGGAACACTTGCTTTGCCTGGACTGACGCCTTCGCGAGCAAGCCCGCTCCAACAGGGTTTTGTGCTGGACCATCCATCAGTGACCAGTCACAAATCCAATGTGGGAGCGGGCTTGCTCGCGAAGGCAGCCACCCGGTGCCGAGGCTTTACGTCGCCAGTAGACGCACCGCTTTTTCCTTCAGCACCCCAAGATCAATCACCGGCACATATATCTCCTTGGCCTGCTCATCCCACTGCCGCATACGCAAACTCACCGCGCACAACGGGTCTTTTTCGAACGCCTCAGCCTCGGCCTCCGTCATCACCCCACCCTGATATTCCAGGGTCCGGCGGCTGGCTTCGCTCAATCGGTCGTAATACCCAGGCTCCTTCAACGTCAGGTAACGCTTGGCCTGAACGTGATACTCCACCAGCCGCGCCATGCGCTCGCTGAAGCCGGCGCGACGCAGGTAGTCGGCACCGAGGCGCTCATGGCTGACCACTCCGAAGCCGCCCATGTTCTCCGCGCTTTCGGCGCAGATATGCCCGATGTCATGAAAGAACGCCGCCAGTACCACTTCGTCGTCGAAGCCTTCGGCCATGGCCAGCACCGCCGCCTGGGACATGTGCTCGATCTGCGACACCGGCTCGCCGATGTAGTCGCTGTCGCCAAAGCGCTCGTACAAACCGAACACCTCGGCGATCACTCGTGCATTGCGTTCCATCAGATTTCCTCCAATACCGTCGCAACGTTGCGTTCGGCCATTGCCGGTCCGACGCTCATGCCGACACCGGTGTGCATCAACGCCACACTCAGGCCTTTCGCCGGGCGCAGGAACGAGAACGGTCCCGGTCCCCGTGAACCATAGACACCCTGCCAGCGTTCGACCACTTGCACCTTGCAGCCCAGGGTCTGCTCGGCCAGTTCGATCATCCACACATCGACCTGCTCGGCATTGAAGGGCGACGGATCGCGGCCGTAATGGTGCGAATCGCCAATGATCAACTCGCCATAGGGCGTCGGGCTGATCAGCAGGTGAATGCCGTTTTCGTGCAGATGCGGCGCGTACTGCAGAATTTCTGCCTGCACCGCCGCGGCCTCCGGCAAGTCGGCGAAGGCGCCGTAGTGCACGCAACTCAAACCGGTGAGCAAGGCGTGTTGCAGGTTGAGGTTGACGTGCGGCCGGGCGCGGAGCATCTGCAGGCGGCAGATTTGCGGGTCGAGTTCGGCGATCTGCTCGGCCAGCAAAGTCTGATAATCATGGCCGGAGCAGACGATGATTTGCTCGGCACTGAAGCTGCCGGCGGTGCTGTGCAGGCGACCGGGCTCGACATCGCGCACCAGGGTGGAAAAGTGAAACTTGACGCCCAGGTCACGGCGCAGGAAGTCGATCAGCGCCGCAATCGCTTCGCGCGAATACAGCTGCTGGTCGTCCATGCCGTGCAACGCCGCACGGTGATGGCGGAACTGGCCTCCGTACAAATCGCGTAACGCAGCGCCGCGCAGCAGGTCGACGCGGTAACCGTGCTCCACCGCGCGGCCATCGCAGAAGGCTTCCAGCAGTTGCTCTTCCGCCTCGGTGCGGGCGAAGAGGTACGAGCCATTACGCTTGAGTTGCAGGCCGGCGAGCTGTGCCCAATCGCCCCAGATTGCGCGACTGGCGCGGGCCAGTTCCAGCATCGGTCCCGGCGGCTGGCCGGTGACCAGGGCCTGGCCGAAGTTGCGTACCGAGGCGCCAACAGGCGTTTCGCTGCGCTCGAAAACCGTGACCTTCAGACCGCGTTTGGCGGCGGCATACGCGTGGGACAAACCCAGGATGCCGGCGCCGACGATCAGCATGTCGTTGTGTTGTGTCATGACAAATTGTCCTGAATTCAAGACCGCTATCGCGAGTAAGCTCGCTCCCACAGGAGAACGCATTCCAATGTGGGAGCGAGCTTGCTCGCGAAGAGGCCCTTTCAGCCGATGAAGATCTTACTTGGCTACCACTTTCTCGGACTTACCGTCATAGCGCTTGCGCCATTCAGTCAGTATTTCGTCGCGGTTCTTCGAAGCCCAGGCGAAGTCGTTCTTGATCAGGCGCTGTTCGTAGTCGGCCGGCAGTTCGGTCTGCGGCTTGGCAATACCTGGCTGGGCGAGCACGGCGAAGTTTTCTTTGTAGAGTTCCATCGCCTCAGGGCTGGCGGAAAAGTCAGCCAGTTTCTTTGCGGCTTCTTCGTGGGCAGTGCCCTTGATCACGGCAGTCGCTTCGATCTCCCAGCCCAGGCCTTCCTTCGGCAGGATGATGTCCAGCGGTGCGCCTTTACGCTTGAGTTGAACGGCCGGGTATTCGAAGGAAATACCGATCGGGAATTCGCCGGCAGCCGCCAGTTTGCAAGGCTTGGAACCGGAGTGAACGTACTGGCCGATGTTCTGGTGCAGGCCGTCCATGTACGCCCAGCCCTGCTTCTCGCCGAAGGTTTGCAGCCAGGCGCTGACGTCGAGGAAACCGGTGCCGGACGATGCCGGGTTCGGCATCACGATCTTGCCTTTGTACTCAGGCTTGGTCAGGTCCTGCCAGCTCACTGGCTTGGTCAGGCCCTGCTTTTCGGCTTCGACGGTGTTGAAGCAAATGGTCGCGGCCCAGACGTCCATGCCGACCCAGGCTGGCGGGTTGGCGGCGTCGCGGTAGTTGCCGCCGATCTTGCCCAGGTCCTTTGGTGCGTAGCTTTGCAGCATCCCTTGCTGATCGAGGATCGCCAGGCTGGAAGCGGCCAGGCCCCATACGGCGTCAGCCTGCGGGCGTTCTTTTTCGGCCAGCAGTTTAGCGGTGATGATGCCGGTGGAATCACGCACCCATTTGATTTCGACGTCAGGGTTGGTCTTTTCGAACGCTGCCTTATAAGCGGTCAGCTGTTCGGCTTCGAGGGCGGTGTACACCGTCAACTCGGTTTTCGCCGCATAGGCGTTCAGGCTGAAAGCGGTGAGGACAGCAGCGGCCAGGGCCATAGGCTTGAACATGATCTTTTCCTGTTGTTGAGTTGAGTGGGTGCTTTCGGTTTGAGGAGAAGGGAATCAGTGGCCGGGCGCGGTCTGCCGCCAGGCTTGGGACCGGCGCAGCAAACCGCGCGAAGCCCAGGCCAGCAGAAGGGACACGCCCGCCGAGGTGAACAGAATCAGGGTCGACATCGCTGCCGCGCCGCCGACGTTGCCGGCGTCGTCCATGTTCAACACCGCCACCGCCGCGAGGATGGTGTCGGGGCTGTAGAGGAAGATCGCCGCCGAGACGGTGGTCATGGCCGAGACGAACAGGTAGCGCACGATGTCCAGCAACGCCGGCAGGCAAATCGGCACGGTGACACGCAGGTAGTGGCGGTACAGGGGCGCCTTGAGCGACAGCGCGGCCGCTTCGAACTCGGCATCGAGTTGACGCAGCGCGGTGGTGGCGGTCATCTGCGCGGTGGTCAAATAGTGAGCAATGGTGCAGACGATCAACAGCGTCATGGTGCCGTAGAGCACGTGCAGCGGGTTGCCGGTGAGGTTGAAGAAGAAGACGTAACCCAACCCCAGCACCAGGCCCGGCACCGCCATCGGTACGAAGCTGAGCATGCGCAAGGTCAGGTTCAGGCCGCGCTGACCCTTGGTTTTCTCCATCAGGTACGCGCCAGTGAAGATCAGCAGGCTGCCGATCAACGCCGTGCCCAAGGCCATCTTCAGGCTGTTGCCGTAGGCCAGCCAGCCACCTCCGGCGGTTTCGTTGAACTGGTAATGGTTGAGCGACAGCGACAGGTTGTACGGCCAGAACTTCACCAGGGACGAGAACACCGCCATGCCGAACACCAGCAATAGCGCGGTGCAGATCAGTAGGACAATGGCCAGGTAGCAACCGTCGCGCAGCTTCGATGGCGCCGGTTTGAACACCTGGGCACGACCGCTCATGGCGTCGCCGTGACGCCGACGTAACCAGGCATCGACCCCGAAGCTGAACAGCGCGGGCAGCAGCAACACCATGCCGATCAGCGCACCGCGACCGAACTGTTGCTGACCCACCACAGCCTTGTAGGCCTCCAGCGCCAGCACCTGATAGTCGCCGCCGACCACCACCGGCACACCGAAATCGGTGATGGTCAGGGTGAACACCAGGCAGAACGCGGCGAATACGGCCTGACGGGTCGCCGGCCAGGTAATGCTGCGAAAGGCTTTGGCAGAACTCGCGCCCATGCTGGAGGCAGCGTCGAACAGTCGCGCATCGGCCAGGGACAGGGCCGACAGCAGAATCATCAAGGCGTGCGGGAAGGTGTAGATGACTTCGCCGAGCACAATGCCCCAGAAACCGTAGATGTTGTCCGAGAGCAAACCCCGCAACATGCCTTGGTTGCCGAACAGGTAAACCAGCGCAATGCCCGGCAGCATCGATGGCGCCATCAACGGCAGCAGCGAAATTCCACGCCAAATGCCTTTGGCCGGAATCAAGGTTCGTTGCAGAGCGTAGGCAAACAGATAGGCCAGTGGTACGACAATGGCCGCGACACTGAGGGAAGCCTTCAGACTGTTACCGAGCAACCAGTGGAAGTTTTCGCTGGTCACCAGTTCTTTGGCGGCGACCCAGCCACCGCCCTGCCCGGCTTCTGCGCTGAAACCACGCCAGAAGATCGCCAGCAACGGCATCAACACGGCAACGCCCAACAACACCAGCAGGAGGACTTTGCCGCCAACCACGAACAACCGGTCACCGATCTCGGCGCGGCTGGTCTGCCGAACCTGCTTTTGCGGCAGCGGCAGCGCGATGTTCGCGCTCATCAGGCAAACACCTGCAGGCTGCGCGGCGGCAAGGCGACCATGATCTGCCGGGCACCAAGGCGCGGCATGGCTTCCGGTGCCAGCTCCGCCAACAGCGCATGGCCCGGCAATTGATCGAGTTCGAAACTCATGCGGCAGCGGTTGCCGAGGAAGGTGATTTCACGAACCTTGGCCGGGAACAGGTTTTCCTCATGCACCAGCGGGTTGACGTTGATCGCTTCCGGACGGCAGAACAAACGACCGGACGACGTTTTAGCGCTGCCATTGGCCAGGCGCATGTTCATCCCGCCGACCTGGGCGTGGCTGTCGCTGCCGCTATGGAACGGCAACCAGTTGCCCTGGCCGACGAACTCCGCCACGAATGGCGTGGCCGGGCGATTGTAGATTTCCTGCGGCGTGGCGTACTGCTCGACCTTGCCGTTGTTCATCACGGCGATGCGGTCGGCCATCAGCATGGCCTCGTCCTGGTTGTGGGTGACCATCAGGGTGGTGATGCCGAGGTTGCGTTGCAGTTGGCGCAGTTCGGTACACAGATGCTCGCGCACTCGCGCATCAAGGGCCGACATCGGTTCGTCCAGCAGCAACAACGAAGGCGCGGGCGCCAGGGCTCGGGCCAGTGCCACCCGTTGCTGCTGACCGCCGGACAACTGGCCCGGGTACTTTTTCTCGCTGCCGGTCAGGCCAACCAGTTCCAGCATCTGACCGACCCGACGGCGCACTTCGTCGCGACCGCTGCCCGCGAGGCCGTAGGCGATGTTCGCTTCGACGGTGAGATTGGGGAACAACGCGTAGGACTGGAACAGAATGCCGTAGTCCCGCGCCTGGGGCGCCAGGTGGGAAACATCGCGATCACCCAGGTACAACTCGCCGCTGTCCTGCTTCTCCAGACCGGCGATGCAGCGCAGCAAGGTGGTTTTGCCACAGCCCGACGGGCCGAGCAAACACACCAGCTCACCGGCCGCCACGTCGAGGGAAACGTTATCCAGCGCCGTGAAGGCGCCAAAACGTTTCTGTACGCCGCGCACTTTCATCGGTGCGCCGGGGTTGGTCAGGGCAGTTGCGATCGAGTTGTTCATGGACGGACCTCATCTAGCAGATGGGGCCATCCTAGGGTTGTAATGAGTCCGTCATGTGGCAGTAAGGCAAAAACTGCCGATAGTGGTATTCAAGGATTTTGGGTTAAGTTTTGAGTCGCCTGATCAACCGCCATCGCGAGCTCGCTCCCACAGGGATTTTGGGTGTTCACACAATTTGTGTTTCACCTCAAACCCACTGTGGGAGCGAGCTCGCTCGCGATGAGGCCGGTACAGACACCCCAGAATTCAGGCCGGGGCCATTTCCTGCGCCAACCCCAGAAAAGCCGCCGGCAGCCGCGCGCCTTTGCGCTCCTTGAGACAGTACAGGTACTCGGGAATCTGTGGCGCATTCTCGATGGTCAGCACCCGCAGCTGCGGATCATGGGGCACTTCCTGGCGGGCAATGATGCTGATGCCGATGTTGCGCAGCACCGCTTCGCGGATCGATTCGCGACTGCCGATCTCCAGCAGCGGGCCGAAACACACGCCGGCGCTGGTCAGCAACTCTTCGGTCAGGCGACGGGTGGTCGAGCCCCGCTCGCGCATCAGCAAGGTATGCCCGGCCAAGGCGCCGAGCGGTACGTGATCGTGAACCGCCAGCGGATGATTGCGATGCACCGCCAGCACCAGCGGATCGCTGCCGAGCACCCGGCGAATCAGCCGCGCGTCATCGAGCAACTGCGACGACGCCGCGACATCGACCCGGTAATCCTCCAGCGCTTCAAGCACCTGTTGGGAGTTGCCGATTTCGACCGAGACCTCCACTTGCGGCAGGCGTTCGCGAAAAGTCTTCACCAGGTCGAGGATGTAATACGGCGCGGTGGCGGCAATGCGCAATGTGCCCTGGACCTGGCCGCAGTTGCGCAGAAAAAACTCGATATCGGCTTCCTGTTGCATCAGCACCTTGACCATCGGCAGCAGCCGCGCACCTTCGTCACTGACGCTGAGGCGCCGGCCGCCACGGTAGAACAGTTCGACCGAGTACTGGCTTTCGAGGTTGCGGATCTGCGTCGTCACCGTCGGCTGGCTCAGGCCGAGCTTCTTTGCAGCCTGGGTAATGCTGCCCAGGCGGGCCACCATGTAAAACGCCTTCAGCTCGGCACTCAGCACAACTGTCCCTCATCCTTTATTTGCGCAGCAGGCGCAAACCATTGAACACCACCAACAAGCTCACGCCCATGTCGGCGAACACCGCCATCCACATGGTAGCGAGCCCGGCGAAGGTTACCCCAAGAAAGATCGCCTTGATGACCAAAGCCAGGGCGATGTTTTGTTTGAGGATGCTCGATGTTTGCCGCGACAGGCGAATGAATGCCGGGATTTTGCGTAGATCGTCGTCCATCAGGGCGACATCGGCGGTTTCGATAGCGGTATCGGTACCCGCGGCGGCCATCGCAAAACCTATCTCGGAACGCGCCAGCGCAGGTGCGTCGTTGATGCCGTCGCCGACCATGCCGACCCGGTGCCCTTGGGCATAAAGAGCCTCGATAGCCTGCAATTTGTCCCCCGGCAACAGGTCGCCCTTGGCCTCGTCGATGCCGACTTGCGCAGCAATGGCTTGCGCGGTGTGGACGTTATCACCGGTGAGCATCAGGGTTTTGATGCCCAGGTCATGCAGTTGCTGGATGGCTTCGCGGCTGGACGCTTTTACCGTATCGGCGACGGCGAACAGCGCCAACGGGCCGGACGAATCAAGCAGCAGCACCACCGACTTGCCCTGTTTCTCCAGGGCAAACAGCTTCTCTTCCAGCGCCGGCGAACACAGGCCAAGATCCTCCACCAGACGATGGTTGCCCAAATGGTAGAGCTGGCCGTTGATCTCGCCGCGCACACCGCGCCCACCCAGCGCTTCGAAGTTATCCACAATCAGCGTCGCGGTTTGTTTATCCACAGCCGCTTTGGCGATTGCCATGGAAACCGGGTGATCCGAGCGCCCGGCCAACGCAGCGGCAATCGCCGGGGCTGTAGCGTCAGCGGTCGGGTCGAGGGACAGGTAATCGGTCTGCACCGGTTTGCCGTGGGTGATCGTCCCGGTTTTATCGAGAGCCAGGTAATCCAGCTTGTACCCACCTTCCAGGTACACGCCGCCCTTGACCAGAATGCCCTTGCGCGCCGCCGCCGCCAGACCGCTGACGATAGTCACCGGGGTGGAAATCACCAGTGCACATGGACAAGCCACCACCAGCAACACCAGCGCGCGGTAGATCCAGTCGAACCACACAGCGTCCATGAACAGCGGCGGGATGATCGCCACAGCCAGGGCCAGGACGAACACCACCGGAGTGTAGATTTTCGAGAATTGATCGACGAAACGCTGGGTCGGCGCCCGTGCCCCTTGGGCCTGCTCGACGGCGTGGATGATGCGGGCCAGGGTTGAGTTGTCGGCGGCGGCGGTCACCGCGTACTCCAGGGAACCGGCCTGATTGATGGTGCCGGCGAACACTTTGTCGCCGACGGTTTTTTCCACCGGCAGACTTTCACCGGTAATCGGCGCCTGATCGATGGTCGACCGGCCGGACAGCACTTCACCGTCCAGGCCGATGCGCTCACCGGGACGGACCCGCACCCGCGCGCCGAGCCCAACGCTTTTGACATCCTGCTCAAGCCAGCTCCCGTCAGACTGCAGCACCGTTGCCGTGTCGGGGGTCATCTGCATCAGGCCGCCGATGGCATTGCGCGCGCGGTCGAGGGATCTGGCTTCGATCAACTCGGCCACGGTGAACAGGAACATCACCATGGCCGCTTCCGGCCACTGGCCGATCAGCACCGCGCCGGTCACGGCAATGCTCATCAACGCGTTGATATTCAGGTTGCGGTTTTTAAGGGCGATCCAGCCTTTTTTGTAGGTGCCGAGGCCACCACTGAGGATCGAGACCAGTGCGATAACCGCCACCACCCAGTTCGGTGCGGAAGCGGTGAAGTGGATAACTTCCGCCAGCAATGCACCCACACCGGACAGTGCCAGGGGCCACCACGGCTTTTTCCGGGGCACCGGCGTCGGGGTTTCCGCACCCTGTTCCATTGGCTCGGCCTGCATGCCCAAGGATTTGATGGCCTCGACGATCGGCTCGATACCGGGCAAATCATGGGTCACGCCGAGCACCCGGTTAATCAGATTGAACTCAAGCTGCTGTACCCCGGTCAGTTTACTTAGCTTGTTCTGGATCAGTGTCTGTTCGGTTGGACAGTCCATCGCCTCAATGCGAAAACTGCTCAGCCGGGCCCCGGGCGTTGGCGACTCGCTCAGTTTTATCACCGCGGGTGCGGTCGCCCTGGAAGAACAGCAGGCGTCGTCGTGACCGCCATGGCCATGCTTTTGCAGCGGCTTGAGCTTGTGGCTGTGTTCATGTTCAGCCCCGGGTTTGTGGGAGTGCAGGGAATCGCTCATTGGTTGCGTCCATAAGAGTGCCTGTTGCCAAGTAAAGACCCTGTAGCCACTATAGGGTCAAGCACCGATTCTGGAGTTTTGGAGATTGGCGTCATGAAGATTGGAGAGTTGGCGAAACTCACGGACTGCGCCGTGGAAACCATCCGCTACTACGAGCGCGAGAACCTGCTGCCGGAACCGGCCCGCAGCGACGGCAACTATCGCGTCTACACCCAGGCCCACGCCGAACGCCTGACCTTCATCCGCAACTGTCGCACCCTAGACATGACGCTCGAAGAAATCCGCAGCCTGCTGGCGTTCCGCGACAGTCCGCAGGACCAGTGCGAAAGCGTCAATGCGTTGATCGACGAGCACATCCACCATGTGAAGGCGCGAATCGACGGATTGCTGGCCTTGCAGACACAACTGCTCGACCTGCGCCAACGCTGTGGCGAGGGGCCGGGAGTCGATCAATGCGGGATTTTGCAGCGGCTGGAAGTGAGCGGCGGAGTTGTGGCGACGGAGGTTGAGCATTCCCATGTCGGCCGTAGCCACGGCCACTGAAAACAACACGTAACCCTGTAGGAGCGAGCATGCTCGCGAAGAATTCAAAGGCGACGCGTTGTCCAGATAGCCCGCGTCATCGTTCACGTTCATCGCGAGCAAGCTCGCTCCTACAGGGGGTCGGTGGTAATTTTTAGACCGCCATCGGCGCGGTCATCGGCGCGTGGTGTTCGTAGCCTTCCAGCGAAAAATCACCCGGCTCCACCAGCTCCAGCCATTCCGGCTGGTAAACGCCAGTCTTGGCAAACTCCGGCACACGGTCGGAAATCACCAGTTTCGGCATAGGGAACGGCTCGCGCTTGAGCTGCTCGTTGAGCATGTCCAGGTGGTTCTCGTAGACGTGCGCATCGCCGATGAAATAGGTGAACCAGCGCGGCGTGTAGCCGGTCAGGCGCCCGATCAGGCTCAGCAGTGCGGCACCTTCGGTCAGGTTGAACGGCGTGCCCAGACCCAGGTCGTTGGAGCGGATGTAGAGAGTCAGGGAAATCTCTTTGGTCTCGACATTCGGGTGGAACTGGTACAGCAGGTGGCACGGCGGCAGGGCCATTTCATCGAGCTGGGCGCAGTTCCAGCCGTGGAACAGGATACGGCGGCTGCCCGGGTCCTTGATGATGGTATCGACGCACTGGCGGACCTGGTCGATGGCTTTGTACAGCACCACGTAGGCCTGTCCGTCTTCTTCACCTTCGGCGATCTGGCGATAGCCTTGCTTCAGGGTCTGCTCGATGGCGGCCGGGTTGCTGACCGGGATCTGCTTGTACGCTGGCCATTTGCGCCATTGCACGCCGTAGATTTCACCAAGGTCGTCTTCGCCCTGACGGAACGGGTTGGCCAGCCACTGGGCGTTTTCGTTGGCGTTCTGGTCCCAGACCTTGCAGCCCAACGCACGGAATTCGGCAGCGTTGTTCACGCCACGCAGGAATCCGCACATTTCGCCAATGGCCGATTTGAACGCCATCTTGCGCGTGGTGATCGCCGGGAAACCTTCCTGCAGGTCATAACGCAGCATCGCACCGGGAAAGCTGATGGTGTTCACGCCGGTACGGTTGGCCTGCTTGGTGCCGTTCTTGATGACGTGGGCGACTAGTTCGAGATATTGCTTCATGAGTTACCTGTGTCCTTGAACCCGGGACCGAAGCCCCGGGGTTCGAATTTTATACAGCTGCCGCTGGAGTCGCCGGGGCGCGGTGATACGCCAGCCAGATCAGGACCAGGCCGCCGACGATCATCGGCAGGCACAGCACCTGGCCCATGGTCAGCCAGTTCCAGGCCAGATAGCCCAATTGCGCGTCCGGCACACGGACGAACTCGACGATAAAACGGAAGATGCCGTAGAACAGCGCAAACATCCCGGAAACCGCCATGGTCGGCCGCGGCTTGCGCGAGAACAGCCAGAGGATCAGGAACAGCGCCACGCCTTCGAGAGCGAACTGGTACAACTGCGACGGGTGACGTGGCAGCTGCGCCGGATCGCTGAACGGCGGGAAGATCATCGCCCACGGCACGTCGGTCGGCTTGCCCCACAGCTCGGCATTGATGAAGTTGCCGATACGCCCGGCACCCAGGCCAATCGGCACCATCGGCGCAACGAAGTCCATCAGCTGGAAGAACGACTTGTTGTTCTTCTTGCCGAACCACAACGCCGCCAGCATCACGCCGATGAAACCGCCGTGGAACGACATGCCGCCCTTCCACACTTCGAAAATCAGCGTCGGGTTGGCAAGGTAAGCGCTCAGATCGTAGAACAGCACATAACCCAGTCGCCCGCCGACGATCACCCCCATCGACATCCAGAACACCATGTCGGAGAGTTTTTCCTTGGTCCAGGTCGGGTCGAAGCGGTTCAAGCGGCGGGACGCCAGCAGCCAGGCGCCGCCGATGCCGATCAGGTACATCAGGCCGTACCAGTGGATTTTCAGCGGACCGATGGCCAGGGCCACCGGGTCGATCTGCGGGTAAGGCAGCATTGCGACTCCTCGTTAGAGTTCAAATCTTAAAAATTCCCGGGCGACGCTGCCACCTCAGGATTAAGCCAGGATTGCGCTGCCCGTCAGAGCAGATGCTTCAGACTAGAAAGTTCAGGCCGACGCAGAACAGCAAAGCGGCAAACAGCCTTTTCAGCAACTTCGGCGACAACCTGTGAGCCAATCGCGCACCCAAGCGGGCGAACACCATGCTGGTCAGGGCAATGCCCAGCAGCGCCGGCAAATAAATGAAACCCAGACTATGGGCCGGGAGCAACGGATCGTGCCAGCCCAGAATCATGAAACTTAATGCACTGGCCAGGGCAATCGGCAGACCGCAGGCCGATGAAGTGGCCACGGCTTGCTGCATCGGCACGCTGCGCCAAGTCAGGAATGGCACGGTCAACGAACCGCCGCCAATGCCAAAAATCGCCGAAGCCCAGCCAATTACGCTGCCGGCCACGGTCAGACCGAGTTTACCCGGCACGGTTCGGCTGGCCTTGGGTTTGAGGTCCAGTGTCAATTGCGCGGCGATCACCAACGCGAACACGCCGATGATTTTCTGCAGGTTCGGTCCGGAAATCGCCTCGGCGGTCAGTGCGCCGAACCCGGCACCGATCAGAATGCCGACGGTCATCCATACGAAGATCGGCCAACGCACGGCGCCTCGGCGGTGATGCTCACGGACCGCGTTGACTGAGGTGAAGATAATCGTCGCCAGGGAGGTACCCACTGCCAGATGCGTGAGGATCGATGGATCGAACCCTTGCGCTTTGAAACTGAACACCAGCACCGGAACGATAATGATCCCGCCGCCTACCCCGAACAGCCCGGCCAGCACGCCTGCGCAGGCGCCGAGCGCCAGATAGAGCAGAAATTCCATGGTCGTTCCCGCTCGCCTCCCCAAAACCGGAGCGGCATGGTAACGGATGCATGGCCTCAAGCTCCACTGTGCAAGGCGATGGATCGATGAGCGATGTCTGCGTAGAGTGGGCAAAAAACACACAAGGACAGCCTTATGTGCCTGATTGTTTTTGCCTGGCGCCCGGGTCATGCCCAGCCGCTGGTCGTGGCGGCCAATCGCGATGAGTTCTACGCCCGCCCCAGCCTGCCGCTGGCGCAATGGCCCGAAGCGCCCCAGGTGTACGCCGGACGCGACCTGGAGGCCGGTGGTACCTGGCTCGGTGTCGGTGCCAACGGACGCTTTGCCGCGCTGACCAACATTCGTGATCCCCACCAGCCACCGGGGCGCAGGTCTCGTGGAGAACTGGTGGCACGGTTTCTCACCGGGGAAGTATCGATTGACGATTATTTGAGCGACGTTGTCGCACGTTCGTCGGAATATGGCGGCTTTAACCTGCTGGTCGGCAATGCCAACGAACTCTGGCACTTCAATGCCCGGGAATCTGAGGCTGTGATGTTGCCTGCCGGGGTTCATGGGCTGTCGAACGCCGGGCTGGATACGCCCTGGCCGAAACTGCTCAAGGCCAAAGCGGCGTTGAGCGAGGTGCTGGACGATCCGCAGCCTCAAGCATTGCTGGCGTTATTGAGCGATTCGCAGCAAGCACCGTTTGCCGAATTGCCTGACACGGGGGTCGGCTTGGCCACCGAGACACTGCTATCGAGTGTGTTTATCGCCAGTCAGAGTTACGGGACTCGGGCCAGTACGGCGTTGATCGTGCAGGCGGATGGGACGCGGCATCTGGTCGAACGCAGTTTCGGGCCGTTTGGCGGGCATTTGGGGGAAGTGGAAATCAGGCTTTAGTTTTTTGTTGCCTGTACTGGCCCCATCGCGAGCAAGCTCGCTCCCACAGTGGGCTTGTGCAGGTTCACTGCTTTGTGAACAACACAAAACCCTGTGGGAGCGAGCTTGCTCGCGAAGAGGCCGTCAGCGTTTTAGAGGGCCTTGATCGCCCCCGGATTGATCATCCGCGCCAGCCCGAGGTTTTTCAGCGCCAGTTGCAACGAGCTGTGGATCACTTGCGGGTTATCGATGGTCATCAGTTCCGCCAGCAATTCCTTGGCCTTGCTCAGGTTGATCTGACGCAGCATCCACTTCACTTTCGGCAAGTTGGTGGCGTTCATCGACAGGCTGTCGAAACCCATCGCCATCAACAGCACGGCCGCCGCCGGGTCACCGGCCATTTCACCGCAGATGCTCACCGGCTTGCCTTCGGCATGGGCGTCGCGCACCACGTTTTGCAGGGCTTGCAGCACCGCCGGGTGCAGGTAGTCGTAGAGGTCGGCGACCCGTGGGTTGTTGCGGTCCACGGCCAACAGGTACTGGGTCAGATCGTTGGAACCAACGGAGAGGAAGTCCACCTGCCGCGCCAGTTCCTTGGTCTGATAAACAGCGGCCGGGATCTCGATCATCACGCCAATCGGCGGCATCGGCACGTCGCAGCCTTCGTCGCGCACTTCGCCCCAGGCGCGGTGGATCAGGTGCAGCGCTTCTTCCAATTCATGAGTACCGGAGATCATCGGTAGCAGAATGCGCAGGTTGTTCAAGCCTTCGCTGGCCTTGAGCATGGCACGGGTCTGCACCAGGAAGATTTCCGGGTGGTCGAGGGTGACGCGAATGCCGCGCCAGCCGAGGAACGGGTTGTCTTCCTTGATCGGGAAGTACGACAGCGACTTGTCGCCGCCGATGTCCAGGGTACGCATGGTCACCGGTTGCGGGTGGAACGCGGCGAGTTGTTCGCGGTAGATCGCCAGTTGTTCCTTTTCGCTCGGGAAACGCTGGTTGATCATGAACGGCACTTCGGTGCGGTACAGGCCGACACCTTCGGCTCCGCGCTTCTGCGCGCGCGCCACATCCGCCAGCAGGCCGGTGTTGACCCACAACGGCATGCGGTGACCATCGACCGTGATACACGGCAGATCGCGCAGCGCATCCAGCCCGAGGGCCAGTTGTTTTTCTTCCTCGACCACTTCGGCGAACTGCTTGCGCAGCACGTCACTCGGGTTGGTGTAGACCTCGCCGTGGTAGCCGTCGACGATCATCTGGATGCCGTCGACCTTGGAGTACGGCAGGTCGACCAGGCCCATCACGGTCGGGATGCCCATGGCGCGGGCGAGGATGGCGACGTGGGAGTTACCGGAACCGAGCACCGACACCAGACCGACCAGCTTGCCTTCCGGCACCTCGCCGAGCATCGCCGGCGTCAGTTCTTCGCTGACCAGAATGGTGTTGTCGGGGTAGACCAGGGTTTGCTGGCGCTCTTCCTGCAAATAAGCCAGCAAGCGCCGACCGAGGTCCTTGACGTCCGAGGCACGCTCGCGCAGGTAAGCGTCGTCCATCAATTCGAAACGGTTGACGTGATCGGTGACCACCTGGCGCAACGCGCCCTGGGCCCACTGGCCGGTCTTGATCACTGTGGTGACTTCGCTGCCCAGCGCGGCATCGTCGAGCATCATCAGGTAGACGTCGAACAAGGCCCGCTCTTCCGGGCGCAACTGCGTGGCAAGCTTGGTGGACAACGCGCGCATGTCGGCGCGCACACCTTCGATGGCGGTCTTGAACAGCCCGAGTTCGGCGTCGATGTCAGAGATGGTCTTGTCCGGCACCACGTCCAGATCGGCCGGTGGCAGCATGACCACCGCCGTACCGACCGCCGCACCCGGTGAACCCGGCACGCCGACGAACTTGGCTTCCTGGATACCCTTGCCCTGACGACCGAGGCCGCGGATCGAACCGGTGGCTTCGGCGTGGGCAATAACGCCGGCGAGCTGCGCGCTCATGGTCACGAGGAAGGCTTCTTCACCCTCATCGAACTGGCGACGCTCCTTTTGCTGGATGACCAACACGCCGACGACGCGACGGTGGTGAATGATCGGCGCGCCGAGGAACGACGCGAAACGCTCTTCACCGGTTTCGGCGAAGTAGCGGTAGCGCGGGTGGTCCGCGGCGTTTTCGAGGTTCAGGGGTTCTTCGCGCGTGCCGACCAGGCCGACCAGACCTTCATTGGGCGCCATGCTGACCTTGCCGATCGAGCGCTTGTTCAAGCCCTCGGTGGCCATCAGCACGAAACGGTTGGTCTCTGGATCAAGCAGGTAGACCGAGCAGACCTGGCTGCCCATGGCCTCTTTGACGCGCAACACAATAATCCCCAACGCCGCTTTGAGATCCTTGGCGGAGTTAACTTCCTGGACGATCTTGCGCAGCGTATTGAGCATGGCTCGGGGTCGAACTCCGTCGTCAGTCGCGCGCTAAAAGGCGCGGGGCAAGCTCTTTGAGAGCGCGTCGATACACCTCGCGCTTGAATGTCACCACCTGGCCCAACGGATACCAATAGCTGACCCAGCGCCAGCCATCGAACTCCGGTTTACCGGTCAAATCCATCCGCACCCGCTGCTCGTTGGAGATCAGGCGCAGGAGAAACCATTTCTGCTTCTGGCCGATGCACAGCGGTTGGCTGTGGGTACGCACCAGACGTTGCGGCAAACGATAGCGCAACCAGCCCCGGGTGCAGGCGAGAATTTCAACATCTTCGCGCTCCAGGCCTACTTCTTCGTTCAACTCGCGGTACAAGGCGTCTTCCGGCGTCTCTTCGGGGTTGATTCCCCCCTGCGGAAACTGCCAGGCATCTTGATTGATTCGGCGAGCCCATAGCACCTGGCCGGCGTCATTCGTCAGAATGATCCCGACATTGGGGCGAAAACCATCGGGGTCGATCACGGCAACAACCTCGCAAACGCATGTCGCCGCATTGTTCCACAAAGGTTGTTAAGGCGGCAACGAAGGTTCCTACCTTATGTGCACTCTTGTGAAAAGACCGTATTCTTGTCGCCTTTTTACTGACTTTTCAGCGGGTAACTGTAATGCGCCTGGCTTTATTCGATTTGGACAACACCCTTCTGGGCGGTGACAGCGATCACGCCTGGGGCGATTACCTGTGCGAGCGCGGCTTTCTCGATGCCGTCGCATACAAGGCACGCAACGATGCGTTCTACCAGGATTACCTGGCCGGCAAACTGGATAACGCTGCTTACCTGAACTTCTGCCTGGAAGTCCTTGGCCGCACCGAAATGGCCACGCTGGATCAGTGGCACAGCGATTACATGCGCGACTGCATCGAGCCGATCTTGCTACCCAAGGCGATCGAACTGCTGGCCAAACACCGCACGGCCGGCGACAAACTGGTGATCATCACTGCCACCAACCGCTTCGTTACCGGACCGATCGCCGAGCGCCTGGGCGTCGAAACCCTGATCGCCACCGAATGCGAAATGCTCGACGGCCGCTACACCGGGCGCAGCACCGATGTGCCGTGCTTCCGTGAAGGCAAGGTGACGCGGTTGAATCGCTGGCTGGAGGAAACCGGGTATACGCTGGATGACAGCTACTTCTATAGCGACTCGATGAATGATTTGCCGTTGCTGGAGCTGGTGGCTAATCCGATCGCTGTCGATCCTGATTCGAATCTGCGGGCCGAGGCCGAGAAGCGCAGCTGGCCGGTGATTTCGTTGCGCGATTGATATCGCCTTACTGTAGGAGCGAGCTTGCTCGCGAAAAACTCAAGATCGCTGCGGGGCGTCAGGCGCCCCGCGTTATCGTTAACGCCCATCGCGAGCAGGCTCGCTCCTACACCGGTTTGGCACCCATCAACCCGGCAATGGCAACCAAGCAGACAAAACTGAACAACGCCAGGGCAAAGGTGAATTTCCCCACACCACCCGGCGTCTTGCGCAGCTTGTTCAGCCGCACCAGCAACCAGAACCACGCCAGCGCCGCGACGGTGTACAACACGCTGGACGCCAGCAACCAGGTCTGCCCCAACGGCCAGCCCACCAGGTGCACCATCCACCAGCCGGTGAACGGCATGCTCAGTAGCGCCAGCCCCATCAACAGCCAGATGAACACTCGTGGCCGTTGCAAAGTGCGACTACCCGCCGTCGCGTCACCTTTGCGCCGTGCAAGCAACACCCAGATTCCCAGACCCAGCGCACAAGCCAGCAGTACAACAGTTGCCACCATGTGCGCCGCTTTCAGGGCAGTTAACGTTTCCATTGTCAGTTTTCCTTATCGCCTGCCCAACAGCGTAGCCGCTCAGCCAAGAAACAGCTGATAGGCCGGGTTGTCGCTTTCGTCCCAGTACGGGTAACCGATTTCTTCCAGCGCCGCCGGCACCAGGTAGCGCTCGTCGTGGGGTACTTGCAGGCCCGCGACGACCCGGCCATCTGCCGCGCCATGGTTGCGGTAGTGGAACATCGAAATGTTCCAGCGCCCGCCGAGCTTGTTGAGGAAGTTGAACAGCGCCCCCGGACGCTCCGGGAATTCGAAACGCAGGATCACTTCGTCGACCACATGCGCCGCACGCCCGCCGACCATGTGGCGGATGTGCAGCTTGGCCAGTTCGTTGTCGGTCAGGTCCAGCACCGGGAAACCTTGCTCGCTCAGGCTGGCGATCAGTGCACTGCGCGGGTCGTTTTCCGGGTGGGTCTGCACGCCGACAAAGATGTGCGCTTCGCTGCCAGTGTTATAGCGGTAGTTGAATTCGGTGATCTGACGCTTGCCGATGGCCTCGCAGAACGCCTTGAAGCTGCCCGGTTTCTCGGGAATGGTCACGGCGATGATGGCTTCGCGGCCCTCGCCCAACTCCGCACGCTCTGCGACGTGGCGCAGGCGATCGAAGTTGACGTTGGCCCCGGAGTCGATGGCTACGAAGGTCTGGCCACTGACGCCGCGCTGCTCGACATACTTCTTGATCCCGGCCACGCCCAAGGCGCCGGCAGGTTCGGTGATCGAACGGGTATCGTCGTAGATGTCCTTGATGGCGGCGCAGATTTCGTCGGTGCTGACGGTGATCACTTCATCGACATGATCTTTGCAGATGTCGAACGTGTGCTGACCGATCTGGGCCACCGCCACACCGTCGGCGAAGATGCCCACAGTCGGCAACACCACACGCTCGCCCGCCGCCATGGCGGCTTGCAGGCAATTGGAGTCATCCGGCTCGACGCCGATGATCTTGATGTCCGGGCGCAGGTACTTGACGTACGCCGCGATGCCGGCGATCAGGCCGCCGCCGCCCACCGGGACGAAAATCGCATCCAGTGGCTGAGGGTGCTGGCGCAGAATCTCCATGGCCACGGTGCCCTGCCCGGCAATGGTGTGGGGATCGTCGTAGGGGTGGATGTAGACGTAGCCTTTTTCGTCGACCAGTTTCAGCGAGTAGGCCAGGGCTTCCGGGAACGAATCGCCGTGCAGCACCACTTTGCCGCCACGGGAGCGCACGCCTTCGACCTTGATTTCCGGGGTGGTCTTGGGCATGACGATGGTCGCTTTCACGCCCAACACCTTCGCCGCCAGGGCCAGGCCTTGCGCGTGATTGCCCGCCGACGCGGTGACGACACCACGTGCACGTTCTTCGTCGCTCAACTGAGTCAGCTTGTTGTAGGCGCCGCGAATCTTGAACGAGAACACCGGCTGCAAGTCTTCGCGCTTGAGCCAAATGCTGTTGCCCAGCCGCTCGGAGAGCTGGCGGGCAGTCTGCAATGGGGTTTCTACGGCAACGTCATAAACGCGCGAGGTGAGGATCTTTTTGACGTACTGTTCAAGCATCGGAAAGCATCACTGAGCGGGTTGGGCAGGACCAAGGAGTCTAACCCGGCTTTTGTCCGGACGACCACACTAAACCGGTGGTTTTAGGCCAGACGTTATGCCTGTGGCGAGGGGGCTTGCCCCCGTTCGGCTGCGAAGCAGTCGTAAACCTGTTGATTCGGAGTGCCTGAAAGTATGCAGGGGGAGCGCTACGCACTCCGACGGGGGCAAGCTCCCTCGCCACAAAAGCAATCCGGCACCAATGCTCCTGCTCTCTGCCAATCGGGCAATGACCTTCCCCGCCCCGAAGCCTATAATGCCGGCCTTTCGTTCCCTCCTCGGCACCTCGGAGCCCGCATGAACCAGGATCAACTCAAACAGGCAGTGGCTCAGGCCGCCGTCGACTTCATCCTTCCGAAACTCGACGACAAGAGCATCGTCGGGGTCGGCACCGGCTCCACCGCCAACTGCTTCATCGACGCCCTGGCCCGGCACAAGGGTGCATTCGATGGCGCCGTCGCCAGTTCCGAAGCCACCGCCGCGCGCCTCAAGGGTCACGGGATTCCGGTGTACGAACTGAACACCGTCAGCGACCTGGAGTTTTATGTCGACGGCGCCGATGAAAGCGACGAACACCTGAACCTGATCAAGGGCGGCGGCGCCGCCCTGACCCGCGAGAAGATTGTCGCGGCCGTGGCCAAGACGTTCATCTGCATCGCCGACGCGAGCAAACTGGTACCGGTCCTCGGTACTTTCCCGTTGCCGGTGGAAGTGATCCCGATGGCCCGCAGCCACGTCGCCCGCGAGCTGGTGAAGCTCGGCGGCGACCCGGTTTACCGCGAAGGCGTGCTGACCGACAACGGCAACATCATCCTCGACGTGTTCAACATGCAGATCACCAACCCGGTGGAGCTGGAGACGCAAATCAATGCGATCGTCGGCGTGGTCACCAACGGTTTGTTCGCGGCCCGTCCGGCGGATTTGCTGTTGTTGGGTACCAGTGAAGGTGTGAAGACACTACGCGCTAAGTAAGCAACCTGCCCACCTGTTTGTGGGCAGATGAAACACCTGTGGGAGCGAGCTTGCTCGCGATAGCGGTCCGTCATTCAACATGGATATTGAATGTACTGGCCTCATCGCGAGCAAGCTCGCTCCCACAGTGTTTTGTGGTGTCGGTTAGAGTTGCGTTGGTTTTTTGAACACGTAAAACAGGTTCGGCTCACTGACCAGATACATCGTACCGTCGTCATCCATGGCAATCCCTTCCGCTTGTGGCACGTTTTTTTGCAACCCCTGGTGCCACTTGCTCAGGGACATGGTGCTCAGCGGACGCCCATCCACATCCAGCTCCAGAATCAACCGCGATTCATCCGACAGCGCCAGCAAATGCCCGCTGCGCTCGTCGTATTGCAGGCTCGACAGGTCGCGCACGAACATCCCGGCATCACGCTTGGGGTTGTTGATCACGTGCACCGAGTAGGATTCTTCGGGATTGAAGCGCGGAAAACCGTGCACCTCGTAGATCAGCATCGGGTCGCGCTCCTTGGCGACGAACAGACGCTTGCCCCGCGAATCGTAAGCCAACCCCTCGAAGCCCTTATTGGTGCCCATGTGTACGCCAATGGTCACCTGCTCCGCGTCTGCTGCGTCGACGAAGACGGTGTCCTGCTCCAGATGAATCTTGATCAGCCGTTGCTCGCTTTCATCCGCGACCACATAGGTGTCCGCGCTGATGAACTCCACCGCCTCCGGATCGCCGAAACCGACCAGCGCCACACGGCGCAAAACCTTGCCGTCGAGGGACAACTCGATCAATTCGCTGCGTTTGTTGGTGACGGTGAACAGGCTTTTGCGCACCGGGTCGTAGGTCAACGCTGAAACGTCGTCAGTCAGGCCATCGATCACCTGCGCTTCGGTCACGACCTGGTATTGGTCCAGCCCCATCGACCGGGAATTCACCGGTTGCCACAGCGCGTGCACATTGAACCACGCGCGCTCAAACAGGCGCTGGTACTGGGCGATCACTGTCAACGCAATCAGCAAGACCACCGACAGGGTCAGAATCAGGAATTTTGGGCGGGCAAATCGATGCATTCGGGCGGGCTCGGGTCAAAACAGGCGGATGAAATATCACGCCTGTCTGAACTGAAGCTTAATGGCCACTGACCCGATCCTACAACCGAGCGCAGGAAATCCTGCAAATCGTAAACGTCAGTGCTGTTTTTCGAAGCGATAAAACAGGTTCGGCTCACTCACCACGTACAGCGTGCCCGCCTCATCCATAGCCACGCCTTCGGCACGGGGAATGGTATTTTTCAGGCCATTGAAGCCACGCAGCAGGGTGATGAAACTGACCTGCTCACCCTGTTTGTCCAGCTCCAGCAACAGGTGCGATTCGGCGGACAGTACCAGCATGTGGCCGGTCCGCGGGTCGATGGCCAGTGCCGACAGGTTGCGCATGTCCAGTGCATGACTGGCCAGCTTCAGCTTGTCGCCGGTCAGAACCTTGCCGTCACCTTTCCAGGCAAACAATGCCGGCGGGCGCTCTTCGCCCAGCACCAGTTGCTGATTACGAGGATCCCAGGTGACACCCTCAAAAGCCTTGTTCTGGTCTTTGGAAGGGCCGAGGTCGTATTTCGGGAAATCGGCGATGTTCAGTTCGCGGGTGTCGGCATCGACCTTGACGATGGCGATCAAATGCTCGCGCTCATCGACAATGGCCAGGCGGCCATCACCCAGAACTGTGACGCCCTCAGGATTGCTCCAGCCGATCAATGGCATTTTGCGCAGCACATCGCCCTGCAGGTTCAATTCGACCAGGAACGGGTTCTTGCCCATGACCGAAAACAGGGTCTTGGTTTGAGGGTCGTACGACAGATCCGACGCTTCGTCCTTTTCCATGCCCGGCAACGGCTTGGCATCGATCACCACCCGGTAGTCCGGAAGCCAGATGCTCGCCTGGCGCTCGGCCGGACTCTTGAATTGCTCTTTCACCCAGAGCACGCCTCGCGCATCCCAATGCATGGCAAATGCGACGCCGTAGGCGACAACGGCCACCAACAGAAGCCAGATGTACCAACGCAGGGCGAAGCGCGAGCGGCGGGCAGGTTCAAGCGTGGAAAGCGGAGGAGTGGCCATCGGGGGATGCATTCCAGAAATTCAGGCTAGGGGGTAATAGCACAGTTTGGGGCCGGTTCAGAGACCGAAGGTCCTGAAATTATCCAGACAGGATGTGAAAAAAACGGGAAATGACAGGATGGAACCGTGTGGAATCCGAACTGCAGCCCACCAAAAATTACTGTGGGAGCAGGCTTGCTCGCGATTGCGGTGTGTCATTCAACATCTCTGTTGCCTGACACGGCCTCATCGCGAGCAAGCTCGCTCCCACAGGGTTTGGCAGTACCTGGACTAGCGAACGCTACTGGTAAACCGGCTGGCGCCCGGCAACTCCAGAACGATCTCGTCACCGACATTCAGCGGACCGACACCCACTGGCGTGCCGGTGAGGATCACGTCCCCGGCCTGCAGCGAGAAACAGCCGGCCATGTGCTGGATCATCGGCACGATCGGGTTGAGCATTGCACTGCTGTTGCCGTCCTGGCGCACTTCACCGTTGATGGTCAGGCGGATGCCAATGTCGGTCAGGTCGGCAAATGTGCTGCCGGATACGAACGGAGCAATCACTGCCGCACCGTCGAAGGACTTGGCGATTTCCCAAGGCAATCCCTTGGATTTCAGCTCGGCCTGCTTGTCGCGCAGGGTAAGGTCCAGGGCAGGGGCGAAACCGGAGATGGCGTCGAGCACTTCTTCACGGCTCGGTTTGGTCGACAACGGCTTGCCGATCAAGACCGCGATTTCCGCTTCGTAATGCACCGAACCACGCTCGGTCGGAATGCTGAATCCGCCTTCCAGCGGTACAACACAACTGCCCGGCTTGATGAACAGCAGTGGCTCGGTCGGCACCGGGTTGTCCAGTTCCTTGGCGTGTTCGGCGTAGTTACGGCCGATGCAAACCACTTTCCCCAGCGGGAAATGAATGCGCGTACCGTCGACATACTGGTGCTGATAGCTCATTACCGACTCCTGTTTCGTTGGCACTTGAGTTAGAAAATCAAACAGCGAAAATCTTGCCCGGGTTCATGATGCCGTTCGGGTCGAACACCGCTTTGACCGCCTTCATGTACTCGATCTCGACCGGCGAACGGCTGTAGGTCAGGTAGTCACGCTTGGTCATACCCACGCCGTGCTCGGCGGAGATCGAACCGTTGTACTTCTCGACGGTTTCGAACACCCACTTGTTCACGGTGGCGCACTTGGCGAAGAACTCGTCCTTGCTCAGGTTATCCGGCTTGAGGATGTTCAAGTGCAGGTTGCCGTCGCCGATGTGGCCGAACCAGACGATTTCGAAGTCCGGGTAGTGTTCGCCGACGATCGCGTCGATTTCCTTCAGGAACGCCGGGACTTTCGATACGGTGACCGAGATGTCGTTCTTGTACGGCGTCCAGTGGGAAATGGTTTCGGAGATGTATTCGCGCAGTTTCCACAGGTTCTGCAGCTGGGTTTCGCTTTGGCTCATCACGCCGTCCAGCACCCAGCCTTGCTCAACGCAGTGCTCGAAAGTTTCCAGGGCGTGGTTGGCCACTTCTTCGGTGGTCGCTTCGAATTCCAGCAGTGCGTAGAACGGGCAGTCGGATTCGAACGGCGCCGGGACATCGCCACGGGCCATGACCTTGGCCAGGGCTTTGTCGGAGAAAAATTCGAAGGCGGTCAGGTCAAGCTTGCTCTGGAAGGCGTGCAGCACCGGCATGATCGAGTCGAAATCGGCGGTGCCGAGAACCATCGCGGTGAGGTTTTTCGGCGCGCGGTCTAGGCGCATGGTCGCCTCGACCACGAAACCGAGGGTGCCTTCGGCGCCAATGAACAGCTGACGCATGTCGTAGCCGGTGGCGTTCTTGATCAGGTCGCGGTTCAGTTCCAGCACGTCGCCCTTGCCGGTGACCACTTTCATGCCAGCGACCCAATTACGGGTCATGCCGTAGCGAATCACCTTGATCCCGCCGGCATTGGTGCCGATATTGCCGCCAATCTGGCTGGAACCGGCCGAAGCGAAGTCCACCGGGTAGTACAGGCCTTTTTCTTCGGCCACGTTCTGCAGGTGCTCAGTGACCACGCCCGGCTGGCAAACGGCCGTGCGGTCAGTGAGGTTCACGTCGAGGATCTGGTTCATGTAGTCGAAGGACACGACCACTTCACCATTGGCCGCCACCGCTGCTGCGGAAAGGCCGGTGCGACCACCGGACGGCACCAGCGCCACCTTGTGTTTATTGGCCCACAGGACAATGGCCTGGACCTGCTCAGTGGTCTTGGGGAACACGATGGCGGTCGGGGCCGGGGCGAAATGCTTGGTCCAATCCTTTCCGTAAGCATTCAGGGAGTCGGCATCGGTCAGCACCTTGCCAGGCTCAACCAGGGTCTTCAGCTCTTCAATCAGGGCAGGATTGGTCATCGACAGAACTCTCGAACAATTCATGGTCATCCTGAGAACGCTTCACGTCGCAGGAATGAGTGTTTAGCGGGGCGCATATGCTAGCATACCGACCCCGCAGCATAGTGCCCAACGGCTATTCTGCGGCGACGGCTGTCATGCCGCTCGGGTCAGCGTCTGTTGACCATTTCCTGCCATTTTTCTCCGGGATACAGGTTTACGCAGATGAGCAAGACTTCTCTCGATAAGAGCAAGATCAAGTTCCTTCTTCTCGAAGGCGTCCACCAATCGGCTGTCGACGTCCTCAAGGCGGCGGGCTACACCAGCATCGAGTACCTCACAGGTTCTCTGCCGGAAGCCCAGCTCAAGGAAAAGATCGCTGATGCTCACTTCATCGGCATTCGCTCCCGCACTCAACTGACCGAAGAGATCTTCGATCACGCGAAGAAGCTCGTGGCTGTAGGGTGTTTCTGCATCGGCACCAACCAGGTCGACCTGGATGCGGCCCGCGAACGCGGCATCGCGGTGTTCAACGCACCGTACTCCAACACCCGTTCCGTAGCGGAGCTGGTGCTGGCCGAAGCGATCCTGCTGCTGCGCGGCATCCCTGAGAAGAACGCTTCCTGCCACCGTGGCGGCTGGATCAAGAGCGCGGCCAACTCCTTCGAAATCCGTGGCAAGAAGCTGGGTATCGTCGGTTACGGCTCGATCGGTACTCAACTGTCGGTCCTGGCGGAAGGCCTGGGCATGCAGGTGTACTTCTACGACACCATCACCAAGCTGCCACTGGGTAACGCTACTCAGGTAGGCAACCTGCACGAGCTGCTGGCGATGTCCGACATCGTTTCGCTGCACGTACCGGAAACCGCCGCCACCCAGTGGATGATGGGCGAGAAAGAAATCCGCGCTATCAAGAAAGGCGGCATCCTGATCAACGCCGCCCGCGGCACCGTGGTCGAACTGGACGCCCTGGCGGACGCGATCAAGGACAAGCACCTGATCGGCGCGGCCATCGACGTATTCCCGGTGGAGCCACGCTCCAACGACGAAGAGTTCGAAAGCCCGCTGCGTGGCCTGGACAACGTGATCCTGACCCCGCACATCGGTGGCTCCACCGCCGAAGCCCAGGCCAACATCGGTCTGGAAGTCGCGGAAAAACTGGTCAAGTACAGCGACAACGGTACTTCGGTATCGTCCGTGAACTTCCCGGAAGTGGCCCTGCCGGCTCACCCTGGCAAGCACCGCCTGCTGCACATCCACGAGAACATCCCGGGTGTGATGAGCGAGATCAACAAGGTCTTCGCCGAAAACGGCATCAACATCTCCGGCCAGTTCCTGCAGACCAACGAGAAGGTCGGCTACGTGGTGATCGACGTCGACGCCGAGTACTCGGACCTGGCGCAAGAGAAGCTGCAACACGTCAACGGCACCATCCGTAGTCGCGTGTTGTTCTGATCACGACCTGAACGACAAAAAAGGGAGCCTTCGGGCTCCCTTTTTCATTCACGCAACAAGGTTACTTGACGTTGACCGTGATCTTCTCGGAAACGATCGGCGGATCGAACGGCATGTGGTTTTTATCGCCCAGTTCAAGTTGCAGGGTGTGTTTGCCCGGCGTGAGCGTTATTTCCGCCTGGGTCTGCGCACCGCCGAAATGCAGGTGGTTGGCATCCTTGGGGATCGGCACACCGGCGGCTGGCAGTTCATCGACGTCGATCAGCACGTGGTGATGACCGGTGTTCTCGGTGGGATCGCCCGCCGGTGCCAAGGCAATGTTCTCGACCGCGAATTTGACGACGACTGTCTGTGGGATCGTCGCGCCGTCCTTGGGAGTAACAATGGACACTTCGGCACCTTTCGGAGCCGGCGTGGCAGCACTGGCCAGCACTGAAACACCCATCAACAGGCCAGCCAAAGCAGCACGTGACATAAAGGTTTTCATTCTCTTCTCCAGTTTTTCCGTAAAATCCGCGTGACCATGACAACTTCACGGCCATTTGTTGTCGAAGGCACTCGACAACCATAGCAAAGCGAGCCTGAATCAGAGGGTCCGCGATAATAAATTCAAAGGAGTGACCATGCGCTTTCTGCCTGGCCTGATCTGCCTGCTACCCCTTTTGAGCCCTTTGGCTCACGCCGAACTGATTGATGACGTCAACGACAGGGGTGAATTGCGCATTGCCGTTGAAGCCAACACCCCCCCATTCAACTTCAAGGATGACGACAAACTCACCGGCTTCGAAGTCGAGCTGGGCCAACTGCTGGCAAGTGAACTCGATGTCCGGGCCGACTTTGTCGTCACCGACGGCAGCGATCTGCTGACCGGTGTCGAAAGTGGCAAATACGACATCGCCATCAACCACATAGCAGTGACCCCGGATCTCAAGGATCGTTTCGACTTCAGCGAACCCTACATTCAAACCAATGCACAATTGATCGCGCAGAAAGAAGAGCCACGCTCCATTCTGCTGGTGCAGTCGCTGACGGAAGATAAGCCCAAGAGCAACCCGGCCGTGAGCCTGGCAATTCCGTTTCAGAAGGGTAATCCGGCGTTCCATGCCAGCCTGGAAAACGCGTTGCAGCGGATCAAGGATGATGGACGGCTGCAAGCGCTGGAGCAGAAGTGGCTGGGGGTGGATGCGGGTGTGGTGCCAAAGCTGCAGAACTGAAGTAAATGCAGAACCTGTGGGAGCAAGCTCGCTCCCACAGGGTTTTGTGCCGGCTGTCAGTTCAGCATTGCCAACGCCTGCGCCGCCTGCGGCAACTCCAGCTCACTGAATACCTGCACGCCATGGCGCTTGAGTAGCGCCGCCGTCACGCCCTCGCCACTGACCTTCACGCCGCTGAACGTCCCGTCATAGGTCAGCCGATTGCCGCAGGACGGGCTGTTGGCCTTGAGGATGGCGACGCGGATGCCGTGCTTTTGCACCTGCTCCAGTGCCTGATACGCCCCCGACAGAAACTGCGCACTGACGTCCTCGCCCTCGGTGGTGATTACCAACGCCTGGCCATCGAGGACTTGTGCGCCCTGCCCGCCCGGGATTTCCGCCGCCGCCCGTGGCGTTGGCAAACCACCGGCCACTTCCGGACACAACGGCACGACCCGCCCTTCATCAAGCCACAGCTGAAGCTGATCGAACGGCCCGCTGGCCCCGCCGTCGTAACGGACGCGGTGGCCCAACAGGCAGCGGCTGACAAGAATCTTCTGCATGATCAGAACGGCTCGTTGCCGCGCCGGCGGAACCAGCCG
>NZ_AKJL01000074.1 GCF_000282355.1 Pseudomonas sp. GM49
CCGCCATAAAGCGACTGGCTGCGGCTGGCGGTGCGATTTGCATCACCGACGCAGCCAAGCATCTGCAAGTTCAACCGTCGAAGCTGTTCGCCTGGATGGAGCAGCACCGCTGGATCTTTCGGCGTCAGGGCTCAGGTCGCTGGACCGCCTACCAGCCTCGCATCACGTCCGGCTACATGATCCACAAAGTCACTTCCTTGAAGTCTGATCCGGAAACCGGCGCCGAGCGCGCGGCCTTCGATCCACTGGTTACCCCGAAAGGCCTTGCTCGTCTGGCCGAATTCAACATCGGAGCCTCGCTGTGAGCGTTCAAGCAATGTCCTGGGCGCTCTCTCTGCCCACCGAGTCCCTGAAAGACTCAAGCGCGCGTCATGTGTTGCTGTGCCTGGCCAACTACGCCGGATCTAACGGCGCTGGTGCATTCCCATCGGCTTCGACGCTGGCTCAAGACACCGGCCTGTCCGAACGCACCGTTCGCTACAAGCTGGATGATCTGGAGAAGTCCGGGCTCATCCAGAAGGGCAATCAAGCCATTGCCGCCGTGCACATTGAGCGTCATGACCGTCGCCCAGTCGTTTACGACCTTCAGCTATCGCGGGGTGCAAATCCTGCACCCCGCACAAAGCGGGGTGCAGATGACGCAACGGGGTGCAGCTCACAACAGAACGGGGTGCAGCCTACGACAGAACGGGGTGCAGCCACTGCACCCAATACATCAATTAACCATCAAGTAACCGAAGAGCAGCAGCAGCGCGAGATTTCCGAAGTCATCGCCGAGCAGGATCGTCAGGCCCTCGCCGCCGATGACCGCCAACGCTTCGCCATGTTCGTTGAGTGGGATCTGCCGGAGACCTGCATGGCTACCCAACTGAAAATCGCCGGCTTGCCTGCTGACTCGGTAACCGACGAGCTGATCTCAGGGTTCAAGGGTTTCTTTGTCGCCAAGCCATCGACTGTCGACAGCGCTGCTGGCTGGTGCTTCCGACTGGCCACCTGGGTCAAGCGTGAGCGAGTCAACGCTGCCAGAACTGCATCGTCCGTAGCTTCAGATGAGTTCGACGATGACAACACCGAATGGATGAGTGGGGGTTCGAAATGAGAGCGGTTTCTACGGTAGCGGCCCAGGCCATGACCAAGGTTCGCCACGGCGAATTCATCGAAGCAACGACTGAGGTTTCGGCACAGGCCCGGCAGGATCAGGCTCACGCAACCGGCAAAGTGATCAACCAGCTCTTCCGCCAGTTACGCTCGATCCGAACCGCGTGGCGTCAAGCATGGCCAGACAAGAAGTCCTACATGGAATCGAAAGCCACCTGGTTGCAAGCGTTCATCGAGAACGGTATTTGCACCCAGGAGCAAATCGATATCGGCCTGATCCGCTGCCGCGCCGAACCGTCCGATTTCATTCCGAGCGTGGGCAAATTCATTCAGGGGTGTGTGCCAGCGCCTGAGATGCTGAAGCCGCCTTTGCCGAGTGTCGAGACGGCCTACAACCAGGCGCTACGCAACTGCTACCCCGCCATGCGCGATGTTGCGAAGTGGTTTCACCCTGCCGTTTACCACGCCACCGCTGCGGCCGGCTTCAGCAGCCTGCCACTGCTCAGTCGTGAACTGGGTCTGATCAGTTTCGAAAAACGTTACCTGGAACAGGTCCGCAAGGTCTGGATGGGGCAGCAGCTGGCGCCTGTCCCGGTTGCAGAGCTCGCCGCGCCGTCAAAGCGCACGCCTGAAGTCGGAAATAAGGCCTTGGCAGAACTGCGCGCTCGCCGCGCCGGAGCATCCGTATGAGTGCGTTGAACACACAAGTTGCCGGTGGTCATTACAAATCACTGAAGATCCAGCCGATCGAATACATCCACGCGAACAGCATTCCGTTCGCCGAAGGCAGCGTCATCAAGTACGTGACTCGGTGGCGTGACAAGGGCGGCATCGCCGATTTGGAGAAGGCCAAGCACTTTCTCGAGTTGTTGATCGAGCTTGAGCGGGCGAGGGCGCCAGAATGAAGTCAGCCAGTCCCAAGCTGTTCAAACAGAAGGAAGTCCGTGCCAAGCCAATCGACCGGGAAGGTCAGGAACAGGCCGCATTGATGCGCGAGCTTGAGCTGCGCTACCCGGCAGTGTTTGAGTTGATCTATCACGTGCCCAACGGCGGGCACCGCGTGAAGGCGGTCGCCGGCAAGTTGAAAGCCCATGGCGTGAAGGCTGGCATTCCGGACCTGGTGCTGACCATGGCGCGCGGCGGGTTCTTTGGCTTGTACATCGAGTTCAAGGCCACACCGCCGAACGATGCCCCTATCTCATCCAGTCAGCATGCGCGCATTCGCAAGCTCAATGAGCAGGGGTATTTGGCGGTGGTGTGCCGTGGCCACTTCGACACCATCGAGCAGATTCGCGCTTACCTGCGGCTCGCTCCTACAGTGGTGGCCGCATGACAATGACCGTGGCCTTTTCTGATGCCGAGATTCGTCGGCGTGCCGATGATCCGGCTGCGGTACTGATGCGTGACCCGCGTCACCCGGGGCTGTACTTCCGGTTCACCGAGGCCCGTCCACGCGGGACCTGGAGCTTGGTAGTGCGCAAGAAATGGAACCGCATTGGCGCCTATCCGGACCTGTCGGCGAAAGCGGTGCTGGCGGCATTGCCGGACCTGCGCATGCGGCTGAGCACCGACCCGGAAGCGGGTGCCGCCGTATCGCCGTGGGCAACGCTGGGTGAGCTGCTGAACTGGTACGCCGACCGGATGAGCCGCGACCGCAACCTCTCCGACAAGCGCAAGGCCACGGGCAAGTCAGCCATCGCGTGCCACCTGATTCCGCGCGTGGGTGATTTGGCGTTGGCCGATGTCCGTCACGGCACCCTCGACACCCAACTGATGTGGCCGCTGCAGGAGACGCTGTCGCTGGAGTTCGTCCGGCTGATCTTCGGCCTGCTGGTGGTCGCCTGCCGCCAGGCGCACACACTGGGGCTGATCCCGTCCAACCCGATGGCAGGGATCAAGTTCAGCGACTTCTCCAAGACCAAGATCAAGGCCAAGCCGGCTCGCCTGCGCGGCGTGCAGATCGAGGGGCTGCTGGGCCAGCTGCATGAGCTGTTCGAGTTCGACCCGCAGCCGGCCATGCTCGCACTGATGATGCTGTGCCACGGCACCCGCATCGGCGAAACCCGCAAAGCGCAGTGGTCGCACATCAGTCTCGCCGAACGCACCTGGTACCTGCCGGTGGGCAATACCAAGACCCGCGTTGAGCACTCGCTCCCGCTGACGGAGCAGGTCTGCAACCTTCTAATCCGGTACCGCGCAGCGCAACAGGCGAGCCATTACGACGGCGACTGCCTGTTTCGCTCCCACAGTGGGAAGGGCATGAGCGAAGGGCAAGCCAGCGCCGTGTTCACCGGGCTGGGGAAGGGCGAGTGGAGCAGTCACGACTTGCGCAAGTTGGCCAGGACTGGGTGGGCAGACCTCGGGATCGACTTCCTGATTGGCGAGATGCTGATCAACCACGCCATGGGCCACAACGTGCAGGCCTACATCCACACCACCGTTGAAGAGCGCAAGCGCGCTGCCCTCGAACTGTGGCACGCCCATTTAGACCAGAAGGGTTTTGCCCTGATTCACGGGTTGAAGGGCGGTAGAAACGAAAATTCGGGTAATCCGCTGGAAGCCACGGAACACAAGGGCTGCAAGGCCATTCAAGAATCAACCATAGGCGAGGTTTAAAAATGGACAAAAGGACTCACGGACCCGCCCTTGTGCGCAGTTTGATACCGCTCACCGAGTGCCCGTCCTGTGCCGGGAAAGGGACCATCAAAGGGGTATTTCACGAACTCGACTGCATCGGTTGTCACTCTTCGGGCTTCGTTCATGCCCAGACCTTGGAGCCGCTGTTGATCGAAGATCTGGTGGTTCAGCTGGGCAGGATGGTCCGGCGGGAGCGCAGTCAGTTGGTCGGCAAGAATCCAACACGCTGCATCGTTGATGAATACCAGCAGAGCAACAGCCGCGGCGCCGGCCGTTCGACTTACAAGGGGGATTGAGTCATGGGCATCTATAAAGACGTGATGGGAACACTGGTGCGGGTACTGGCCGCCGACAACATCGACAACAGCACCAAGCAGAGCTGGCAGAAGTTGATCGATGCCGACCTTCGCCAAGGTGGCACCGGTAGCTCGCTCTCTGTACGCGACAAGTTCGACTATGACTGCTGCCTCTATGCGCTACTGCATCGTCAGCTTGAGCCTGCCCAGTGGGATGTTCTTGTTGCGAAATACTCCACGCACAAGGCCAACAAGGTTGCAGCCATCGGCCGTCTGGTGGCCCGTATGGTTTCCCCGGCACCGCAACTGTTCACATATAAGGCGCTCACTGCGTGGGCCATTCCCAAGCTGAAGGGTGTCCAGAACGGCAAGCGCTCCACCGACATGATCGTCCTGCCGGCCGAGTTCTACGACATGAACACCTGGGACATGGACGGGAAGCCAGAGTCGACACGCCGGCGCTGGAAGACCGGAATTTCCAAGCGCCTGGAGTCGTTGGAAGAGGCCGCAGTCATCCATGCAACTGAGATATTCGACCGGGAAGAAATTTTTATTGATGCTGCTTGACCTAGTGGCGGAATGATCGTAATTTAGCCACATCATGTCGATCTTGCGCGTTTATGAGAGGCGACACATCGAACCCGACCAAAGTGTCGGGTTTTTCATTGCTACAATGTGTGTATGGTTATCCCTGTGGTGCCATCGGCAGGGTATCGTTTAGCAAGGATGTTGATGAACAACAAAACCATTCGATGGATAACCAATCTACTGTTGTGTATTGGCACCGGATTTATGGTTACTGGTGCTGCCACGTTGGTAATTGGCGACGTAATTGACGCTGATACGGTTCGGACAGGTGCTACGATGTCCGCTATCAGCTTCTTCGTAATCGTTGCTTCCTATGTGGTAGCCATGCTTGAGGAGGATTCATGACCGTTCTGATCCTGTCCCTGTGGGCATTGGGAATTCTTTTGCTAATCGGTGTAGCGGTTTATCGTGGGAGGAACACTGCCCCCGCGTTATCGGCCAAGATTGGTGAGCCCGCTGTAGCTGCTAGTGCGCTGAAAGTACACGTGCAGAGCGCGGCGCGTGTCGTGCGAGATACCAAAGGTGGAAAGTGGAAAGTAATTCGCGACCGCTCACCTGAACGTGAACAGCACTATGGCGCGTTGGTTGCCAGCGCAGGAAAACCGCATAAGCCTGGATCGAAGACTGGTTTCGTGCGCTTTCGTAAGCCTGGCAAGTCACCCCATTAAATTTGACTGAAGAACAATTGAAGCCCCGCCAAGTGCGGGGCTTTTTCGTTTTCGGCTCCACCACACCCATCGCTCCGAGCTGGGAGTGCTGTTGGGGCCGGATCTATACCGCTCCCCGCGAGGGAGGA
This sequence comes from Pseudomonas sp. GM49, assembly GCF_000282355.1. Lineage (GTDB taxonomy): Bacteria > Pseudomonadota > Gammaproteobacteria > Pseudomonadales > Pseudomonadaceae > Aquipseudomonas. The sequence continues at coordinate 5,416 of NZ_AKJL01000074.1, forward strand.
ATCCGAGATGCCAAACATGCCTGACAAACCAGACACCTGGCTCATCGTCATGGCCTGGCTCAGCCAACATTCCCCAATGTTCTATGCCGCGACACTGTCGTGCTGGATCGCCTTCTTGCGGGTCATCTACGGGGGCGGCGGGCGGCGACAGGCCCTGCTCGAATCCTGCCTTTGTGGCGCGATCACGGCTGGGGCATTCCCGCTACTCGAATACTTCAACCTTCCATCGAGTCTGGCTGCCGCGCTGGGCGCCATCATCGGCACCCTTGGCGTGAAGAAGGTTGCCGCCTTGGCTGACCGATTCACCGACTTCAAATTGCCCAAGCGGCAGGAGTGACCCATGCAACTGATCGACAACTGGAAACAAGCGCTGAGCATGACCAGCGTTCAGGCGGGTGGTGCAATCGCCGCCCTTGGCGTGGCTGAGCAACTGATGCCATCGCTTCAGGCAGTGTTGCCACCAATTGCCTATGGCGTGCTGGGCCTACTGGTGATGATTGCCCGGGTCGTGCTGCAGCCGAAGCTGACCAAGTAGGTGACTGGTGATGGCGTGCACTGGATGCGCATCCCGGCGTGAATGGCTTAAGAAGTGGAGTGCAGTTGCGTATGAGCGGGCAAGCGATCTCCTATCTCGCCGAGATACTGAGCGAACAGAAGAAACAGACAGCGATCCTCGAACGGATGGCAGAGCAACAGAGCCTGCTGATCCAAGCGCTGGCCGAGGACGAGCCTGAATACTCTAATGCACAGCCCCTCACCTATATGGATGGCACGCCATGCCCTTGAGGCCGCAGCGCCCATGCCGGGCCCAGGGTTGCCGATCCCTGCACCGCAATTCCAACGGCTACTGCGATGGCCATGCCGAGGTGGCTGTCGAGCAGGCCAAGGCTTGGGCCACACGCAAGGGCTCAGGCCGTGGTGGTCGTCCGTGGCGCCGTTTGCGCGATCGGGTGATGAAGCGCGACCAGTACCTGTGCCGATGCGACGAGTGCATCAGGCTCGACAGGATCCGTGAAGCCCATGAGGTTGACCACATTGTGGCTCTGGCCCTCGGCGGCACAGACGAGCCGGCCAACCTCCGGGCGATCAACCGCGACTGCCACAAAGAGAAGACGCAGCGCGAGTCGAAATCGATCAAAAAATGATCGAAAATGGCCGGAATGATAAGGGATCTCGTTCAGGGGAGGGGGAGGGGCAAAAGTTCATGCCTTTTTACTCGGACACCGCGCCCTCAATCGTTTTCTTACGCCCGCGAAATTAAAAAATCAGGAGTTGCGCGATGGGAGGCACCGCCACGGTCGCCGGCCGTGGTCGCAAACCCAAGCCGACGGCCCAGAAGAAACTTGCTGGGAACCCCGGAAAGCGGGCGCTGAACAACAATGAGCCTCAGTTCACCACCGTCACAAATATTGATCCGCCGGAGTGGTTGAGCGAGCGGGCAGCCACCATGTGGAAGATGCTTATCCCTGAATTACTCCGGGAAAAAGTTGTTGCGCTGACTGATCTGCACAACGTCGAAGCGTTCTGCACCGCCTATGACAAGTGGCGGATGTCCGAAGAAGCGGTCCAGAAGTTCGGCATCGTTGTCGAATCGTCCCAGGGCAGCCCGATGAAGAACCCCGCACTCACCGCGGCGAATGAGTCCATGCGCCAGTTGGTCACCTTCGGCTCACTGCTGGGTCTCGATCCGGCCAGCCGGACGCGAATCATCGGCGGCAACAAGCAATCGTCCACTAACGAATTTGCCAAACTACTGAGTTCCTGATGACCAAAGCCCTGCATGCCAATGTCGATAAGGCGATGGCGTGGGGCCGTTCCGTGTTGCGCGGGAAGGTGCCCGCGTGTCGCTACATCCACCAGGCAGTGCAGCGTCACTTCGACGACCTGGCCGCAAGTCGCAAGCGCGGCTTTCGTTTCAAGTTCGACCCGGTCAAAGCAGAGAAAAAGTTAAAGCTGATCCAGTTGCTGCCACACACAAAAGGTGAGTGGGCCTTTAAACGTCAGCTCATCACCTTGGAGCCGTGGCAGTTGTTCGGCCTCGCCGTCACCTTTGGTTGGGTCAAGAAGAAGGGCGGGCACCGCCGGTTCCGCGAAAGCTACTGGGAAGTGCCGCGCAAGAACGGTAAGTCCGTGGTCGCGGGCGGTGTGGGCATCAGCATGTTCGTTGCCGACGGTGAGTTCGGCGCCGAGGTCTATTCCGGCGCGACCACCGAGAAACAGGCGTGGGAGGTTTTCCGCCCGGCGAAGCTGATGGTCAGCAAGTCGCCTCACCTCATTGAAGCGGCTGGCATCGAGGTCAACGCCTCGAACATGAACATCCCGTCCGACTTCAGCCGCTTCGAGCCGCTGATCGGCAATCCTGGCGACGGCGCGTCACCTAGCTGCGCCATAGTCGACGAATACCACGAGCACCCAACGTCAGCTCAGTACGACACCATGCTCACCGGCATGGGCGCCCGGCGACAGCCTCTGATGTTCATTATCACCACTGCCGGTGCCGACATCGAGGGGCCGTGCTATGACAAGCGCCGCCAGGTCATCGAGATGCTCGAGGGCACGGTTCCCGACGAGGAACTGTTCGGCTGGATCTGGACGTTGGACGAGGGTGACGACTGGACTGATCCGAAGATGTTGGTCAAGGCCAACCCGAACCATGGTGTATCGGTATTCCAGGAGTACCTGGAAAGCCAGCAAGCTCGCGCTATTCGTTCGGCACGTTTCACCAATACCTTCAAAACGAAGCACCTGAACCTCTGGGTGAGTGCCAAATCCGGCTATTTCAACATGGAGGATTGGAAATCCTGTGAGGACACCACGCTTACCCTAGAGCAGTTCGAGGGGCAGGAGTGGAATGCAGGCTTCGACTTGGCGCGCAAGCTGGACATGAACTCCAGAGCTCGGCTGTTCTGGCGGGTGATCGACGGGAAGATCCACTACTACAGCATTGCGCCGAAGTTCTGGGTTCCCTATGACACCGCTTTCAATAGCGACAACAAGCGGATGTCTGAACGGTTCCAGGCTTGGGTCAACTCCAAGCATCTGGATGTGACCGACGGCGCAGAAGTCGATTATCGCGAGATCCTCGAGGACACCAAAGAGGCAAATCGCCACGCGCCGCTGCGGGAGTCTCCTATTGACCCGCATGGCGCCACTGGCTTGAGTCACGACCTTGATGACGAAGGTCTCAATCCGATCACGATCACGCAGAACTACACCAACATGTCGGATCCGATGAAGGAACTCGAGGCAGCCATCACTGCTGGCCGGTTCCATCACGACGGAAACCCGATCATGACCTGGTGTATCGGCAACGTGATCGGCAAGTTCCTGCCGGGCAACGACGACGTGGTCAGGCCAATCAAGCAGGGCGATGACAACAAGATCGACGGCGCTGTTGCACTGATCATGGCGATCGGGCGTGTTCTGGCAAACCTACATCCCGACGACACCCTTTCGGACCACATTTCCAAACACGGAATTCGAACCCTATGACCGATGAATCCAAGCCACCGAAACTGGAGGCGCTGAAGGAGGCTTTGCCCGATCTCGTCGGTGTGCTTGGGCTTGGGTTACTGACTCGCGGGCTCTGGGCCTGGATGGGTGAGCCACTGGCATTGACCGTCTGTGGATCGTTGCTGATTGTCCTGTCGGTTGTCTCGATAGTGCGGGGTGGTCGCTGATGCTCCGTGCACTCCTAGGAAGAAAATCAGGCGTTCAGGTCATCGATACGCCAGAGAAGCTCGCTCAGGCGCTGGGTACTGGGTATGAAACTAATGCCGGTCAGCGCGTGACCACCACCAGCGCCATGCAGCAGTTGGTTGTATTCAACTGCGTGCGAGTACTGGCCGAGTCGATGGGAATGCTTCCCTGCCGGCTATTGAAGCAGACAGGCAGGGTTCGATTGCCTGCTACGGCTCACCGGCTGTATCCGCTGATTACCATGGCCCCAAACAGCTACATGACTGCCCAAGAGTTCTGGGAAATGCTGGTCGCGTGCCTGTGTCTGCGTGGCAACTTCTACGCATACAAGGTGATGGCGTTGGGAAACGTGGTCGAGCTTCTTCCGCTCAGCCCGGACATTGTCACGCCAAAACTCAAGGATGACTGGTCGGTTGAGTACAAGGTCAATTTCAAATCCGGCGAGCAGACGCTGACACAAGATGAGATCTGGCATGTCCGGCTGTTCACCCTGGACGGGCTCAACGGGCTGAATCCGATTGCTTATGCCCGTCAGGCACTTGGCCTTGGCCAGGCGATGGATGCGCATGCCGCGAAGCTATTCACCAACGGCGCCGTAACCAGTGGTGTTTTGCGAACCGAGCAACAGCTCACCGACGAAGCATTCGGTCGGCTTAAGACGGAGTTCCAAGGCGAGCACATGGGGGTGGCCAACGCCTATAAACCCATGATTCTGGAGATGGGACTCGACTGGAAGCCCATCAGCCTCAACGCCCAAGACACTCAGTTCATCGAATCGAAAAAGCTGACCGAGGCTCAGATCTGCGGTTTGTTCCGTGTGCCGCCGCACCTGGTGGCCAGCATGGAAAAGATGACGCTCAACAACATCGAGCACATGGGCATGAGCTTCGTGAACTATTCGCTGGTTCCGATCATGACCCGCATCGAGCACCGCATTCAGGTCGGCCTACTCAGCGAGAAAGATCGCCTGACCCACTACGCCAAGTTCAACGCAGGCGCCTTGATGCGTGGCGATCTGAAAGGGCGGTATGAGTCCTACGGCAAGGGCATTCAGTGGGGGATCTTGAGCCCCAACGACTGCCGTGAACTCGAGGATGAAAACCCCCGTGACGGTGGCGATATCTACCTCACCCCTATGAACATGACCACCAACCCAGAGGCTGCCGGCGATGCAGACAAAACAGCGTCTTGACCTGCCGCTGACCATTAAATCGGTCAGCGACAGCGGCGAGTTCGAAGGCTATGGCTCCGTGTTCGGCGTCGAAGACAGCTACGGCGATGTGGTCATCCGCGGTGCATTCGCAGCCAGCCTGGCCAAGTGGAAAGAGAAGGGGCGCCTTCCGGCGATGTTGTGGCAACACAACATGAACGAGCCGATCGGCATCTACACCGAGATGCGCGAGGACGACGTCGGTTTGTACGTCAAAGGCCAACTGCTGATCGACGCAGATCCACTGGCCAAGCGTGCCCACGGACACATGAAGGCCGGCAGCCTGACCGGCATGTCCATCGGCTACATGCTCGACGATTACGAATACGACAAGGAAAAGGGCATCTGGCTGCTGAAGGCAATCGACCTGTGGGAAGTCTCCCTGGTCACCTTCCCGGCAAACGATGAGGCCCGGATCACTGATGTGAAATCTCTGCTGGCCCGTGGCGAAACACCGCCGCCCAGCAAAGTGGAGCGAGCCCTTCGAGAGGTTGGGTTTTCTGGCTCCCAGGCCAAGGCCTTCATGGCTAAAGGCTACGGCGCAGTATCACCGCGAGAGGCGGATGCCGACGACGCACTGCAATCCCTCAAATCCCTGATTGACCGAATGTAAGGAGCCTCTCATGGCTGTTGAAAAGAAAGATATCGAAGACGTCGCCGAAGCCTTGGGTAAGAAGTTCGACGAATTCAAAAAGACCAACGACAAGCGTATTGACGGCTTGGAAGAAGAAAAGGGCAAGCTGTCCGGCCAGGTCGATACGCTCAACGAAAAGCTGAGCGAACTGGACGAGCTGAAAAGCAACCTGGAAAAAGAGCTGCTGGCGCTCAAGCGCCCAGACGGTACCGGTACCAAGGAAGCCAGCGAGCACAAGACCGCGTTCATGCAGTTTGTGCGTAAGGGTATCGACGCAGGGCTGGGCGAGCTGCAAGCCAAGGCGCTGCAGATTGGCGTTGAGGCCGATGGCGGTTATGCGGTTCCGGAAGAGCTCGACCGTACAATCATCGAGCTGTTGCGAGATGCATCGCCGATGCGTCAGGTGTGCGGGCAGATCACTGTTGGTACCGAGGACTACAAAAAGCTGGTGAGCCTGGGTGGCGCCGGTTCGGGGTGGGTCGGTGAAACCGATGCGCGCCCGGCAACTGGCACCCCGACCTTGGCGCCACTGTCGGCGTACATGGGCGAGATTTATGCCAACCCGCAAGCCACGCAAAAAAGCTTGGACGACATGTTCTTCGATCCGGAAAAGTGGTTGAACGACGAAGTGTCGCGCGAGTTCTCGGAGAAGGAAGCCAGCGCGTTCCTGCTGGGTAACGGTGTCAACAAACCCAAGGGGCTGTTGGCTTATGAAATGACACTGGAAGTCGATAAAGTTCGCGCTTTCGGCAAGCTGCAAAAGCTGATTTCTGGCGTTGCTGGCGGCATCACTGGTGACAAGTTGATCGATCTCGTGCAGTCGCTCAAGGCCGGCTACCGCCAGAACGCCACGTTCATGATGAACAACCTCACCGTTGGCATGGTGCGAAAGCTCAAGGATGCGGAGGGCAACTACCTGTGGCGTCCTGGCCTGGAATTGGGTCAGCCGTCCAGCCTATTGAGCTATGGCATCACTGAAAACGAAGACATGCCCGATGCGGCGGCAGATGCCAATGCGGTCACGTTCGGTGACTACAAGCGCGGTTACCTGGTCGTGGACCGCATCGGTACCCGCGTGCTGCGCGACCCCTACACCAACAAGCCCTACGTTGGTTTCTACACCACCAAGCGCGTCGGCGGCATGCTGGTCGACTCCCAGGCCGTGAAGGTTCTGACTCTCAGCGCTGCGTAATTGTGGCGGGCGTCTTCGGGCGCCCGGCCCGCAGGAGAGCAACATGCCAACAATCAATGTGACCAAGCCGTTCCCATTTGCAGTTGACGGCAACGAAGTCATTCAAATCGAAGTCGGCGAGCAGGAGGTTTCAGATCGCTGCGCGCTGGTCGCCGTTGAGCACTTGGGGTACGCCACTTTGCTCGATGACGAAGGCGGTACCGAAACTGATCCGCTCAAAATGACGGCGCCCAAGCTGAAGGAATGGCTTGCCGCCAAGGGCATCGATTTCGATCCAGCAGCGAAGAAGCCAGAACTGCAAGCCCTGGTGCCGAGCAATGATTGATCTGGCCACGGTCAAGGTGCATTTGCGCGTTGATCACGATGGCGAAGACGAGTTGATCCAAGGCTACACCGATGCAGCCTTCAGCACGTTTGAGCTGTGGACCAATCGAAAGCTGGTCGAGGAAGGGCAGCCTCTACCGGATCCCGTGGGTAATGCATTGCTACTCAGCAAAGCGATACGGCAAGGTGCCTTGCTGTTGATTGGGCATTGGTACGCCAGTCGCGAGTCGGTTGTTATCGGGACGATCACAGCTGAACTGCCCATGGCCACTAACGCGCTTTGGAAGCCGCATCGCTGGGTGAACGTATGAGAGCAGGTTCCTTGCGTCACCGAATCACGTTCCAGGCCCCGGGCCTGAATCAAGATCCAGAAACGGGCGAGATGTTGCCGGGTTGGGAAACTGTCTGGGAGAAGGTGCCGGCATCGGTTGAGCCGCTCAGCGCTCGCGATTTGATCGCGGCGCAGGCTGGCCAGTCCGAAGCATCCGGCCGCATGGTGATCCGCTACCGCGCCGGCGTGCTGCCCACGATGCGCATTCTTCACCGTGGCGACATCTACAGCATTCAGGGGCAACCGATGCCGGACCCCGTGTCGGGCCTTGAGTACCTCACCATTCTGGTGGCGAAGGGGGTGAATGATGGCTGAGACAGTGGAATTCAGCATCCTTGGCCTTGACTCGCTGACGGCAAAGCTTGAGTCAGTCACCTATGACATGAAGCGAAAAAGTGGCCGCTCGGCGTTGCGTCGTGCTGCTGCCGTAATAGCGGAGAATGCAAAGGCTCGCGCCATGCTCCTGGATGACGCTGAGACGGGGCGCTCGATCGCGGACAACATTGTGTTGCGATGGAATGGTCGGCTGTTCAAACGAACGGGTGACCTAGGATTTCGAATTGGTGTTAAACACGGCGCGGTCCTCAAGGATGGCGGTGAGCTATCGGCCAACTCCCCAACACCTCACTGGCGCCTGCTGGAATTCGGCACCCAGTACATGCGCGCTGATCCGTTCATGCGTCCAGCGTTGGAAGAAAGCATCAGCGACGCGACCAACGTTTTCGTGAGTGAGTACGAAAAGACTATTGATCGTGCGATCAAGCGTGCAGCCCGCGCCTCCGGAGGTGGTTGATGTTTGCACCCATTTTCGCGGTATGTGCTGCTGACGCGGGAGTCGTCGCGCTGCTCGGCACGAACCCGACCAGGCTCTATCCGTTTGGCGAAGCCCCGCAGGACACGGTCAAGCCATACGCGGTTTGGCAGATGATCACCGGCAGCCCTGAGAACTACTTGGCTGGGCGCCCAGATGTGGATGGATTCACGCTGCAGGTCGATGTTTACGCGTCAACGGGTACAGCCGTTCGGGAAATCGCCAAGGCTCTGCGTAACGCGATAGAGCTCAAGGCCAACATCGTACGGTGGGGCGGCGAATCGAAAGACCCAACCACCAAGATCTATCGCTACAGCTTCGACGTTGACTGGATCGTCCAACGCTGATTCACCCCAGCCCGCCTTGTGCGGGCTTTCTTTTTCCCGAAACTTGGAGACATGCCATGTCGATTTTGACCCAAGGCACGCAGATCTTTGCGCTGGTGCCAACTGTTGCTGACCCATCTGATCTCGAAGTAATCGAGATCCAGTGCGTGACAGCGTTCAATCCGGGCGGAAACCCCGCTGACCAAATTGAAGATACCTGTCTCAGCGACAAGGTTCGGAAGTATCTGCGTGGTTTGCGAACTCCCGGCCAGGCAACGATGACGCTGAACGCAGACCCTCGCAATGCCTCTCACGTCCGGCTGCATCAGCTTTCGGAAGACGACGACATTGGCAATGTCAGTTGGGTAGTGGGATGGGCTGATGGCACCGCACCACCGACGCTCAACGTAGCTGGTGATGATTTCCAATTGCCTACCACGCGCACCTGGTTTTTGTTCGACGGCTATGTAAGCGACTTCCCGTTCGACTTCGCGGCAAACACGGTGGTGGTTACGTCAGCAACCATTCAGCGTTCGGGCGGTTCCGCCTGGATCCGCAAAACCACAACACCGTAAGGATCAATCATGCAGCTGAGTATCAAATCTCTGATGGAACAAGGCTCGTTCACGGGCCGCCCCGTCATGAAGGAAATCACCTGGAAGCAGGGTGATACCGAGCATACGGCCACCGTGTATGTCCGGCCGCTGGGCTATCAATCTGCCGTAAGCGATCTGATGTCGGGCGTGGGCAAACAGGATGGTGTGGCCGGCCGCATCGCTGTGAGCATCTGTGACGAGGCAGGCAATCCGGTCTTCACCGTTGGCGACATCACCGGCGAAGCTGACCCAGAGCGCGGCGCGTTGGATGGCAACCTGTCCATGGCCCTGCTCACTGTGATCGGTCAGGTGAACCAGCTGGGAAAGACGATGAGCTCTCCGACACCGACGAGCTCTGGCACGAAATCGCGATCTCGATCGGCGCCACGATCGCGGAAGCCAAAGAGCGCGTGAGTCTTTCCGAGTTCCGTAGTTGGGTGAGATACCGCGATAAGCGCGGCTCACTCAATTGGGGAATGCGCATCGAGCGAGGGGTGGCCACTCTGGCTGTCCTGTATGCAAATGTGCACAGCAAGAATGGCGGCTACACCCTCTACGACTTTATGCCGCACGACTCAGAGCCGGAAATCTCGCTCGAGCAAGCGATGGAAAGCTGGGCATAAACATAGGTCATGTCGCCATTCCGAAAGGTCGGTGTCGCTTGGAGTTATAGATGGCTAATTCACTTGGCACGCTGACGCTCGATCTGATCGCGCGCATTGGCGGTTTTACTGGGCCTCTTGATAAAGCCGAGGTGGCGGCTCGAAAGTCAGGCAAAGGAATTGCCGACTCGGCGAACATGGCCTCGCTCGCCTGGACCGCTCTGGGCGAAGTCGTTGCAGGTGCTGTTGCCGGCTTTTCGGTGGGCGCGGTTCTGACCAGCTTCATCACCGAGACTCGGGATGCTGAAAAAGAACAGGCGCAACTTGCCGCCGTGCTGAAGTCCACCGGGGAATCGGCGGGCTTCAGTCGCGATCAGCTCAACGAAATGGCTGATGCCATGGAGAAAGCCACCACCTTTTCAGGTGGCGATATCAACCAGGCACAGACAGCGCTACTTGCCTTCACTGGCGTTGTGGGCACTCAGTTCACGCGAGCGCTACAGGCTGCTTCGGATATGGCTGCCCGCACAGGTACCACCGTGCAGCAGGCTGCCGAAACTATTGGTCGCGCACTGGACGTTCCAACAGACGGCCTCAGTTCGCTGAGTAAGCAAGGTTTCAGATTTACCGAAGATCAGAAGAAACTTGCGGAATCACTTGAGTCCGTGGGTGATGTGGCAGGTGCTCAGGGCATTATCCTGAAAGCGCTCGAGGAATCGTATGGCGGTGCCGCTGCGGCTGCCCGGGATACCTTCGGCGGTTCACTGGACGCATTGCGTAACACTGTTGCCGGCCTCCTGACCGGGGAGGGCGGTCTTGGCAGTGCTCGCACTGTGATCGAGGAAGTGAATAGTGCCCTCGGGTCTCCGGCTGCGCGCACGGCTTTGGGATTGACTGCTCAGGCCGCGACCGCCTTGGCCGTTGTTCTGACCACCCGCCTTGCAGCAAGCGCCGCCGGCACCGCGATAGCTTTCGCCGCAGCTCAAGTCGAAGCTGTTCGCTACCAACTGGCGCTGGCCCGTATGGCCGGTGTGGCTCCGGCTACTGCGGCCGGGCTTGTAGGAATAGGCGTAGCAGCTCGTGGCGCCTCGGCAGCTATGGCACTGCTTGGCGGTCCAGTAGGAGTGGTCCTGCTCGCAGCCAGTGCGCTGGCCTACTTCGCGATGAGCGGCGATGACGCGGACGAGTCGGCCACATCACTGACCAACAAGATCGACTTCCTGAACAAGTCGTTCGATGGATTCACCAAGAATCAAGCCGCAGCCGCTCTGCAAGACATCAATCAGGATTTGATGGATGCGCAGTTACGCGCCATCGACGCAGAGAGCGCGGTTTCGCAGTATCAGCGATTGCTGCGTGATCATCCGAATGACGCCCGTCAGCGTGAGTGGAACGAATCGCTGATCACCGCTCAGGGCGAACTGGATACAGCGCGCCAAAAGGTTGAGGCCTTCGGCGCGCAGATCAATGTGCTGAACGGAATCCTTGCCGCTCCTGTGGTGGTTGAGCAGTCGAAGGCATTCAAGGACCTGGCCAAGACACTCGACGAGCAAATACTGCTCTCGGGCAAAAAGACGAACGCCGATAAGCTTGCGGCCCGCATAGGGGCGGGTCTTGTCACCGGCCTGAAAGAGGGCGAGGGCGAGTTGCTGGTAGCCAAGGCGAAAACCTTGGACGCAAGCGAGGCGGCTATTGAAGCAGAGAAGAAAAGCGCAGCGGCTTCGAAGCAGGCCGCTACAGCCGCAGCCACCGCCGCGACAGCACTGACCAAGCGAGGTGAGGATGCTGTCACTGACTACCAGCGCCAGATCGCGCTGATCAATACTTCTGTAGATGCACAGAAGAAAGCCACGGAAGCGGACAAGCTCAGGTTTGAATTGGCTTCCGGCAAGTTGGTTGGCATCAATGCAACTCAGCAGAAGCGCTTGGAGGGCCTGGCTGCGGAACTGGATGTACTCCAAAAGCTCAAGGTTGCCAATGAGGAGTCGGCCAAGTCAGCGGCTTTTGCAGCAAATCTTCGCGCGGAAAACGATACCGTTCGTACCGGTTTCGATATGGATCTTGCTGGCGCCGCCATGGGGGAACAAACCCGGGATCGGATGAGACAGGATCTGGCGCTTCAGCAAGATTACAACCGGCAGGTGGCCGATCTTCAGAAGCAACTGAACGCCGGCGATATCACCCAAAGCTTGTATGACACCGAAACCGAAATGCTCCGGGAAGCTCTGGCCGAGCGGGTGCTCCTGCAAGAGGACTACTACAACAGAGTGGATAGTCTTCAGAACGACGGGGTGACTGGGTTCATCAGCGGCATGGCCACTCAAGCCGAAGCCAGCATGGACCTTTACGGCACCATGCAGAGCGTGGGGGCAGAGACTTTTCACAATCTTACCGATGCCATTACGGAATGGGCTGAAACCGGCAAGCTTGACGCCCAAGGGTTGGCGGCCAGCTTTATCCAGTCTGTCGGCCATGCCCTGCTTTCATACGCAGCCGCGCAAGTGGCGATGGCAGGCCTCAGCGCATTCAGCGCCATGATCGGCATCCCATTCGTTGGACCCGTTGTAGCACCCGGTGCGGCCATCGCAGCGACTGCTGCTGCGGGAGTGATGATGACAGCCGTGGGTTCTGCTCTGGATGGTCAGGCGCACGACGGTATCGATTACGTGCCGGCGGATGGAACCTGGAATCTCAAGAAAGGTGAGCGGGTCACCACGTCTCAGACCAGTGCAAAGCTGGACCGTACGCTCGAGAGGGTGAGTCAGGGGAGCAACAACAATGGCCCGTCAGCGGCCCCGGTCATCAACCTAATCGAGGACGCCAGTCGCGCGGGCCAGGTCAATCGTCGCCAACTCGGCGAACAGGATGTGATCGACATCTGCGTTGCCAACATTCGCGGCGAGAAAGAGCTGCACCAGGTAAACCAAGAGAAGTACGGTTTGCAGTCACAAGGTGCCTAATTCGTTAACAGAGGGTCTCTTGCTAGGGGCCGCGTGGAGCTCCAATGAGCAACCCTATCAACATCGCCTACGCCTCAGTCGGCAACGACCTGTTCGTCGATACGATCGAGGCGACCTGTTCCGCGTGGGCGACACCGATCCTCATCTGCTCTGGCTATGACGACCGCGTCTGCGTAACAGAGGACGGGCGTACGCTCGTCTTTTTGGCGATGGCGGTGGAAGAGGCCCTGCCCGTGCGAGATAACAGCGGGTACCAGAACCTGAACATTGCCCTGGACAACACCGACGGCAAGGTTCAGGCGGCCATCGAACTGGCGCGTGCAGCATCGGCGCGCATCGTCCTGACGAAGCGTCGATACCTCGAAAGCAATCTGACCTACCCGGCAGAGCGCTATCGGCTATCGGTGCTTAATCGGCAGTACGCCAACGACGTGGCCACGCTGACCTGCGGCCTGTTCGACCTGCTGGGAACGGCTCACCCACGCAACAAGCTGACTGCCGCCGTCGCGCCTGGGCTGATCTTCATATGAAAGGCATTGCGGATTACCTGTCGGCACCTTACCGGGACGGCGCGCGCGGGCCGCTGGCTTTCGACTGCTATGGCCTGGTCAACGCCGTGCGGCACGAAGTGTTCGGCCTGCCGCTGATGCCATCACTGGGCGGTGTCGGGCGGTCCAAGTTGCGCGAGAACACCAAGGCCTACCGAGAGATCAGCGCCGGCCTGGAAGAGTGTCCTCCAGAGCCTGGCGCCATTGCCTCGGCGCTGATTGGAGAGTTCCTGGATCACGTCGGCGTGGTCGTGTACCTGGACGGCCAGCTGAAGGTGCTCGACACCAATCCGGGAGGCCCCCGCATTCGCACCGTGCGCGACTTCGAGTCGCGTTATCAACGAGTGGTGTATTACCGATGATCGAATTCTTCCCCAACAAAATGGCCGACTCGCAGCCGCTGGCCACGTTCACGACTGACCGGCGCATGACCCTGGAAGAGTGGCTGCTTGAACAAACCCCGCTGTATAAGCGCGGCAATGCCCAGCCGGTCAGTATCGCTATCAACGGCGAAATGATCGAGGCGCGTCTTTGGCACAAGGTCAAGTTCAGGCCGGCCGATCATGTGCAGGTCTGGAACGAGCCGAAAGGTTCTGACCCGTTCACTATCACAGCCCTACTGATTGTTGGTGCATTTGCCGCGACCAAGCTGCTCATGCCAAAGATGCCAGGGATGCCGTCCAATTCAGGCGTTGCCCAGGGCAGCCCGCTCGATGAGGCCAGCGCCAAGGGCAACAAAGTCAAGCTGGGCGAACTGATCCGCAACATCGCCGGGCATCAGAAGGTGTACCCGTCGTACCTGGCCGAGCCGCGCACCTGGTTTGCCGCACCGCGCGAAAAGTGGGTGGAGATGCTGCTGTACGTCTCCGAAGGCGCAGTGGACATGCCCATCAACAAGCTCAAGGTGGGCGAAACCCCGCTGATTTCCCTTGGCACCGACGCTCAAGTGTCGATCTACGCGCCCGGCGCGGACGTGTCCGCCGATACCGCCTCGTGGTTGTGGTTCAACGCCAAAGAGGTGGGCGCCAGTTCCAGTGGTACGTCAGGGCTGGAGTTGACCGTATCGACCAACATCACCCCGTCAGCCGCGGCCTCGGCCTATCAGTTCAACGGAGATACGATTGCAATTCCGGCCGGCGCGGGCAGCTTCCCGGCAGACTGGGAGACAGGCCTGGTTATCCGTGCGCTCGCCCCGTACACGTACACCGTGGTCGACGGCGGGCCGGGTCGCGACATCGTACAAGGCCCACTGGAAATGCTCGCCCCGGTGCCCGGCATGCTCATCGAGGTGGCTGGCGCCAACGCGGGCAACTACGTCGTCAACAGCTTCACACCGTATGCGCCAGCCGTTCCCCCGACAGCGGGTACCGCTTCGACGATTCTCGGCTCGAGCATTCCGGCGCGCTATGACTTCGACGTGACGCCGCTGTCGGTCACCGTGACGCTGGGAGGCGCGCCGTATGCGGTCAACCTGACAACGGCAACGACCAACCTTGCTGGCCTGGTATCGGCCTTCAATACGGCCAAGGGTTCGGCGCCATTCATTGCCAGCGCTTCATCTGGTCGGCTACTGATCACTCAGTTCGGCACCTTTGGCGGCGAGAGCATGGTTGCCACCGGCGGTGTCGATATCCTCGGCAGCAGCCCGACCAATACCACCGGCACGCCAGCCAGTGCCGGCACGCCCGAAGTACCGGCGCAAATGACTTTGGACTACGACGGCGGCGCACCGGTTAATGGTCTGGCGCTGGGCTCCGGCTTGGCCACCATCGGGCCACGCGGCCTGCGCTACCGGATCACGGCGTTCGGCGCCTCGATCATGACGGTTGACCGGCTCACCGCGTCGGGATCGGTTGATGCCGGCTGGATCGGATTCAATGCGATGGAAACCGTAAACGGCGTGGTCAGCCTCGATCCATCCAGCCTAGAGGGCGGATATCGTGGTCCGTACTCGTGTTCGCCAGAGGCGGAAAAGGTGATACGCATCGAGTGGACCGTGACTTACAACAATGGACTGATCGGTCTAGGCCGAAAAGGTGATGAATACACGATCTACTCGCAGCATCAGTTCGAGTATCGCGACATGGATGTTGCCGGCGCGTGGACCGTTATCACGAAATCGGTCACAGGGCATTCGCGGGATGCGCAAGGCTTCACTTTTTGGGTCGATCTTCCGTACCCGATGCGACCGGAATGCCGAATCAAGCGCCTGCCAAAAGGTGGCGGCGCCAACAGCGGCGAGTGGATCGATAGCCCGGCCTGGGAAAGCCTACGCGGCCTGCGTCAGACGCGACCGACCAGCTACCCGGGCATGACCGTTATGTCGGTGAAAATTCGCGGCGGTGATCGGCTGTCTGCGCAAGCGGAAAGTCAGGTCAACGGGGAGGCAACCCGCGTGCTACCGGTTCGCTCTGGCGGGGTTTGGCAGGCGCCGGTAGCAACTCGCGGCATCGTGCCCTGGTGCCTCAATGTGCTGAAGTCGCTGGGCTATGAAGACGGCGACATCGACCTGGCCGAGTGGGATCGGCTGGACCCGGTGTTCAACGCCGCCGGCCAGTATTACGACGAGACCATCGACGACAGCAGTACTGCCAAGGATCGGATCAACGATGCGCTGGCGTGCGGCTTTGCCGAGCTGACCATCAAGAACGGACTGGTCAGCCTGGTGCGTGACGAGCCGCGGGCGATATTTGATATCACCTACGGCCCGAAGACGCAGACCTACTCCCCGCAGAACATGACCAAGAAGCTCAGCATCGCCGGGCCGCTGACCTCGCTCAACGACTTCGACGGCGTGGATGTCGAGTATTACTCGAACATCACCTGGGCCTGGGAGACGGTGCCATGCCGCTGGCCAGGCGATGCCGGCAACAAGGTCGAGAAGGTCAAGCTGCCGGGCGTGGGCGACAAGAACCGCGCCTATCAGTTCGGCATGCGCCGTCGCGGTCACCAGAAGTTCCGCCAAGACACCTACACCTGGGAAACCGAACTGGCCGGCATGAACTCTGGTTACCTGAGCTTCTGCGCGGTGGCCAGCGATACCCCCGGGCAATGTCAGAGCGCCGAGCTTGTCAGCGTTACGGCGATTACCGGCGGATTCCTGCTGGAGTCGTCAGAGCCGATCGACTGGTCAGTACCTGAGACCTACAAAGTCGGCATCAGTCGTACTGATGGCTCTCTCTCGGGCCCCTACCAAGGCACTGCAATCGACGATTACAACGTCCAGGTCGCCGATATCGACTTTGTGCCAGACACCAGCATGAGCGGAAACATGTCGCTTCCTCAGCTGCTGATCGGGCCGGCGTCGAAGTGGGCCTACCCGGTGCTCGTCACGCGCTCCGACCCATCCAACGGCAACGTCGCACTCAAGGGCATGCCCTATGACGCCCGCGTTTACACCTACGACAGCGCTCCGGCGCCATAAGGACGGCAAATGATCCAGTACCCGGAAGGTCTTCCGCTTCCGTTGAGGGAAGGGTACGGCTTTAACCCCGTCAGCCCGATGAAATCAACACCACTGGTGACAGGTAAGAAAATCCGGCGTCGCGCCTTTAAGAGCGTTCCGACAAGAACCTCAGTCACCTGGTTGCTCAGTTCTTCCGAGGCTCAATTGTTTGAAGGCTGGTTCGAGCACGTTCTAATTTCTGGTTCACTGGCATTTGACTGTCCATTCAAAACGCCGCTCGGGCTCGAGAACCATCAGGCGAATTTTGACGACATATACACCGGTCCAGAATTGGTCGGCGTGGATCACTGGCGGTTTACCGCAGAACTGTGGCTGCACAAGCGCCCCCTCATTGATGCCGAGTGGGTGCTGATCGCACCAGAATACGTCCTCTATTCCAGCATCTTCGACCGAGCAATGACTCAAAGGTGGCCACGCCACACCGGCTGATCAAGCCAAACGATCACCGCGCGTCACGAAATTTCACCGGCAGCTCGCCGGAAACTTAAATCCCAACGCTCACGACTCCGCGAACGCGCGGCGGTGTGCGCGTGCCTGCGAGAAAATGCCCATGGCTTACAACACCGGCAATGCACCCGGCTCGACATCCCCGAAGGACTTGATCGATAACGCTGAGGATTTCGACCTTCTGCTGACTGGTGTCGGGGCGCCCGTACCAAACCGCCTTGGCGTACCACTCAAGTCGTGGAAGGGGATGGAGGGTGAGCACAACGCTGACCAAATTCGACGCGAGGCTGAGTTTGATGCTGATCAGACTCGGCGGGAATCCGAACATGATGCGGATCAAGCTCGACGAGAGTCGGAGTTCGATGCCTCACAGGCCCAGCGCGAAGATGTGTTCGGCCAATTCCTTGAGGGGGCTGGCTGGACATCCTTGGGCGGTTACGCGTCCGGGATTCCGATTGTTTCGCATAGTCAGACGGTTGAGTACGGGGGGCAGCCTTACGCGCTCAAACCATCTGTGCCTGCGTCAATTTCGGTGCCGTACATAACGGCCGGCGATTGGACTACCGAAAGCGTCAATTTCAAGCTGGTTGGGGATAACTCCCTACGGCAGGAGATAGCCGCCCCTGATAACGACCTGACTGGGTGGGAGCGTAGGCCGATAACTGCCGACTTCTATCTAAATCGGAAAGCGTCGCAGCAACTCTCCCTGACCGGCGTAAGTCCGTGGGAATTCAGAAATCTAGTTACCGACAAGCCAACCCCGACGGACCCTGGTACTTGGGATTGGTCGCCAGCCGTTAATCACTCGATGTCCGAATACGGTGAGTCCGAGCTTTCAAATGGGGTGTTCGGTGTTGCGCAGCAAATCATCGTCCCGCCTGGTGCAGTCATCACCGGCAAAGGCCCTGGGTACGCTGGCGGAACCGCGTACTCCAGCATCCGCAGCAGTACCATCAGGCCGTGGGCCGGTTTCGTTGGCACTTCCGTAATTTCTGGCAAGGCCGTAACCCCTGACAACGTGCTGACCGCCGTTCAGTTTGCTCAGTTCAAGCTGGACTTGTCCTTGTGTGACAATCACGGTCTGGTGCTTGAGGATACTTACGATGGCGCAATAATCAGTAACGTCCACATTGTTGGTACAAGCAAAACGAAACGGGGCCTATGGTTCAAGAAGGGAGCCTACGGACTTGGGCAAACAGTTCTTATGGAGAACTCCCAGGTTCTGGCGAGAACCAACTCGGACGGGGTTGTCGCTCCGTTTTTCGCCGAAGCGCTAAATGAATCAAACATCATCGGGTGCAAATTCTTCGGCTCTGTAGGTGGGGCCACGGCTAGCCTTGGCGCGGCGGCAGAGTTCGCCGGCTGCTCGGGCATGAACCTCTACGGTTCCAGCGTGGCGTTTGCCGATGTTGGTGTGTTGATCAGTGATGACCCTGTCCGAAAGACCATCGGCTTCTTGCAAGACGGCTGCACCTACGAAGCCCTGCGAACCACGGCAGTGAAGGCCCGCCCCGGAGCTTCCAGGAGAGCGTCTCAGCTGCGCGTTATCGCCCCGCGATACTACGACTCGGTGTTCACGTTCACAAATGCCGTTGATGTCGACAACACGGATGGCGGTTATTTCGACTGTGATTTTAAGTCGGGGATATTTGGTGCCGGCTCCACCCAAGCGACGATCGACACCCAGCGCCAACAGAATATTACCGACAGCGGCACCTTTAACTGGATCAGAAGCCGACCTAACGCGATCGAGCAATATTCTGCGACGAATAAAAGGGCACGGTTTCTGGCTGGGCTTACTGCGGATGCTTCAATACTGGCGACTGGCGGGATTGGTCAAAATATCCGTACCTTTACGGCTAGCCCTGGTACGGTTTTAGCGACGGATCGGATACTTATTGTCAATCGCACTGCGACAGGAAACTACACGTTGTCAGCAGCTAACTCTTTTGGAACCGGAAAAGCTCAGTTACTGACGGTTAGAAACATCGGCTCTGCCTCGGCAAACTTTAGCCCAGCTGGCGCGGACACTTTAAACGGCACAGGCATGGCTTTTACCGTTCTCCCTGGAACGGTCGCAAGCTTCAGCAGTGACGGCGCTGGTGGCTGGTTCGCCCAGTAATTGATATAGTAAGGGAGACTGGCTATATGAAGCTTAATTAAAATTCAAAGGCCCTTGGTTGGGCCTTTTTTATTTGCTTTTGGTTATGGTTATAGGCCCAAAATATATTATAACTTTTTCGCTGGATGAGTCTCCTTCTGTCCAGTTGGGTTTATATAGTCCAAATTTCATGTATGCGTCATTGTCTCCTTTGTAAGTGTTCGATTTTCCAGTGGCCGTAAATATCTCAGTTCCGTCCTTCCAGAGCTTTGTAAGCGAGCCAGCACCGCTATCTAAAGGGATGTAATCCATCTTCCAGTTTACCCACTTTCCCCTATCGTCAGAGACGCAGCAAAACTTCTTCCCTGCTGAGATCTGTTGCGGGTAGTCACCACCACGCTGTGAGATTGCGTAGTTTTCACCAAGAATAGTTATTGCCAGAGTTGGTGGGCCAGATCTGTCGCCTTGGTGTACTTGGGTAAAGATGATGAATTTTTTTTCGTCTATCTCAAATTCCTGTGGGATGTATGTGCTCCAACGAACCGTATAGCTAGATCCTTGTTTAAATCTGAACTGATTTGCAAATTGAATTTCGGCTCGTGGCGAGCCATTTGCAACTCCTGAGTAGTTAGCCCCCCTAAGGATGCTAGCCTTAATTGCGCTCTTGCCATCACTTCCCTTTAATGTTTCTAGTCCGTCCCCGCGAGATTCGACTGCGACCTCATTCGGAATTCCCTCTTTCCAGTCCATGTGAACCAAGACCTTTTCTTGTTCAGGGGATTCCGCTGATCTTGCTTGCTGGTTTACGGCGAGAGAGAAAACGGCGGCAAAAACCGACGCTAATGATTTTAGGTGTCGCACTGGATACTCATTTCCTATGCCTTTGGATAGGCGAGCAGTATATCCAAAGGCGAGTTATAAGGTCCTTTTAGCAATTTAATTTATTTGCCCGCCGCTTGTGCGGGATTTTTTTTGCCTGGAGAAAAGTGATGACCGTATCCGAAAAAGACCGCGACATCCTCGCCCGCACGTTGTGGGGGGAAGCCCGCGGCGAAAGCTTGGCCGGACAGATCGCCGTGGCTTGGACCATCCGCAACCGTGTGTTCGACGGAAAGGCCAAGTCGTGGTGGGGCGAGGGCTATACCGGCGTGTGCCAGAAACCGTACCAGTTCAGCTGCTGGAACAGGAACGATCCGAACTTTGCCTACCTGAGTGGCGCGAAGCAGATTCCATCCCGTGAATTCGCTCAAGCGCAGATTGCTGCTGACCAGGTCATGGCGGGCACGGTGGCCGATCCCACCGGTGGCGCGTCGCATTACTACGCGACGACCATGCCAAAGCCCCCGGCTTGGGCGAAGGCCGCCAAGCAGACACTGAAGCTTGGCCAGCACATATTTTTCAAAGATGTACCTTAAAGCCGAAAACACACTTTAGTGCCGGAAGGGCCGCCTGGCTTCAGTTTTCTATTTTATAACTCTTAAGTATGGTGGAAGTCGAATGCTGCCTATTTTTTGAACAGGCCTGTCAAGAAAATTTGATCTGCAAGAGTCAATAATCTCAGCTAGCGATTTTAAATAATCCTCAGCGAGCTTTTCGACTGAAGTTTCACCTATAGCGGATTTAAATTTCTCTGGAATATTTGAGAAAACAAGTTTAAAGTCCCCGATGGTTTTTGGCAGATCGACGTAATAGGTTATTTCGCTACCATCCGGGAGCTCTACGATCCATCCACTACCGCCATACATATCACCTATAATGAAGCCTTTAGCGCCAAATGGTCTCTTCCCCTGCTTCATCAGTTCGTCGCCTGAGAATGACGCGCTGCCGCTAATTCCGGTCTCCAAGCGACCCTGCTTTAAAACCTCATTTCGTAGTTCTTTAAAATAATTCATCACAGGGCTGCTAGCCAATTCTTTCTGTATTGGCGCGTACCAACCATTGAAATCATCAACTACACTGCTGAGATTCTGAATTACAAACGTTACCGATCTCCCAAAAACTACCAGATTACGAAGTCCGGCCAATCGACGCTGGCCGTTAGAGGACTTAAGATCGTCCAAACCGTACTGAGCGGTTTGTAGAATCTCTTCGGCCCGGTTTATTATTTTTAAGGTTTTATCAATTTGTTCCGGCGTCAAGTTGTGTTCTCCAGGCTTATGAAATATCTCTTAGCTAAATCAGTTTAATCATTTGAGCCCGCCAAATGCTGAGGAAGGGGTGATGCTTCGCCTAGCCGACTCGCGGTACACGTCATATTTATCACAAGCAGTAGCGCAAGACAGCCTTAAAGAGATGTGCCGTGACGACCCTATTTCGCTATTCTGTTCCATAGTCTGAACAGGAGGCGGCATGGAAGGAATAGAACTGAGCCCTAAAATTGAGCGCGAAGCCGACAAGCTGCTCGCGCAGATCGCCAGGGCTGATTCGATGATTCTTGCGGCGAAGGCTGGCGCGCGGGCTGAGGGTTTTGTACTGGGCCTGGAAGCGGCCGACGCTCTGAATGATTCCTCCATCGATAAACTCTATGTGATCTTCGACGTTGCCACTGAAGAGCGGCTGAAGTCGCTTGCTCCATTTTAGAACAAGCCGTTTTCCTCGGTCGGCTTGATCAGGTCCGGTCCCTGATTGCGCACGTTGCCAATTGCGCGATCCACCTTGAACCACTCGAACGCCTCGGTGGGCTCGCCCTGGTTCATCACCATCTGTTCGGCCCGCTCCTTTGGCGTGGCCGGATTCAGCCATTCGCGAGCCAGTTCAGGCGACAAGGTCACCGGGCGCCGATCGTGGATATCTACCATGCCGCCGGCGCTATCGGCGGTGATGATCACAAAACCATCGTGCTCGCTGGGCTCATGCTCGGCATTCGGATATTGGCCGATGGCCGCGCACAGGATCGGCGCCCGGTCCCGCCGGCGGATCAGTTAAGGCTGCTTTTTCGTGCCGCCTTCATCCACCCATTCAAACCAGTTGTTGATGGCAATGATTGCTCGATGCGGCCAGATCGCGCGGAAGAATGGACCATGGGCAACTTTCTCAACCCTGGCATTGATCGGCGCGGCGCGGTCCTTGGCCCAGTGCGGACGCCATCCCCAGCGGACAATGTCGGCATGCAGGTACTCGCCTTCCTGGTGGAAGATTGCGAGCTGCGTCGTGGGCGCGGCGTTGTACCGTTCGAACCGGTGGTCACCGGCGTTGTTGATCAGCGGGTTGGCCATGCTCAGTGCCGCGACGAAGTCATGGATGCCGTCGTATTGGGAAAGTCGTCCGCACATGGTAAGAGCCTTCTATTGTGCAATCACCGTGGCGGCAGTTGGGTGAATGGATCGGCGCTGGTCAGAGAGTGGATCTTTGCGCAGAGCTCGCTGATCACCTTGTCTTTCGACATCAGCTCCCAGCTGCTTTTAGTCTGTAGATCCGTCGTTTGCCTATGAGCATCTGACGCATCTGTGCGGGCTCGGTTCAGCTCGGCTCGTAAATGGTCCCGCTCCCTGGATACATCAGCATGCATCTGCACTAGGCCAAAGATGTCCTCTCGGGCTTTACGTAATTGCAGAGTCAGTTCCTGCACTTCGTTTTCGAGCATTCGCAAGTAATGGCGACAGGTTTCAAGCTCCGTCGGGCAGCCAAGCCAGTCGGAGGTGTCTTCGATTTCGAGCGGGTCCACGGTCACGCCTTTTCTCTACTGGTTGAATATACAGTAATCGAGGCAAGGCAGTTGGGCGAGGGCGGGGCGACGAGCTGCTATGTCACTCTGGCGTCATCAGAACCGCGAGCGTCATCTTGATGAACTCCTCATTTTTGTCGATTGCTTCCAGGGCGCCGCGCACGTTGTCGGCGACGTCGGCCGATCCGCTCTGCTCTACCCAGTTCGAAAGCTCCATGATGGCGGCTTCCAGGGCGAGTTGGTTTTCGTTGATTTTGAAAAGCAGGGAAGGGAGTAGATCAGAATTTGGCATCGCGAAACCTCCATGGAAGTTTCAGCATAGCAGTAATGCAAGAAAGTGACGAACGGTAGGCAGGACGCCGGAAGTGAGCTTTGCAGCGGAAGATTTCCTACCCAAACCGCCCGAGACTTTGCCGCTTTGGGCACTCAGGGTAGGCTATGCGCTTCAATTGGAGGGCTGCAATGTCAAAGTTTGGTTTTGGGGTGGCTGGGGCTGTGGTTGTGATTGTGGTCGGTCTCGCGGCATGGAAATTTTGGCTGGCTAACGACGCCAGGGTGCAAAATAACAATACCGTCGACACATTCTCCACATGCGCTCAGTACAGTGGAGAAAAGCTTGAAACCTGTAAGGAAGAAGAAAAAGACAAGGTCAAGACTCCTGAGACGGTGACCAAGGCAATCAACGACGCAGTCGGTGATCAAAACTGATCAACTACTGTAGGAATATACAACGCTAAGTTATTGATTCTTATAGGGGGAGTAGTCGGATTTGTGCCACCGGTGAAACACCATTTTATCTTTATAGATCAATAACTTGCGTTTGTTTCGGGGTCACCTTGACATGGTGGGGGTCGTTGGTTCGAGTCCAATCGCGCCTACCAAACAAAATCCGCTCTGCTGGGCGGTCTGGAAGGGCTCACCGAAAGGTGGGCCCTTTTTTGTTGCCTGGTGTTTGGGCAAACTTTGGGAATATTTTGGGCAAACGACCACCGCGCTACACCTTCAGGTCGGCTTTCACCTTCATGTAAACCACCGCGTCATCGCTGTGCCCTGCCTGGTAGTGCTCGGTCATCTTCACGTCCGCGTGACCGCCTTCCTCAATCCATTTTTTCAATTGTTGCAGACTCGGCTTGCCGCTGGCGTAACGCAGCTTCCTGTATTCGGCTGTGGACATACGACGGCACTGTTTTTGCCGCACCAGACCCGTATCAGACACCGCCCGAGGAAATCGCCGCACTCAATGAAGCGCAGCGGCGGGCCTTTTTGGTCGCGGCCTCCCAAGCCATAGCGACCATTCTTGTCTCGCTGCAATTGGGCGACGCCACGGATGACGAAACTCTCAATGCAAAGGCTTGGCAGGCGTATTACCGCGAGCTGAAGTTGGTTGATGTCACCGTTGCCAAACCTGAATGGCCAGTCGCACCGGAATCGTTCATCAGCCTTTAAAGAACCCCCGACATCGATCGGGTATTTTTTGCCTGGAGAAAAGCTTGCCCATCACCGCGCAGCAGTTGCTGCAGATTCTCCCGAACGCCGGTAAACAAACCGGCGTTTTTGCATCTGCGCTAAACCTGACGATGGATCGCTATCAGATAAATACCCGTTTTCGCATGGCAGCGTTCATTGCCCAGGTGGGCCATGAGTCCGGCCAGTTCCGGTATGTGAAGGAGCTCGGCGGCGACCAGTACCTGAACAAGTACGACACCGGGTCGCTGGCCAAACGCCTGGGCAACACGCCGGAGGCTGACGGTGCCGGCCAGAAGTACCGTGGGCGCGGCCTGATCCAAATCACCGGGCACGACAATTACTTAGCCTGCAGCAGGGCGCTGTTTGGTGATGACCGGCTGTTGCGCACTCCTGAATTGTTGGAACTGGCCGAGTGGGCGGCCAAGTCGGCGGCGTGGTTCTGGAATTCTCGAAATCTGAACGCTTCGGCCGACGCCAAAGACTTCAACGGGATCACCCGGCGTATCAACGGCGGCCAACGGGTACGCCGAGCGGCTGGCCTTCTACAACATTGCGCTGAAGGTGCTGACATGAACTCCATTCTGCTACGAATCCTTCCTTATATAGCTGCACTGGCTCTGGTCGCCGGAGCGTTGTTCGGCGGATACCACCATGGCGTGATGGTCACGGATGAAAAGTGGCAGTCGGCATGGAATGCCCGTGACACTCGGGACGCCGAGGCGAGGGTGCTCAATGAGGCCGCCGAGCGCGCCCAAGAGCAAGCCTGCCAACAGTCAATCAACAAGGCGGTTCAAGATGGGCAACGTATCATCGATCAAGCAACGGCTGATGCTGCTGCCGCTCGTGCTTCTGCTGGCGGCGTGCAGTTCGCCGCCGACAACCTTGCCGACGTGTTCAAACGCGCTGACCAACGAGTGGGTGATCTGGCTGCGATTGCTGACCAAGCAAGAGCCCGGTGACTGACCTGTCAGCAGGCATGCATTTCACTCGGCGAACATCAAAATACCACTGGCGAATACGGATTGATCGCCTTGGCAGCCTGCCAGGCTTGCGTGCGTGAAGTGACGCAGAGGCCGACTCAATAGCCGGCTTCTGCGAGCCCATCCTGTATGTGTAGCCTTGATTTATTGTTCTAAAATCCCCGGTACGTTTTTTTCTGCCCACTTCACAAACAATTTTGCTAGCTCTGTACTCGCGTACTCGGAGTAATGACTATATTCATCTCTAAATAGAGGCATCCCATTTCTTGTAAAAGAGCAGCCAAGAAAGTTGCAAAATAATTCATTCTGATCAAAAAACAGTACGGCTGGGTGTTTGCTTGAAACTTTGTCGACTAATAGTTTGAAGTCGTTGAATGCTGTTTCTCTTGCATGTGGACTAACGTCGCAAGAGGATGGTCCACTTTTAAGTGGACGAGAAAAGCAGCCTTTTAGGTCATGATTTGCTTTAATGTGAGGAACAAAAACTATGACTTTAATTCCGTTGCCTTCAAGATAGCTTATCCGTTCTTCAGTTGTTGCAATTGCATTGTCGTCTGGCTTTGGGTCGAGGCCATCTAGAATTGCATATTTTATTGTTTTGTCTTTTTCAATGATGCTGTTGATCAGAAGTTTTTGATGGTAAGGACGATAACCAGAGCACGGATCCATCGTCGTTGCTGTATTTTCATCAGAAGGGTTGCCCATGTTCGGTGGGCAGGTACCAATAGAGAGAATGGTTTGATTTTTTATTTTGTTTTCCGTCGCAAGCCCAGGATACAAATGGTTTGCGTAGCTGTTGCCTAATAAAAGCAGGGTTGGTTTTTCATCTCTATTTGTAATGCAAAACCACCAGCCATACGACTCTGCTTCTTTAAACTGGTATCGATTTATACATATGTCGTTTTTGGTGAATTTCCATATCGGCCCTACAAATTGGCTATTGAACTCTTCCGCGCCTTTGACTGCCTCGCGTTCAGGCAGTCCACCAAGATTGAAAGTTGCAAAACCCACACCTCCGATGCTCGCCATCAGGATAACAAGAATAGGTGTTTTGAATTTACTTTGGTTATTTCGTAAAGGGCGCTCAAGAAAGCGATATGTCAGCCAAGCTAAAATGATAGCGGTGAACACGGCCGCAATTCTGATTTCTCGGGATGGTACATCGCTCTGAATGATGCGGGCGAATGCCAAAAGAGGCCAGTGCCACAGGTATAGCGGGAAGCTGATCAGGCCAACCCACACCATCAGTTTGTTGGAAAGTATCGAGCGATTGAGCCATGATCGCGAGCCGGCGGCGATAATCAACGCCGTACCGACCGTTGGGAAAATTGCGCGCCACCCGGGAAATTGGTCGTCCTTGGTGATGGTTGCCAGGCCGTAGGCAATGAGACCCAGCCCGATAAAGGACAGGACGTTTCTGATTGTCTGGCCGCTCTCTACCGGAACCGGCTTGTGAATGATCGCGGCTAAAAATTGGTCAACTGCCTTAAAGGCTTTATCAAATGCAGAGATTTTATAGAGCGACAGGTAGGCCAGCACGGAGCCGATCAACAGCTCCCAGCAACGGGTCTGAGGCATATAGAAGGTGAACGAAGGGTTTTCCCTGATGTGCTCCATGTTCAGGGCGAACGACGCGCCGAGCAACAACACCGCGACGGTCAGCAGGTTGAACTGTTTTTTCCAGGCGGCCCACATGATCACCGGCCAGAAGATGTAGTACTGCTCTTCAATGCCCAATGACCATAGATGCAGGAACGGCTTTATCTCGGCCGACGTGTCGAAGTACCCGCTTTCGTTCCACAGAACCAGGTTGGATATAAAGGCAGAGCCGCCAGCAATGTGTTTGCCGAGCTGCTGGAACTCATCGGGGAACAGTGTCAGCCAACCGAACGCGTAGCTGGCGATCATCACCGTCAGCAGGGCGGGAAAGATTCGATTGACGCGTCGGGTATAGAAGTCGGGGATGCTGAACGTTCCGCGTGCCAGGCCTTCAAGCAGAATCGTCGTGATCAGGTATCCGGAAATAACAAAGAAGATATCTACGCCGATAAACCCGCCAGTCACCCAGGCAGGGAACGCATGAAGCCCGACCACGGAAAGGACGGCGATTGCGCGCAAACCATCGATATCCGGCCGGTATTTAGTACTGTGATTATTTTTGGTCAATAGCGAACTGGCCGGTTCGGCGAGAGACGTCATTGTTGGTCGTGCTCCATATTTATTATCTCGCCGGTTGCTGGCGTGCGCGTATCCTACGCGACAAGCGCTCGGACCCGAGCAGCGGCGGTCGGCCTGCGACCAAACCCACCGCAAGGAACTGAGCGACATTCAAACCGCTCGCGCGATCGCCTTGTCACTGCTGATCTGCGGCTGTCAGTCCTCCTTGGCGAAGGTTTAGTTGGTGGCAGTGAAATGCCAGGCGGTACCGAAACCGGCGGCGTGGTTCATGGTGCCGTACGAGCCCAACTTGACCCAGCGCATGCTCAACGAATAATCGCCATCACCTACACCGGCGACTGATTGCGTTGCAGGCGTGCCAGGCCTACGTCAAAGCGCTCTCGCCTACACATTTCGAATGAGTTCGCCGAGATTACCGGGCGGGAATGGAAATCAGCTGTTGATTGGCTGGTGAATCTCTTTAGCCGATGTCTGTGCTGCTGCGGACTCGTTAGCCAAAAACTGAGTTGAGTCGGTATTGCCGAGCTGTACTTTCTTATGACGAACTCGCTCCTTTGCGCGGAGTGTTGAAAGCACAGGGAAGAAAAGTATCAGGCTGACCGGCCAAGCCAATATCGCGCTAATGATGAGCAGGCTATGAGTGAACCTGTCACCGTAATTGAGGGCAAAAAAATCCAGTACACGATCCAGAACCGGATTGTTCTGGATTGGATCAGCGCTATCGTTGATCCAGTTCCGACGAATTTGAAGAAGCTGGCAACAAACGCCGACGAACAAAGCGGCTAGCCAAGCCGCGCTCAAAACGCAGCTGATGATTGCGATGCTACGCATGACTTCCATCTCAGTAATTCCCGATCGGTGGTTGATACGGTAATTCAGCGCAATTTTTTGTGACAGCTGCGGAAATTTAGCAGGCTTTTCCGAACTCGTCGCACAGGAAGTTAAAAAATTTTTATTCTGTTGACGATCACTCCGGAGCCATCATCACCGCAAGCGGGATCTTGATGAATTCCTCATTGCGATCGATTGCGACCAGGGCGCCGCGGACATTGTCGGCGACATCGGCTGCTCCGCGCTGCTCGACCCGGTTCGAAAGCTCAAGGATGGCGGCTTCGAGGGTGAGCCGGTTTTCGTTGATCTTGAACAGCAGGGAAGGGAGTAGGTCTCGCGAATCCTCCGTGGAGTTTTCAGCGTAGCAGGGGCGAGCTGTGGGCTTGGAGCGTAGGTCGGCAGAACGCCGCAGAAGGGTGGTACCACTGTAGGAATATACAACGCTAAGTTATTGATTCTTATAGGGCGATGTGGCGGTTTTGAGAGTGTTGAAAAAAGCTTGTGTTCTCTTATGGATCAAAGCGTTATGACTGTTTAACGGTCACCTCGACAAGAACGCTACAGATTTGCAAGCACAGGCCGGGAAGGAAAAGCGTCAACGCCTGGTGCAGTTGCTGTATTCGCAGAGCCAGCAATACCGGCAACCGGCGCCGCAATCCTATGTAATGTCCAGGCAAACAAATAACACTTCGATGGTCTACGACCAGGCAGTGAGCACTAACTGCTATCAAGGAATAATAGAAGTTCCTTGGTTGGGATCAACCGGACCTTTTGCATGTGGATTAATTTCAGTTGGTTGAGTTGATTCGCAACCAGTCATATTTACCTAAAGTCAGGTTAACTCCGAGACAAAGTGTTTTCTGCAAAGTTCCCTTCAGCGGGATGAACTATGTCCAACCTGGCGGAATATCAAGCCAGTTGCGGTACGGCTGCAGTGCAGGACGACTGGACTACCATCAGGCTTCTTGTCGCTCTTGTGGCTGACGGGTATAGCGATTGATTCAGCTGGCATCACTGACGAAGCAGTTTATAGAAACTCTTGATTTTCTTTCTCGTCTTTAACGTTTTTCAGGCGCCAAAGATTTGAACTTCTGGAGTTGATCGAAAAGCGATTGGCTTTAGCGCGATTTATTCATACGCGTCATTACAATCTCAGCCATAAGTAAGAAAACGTCCAACTAGAACAAGCGGCGAGGAGTACTGCAACCTGACAATAGCCAAAATACTGACAACAAAAAACAGTCACATTCTCCCAATTAAGTCGGTGATATATCATGATCAAGATCATGGCCTACTTTTTAATTGGAGCTGTAACTGCAGGATGCAACGGCATCGTAAAACCCGACTTTTCGGGTCCTGCCAATGATTCATACTTTTTAGTCCATTCGGGGTTTCCCGCACCGTATCTATACATGGCCTCGGCCGTGCAATGGAACGATGACTATGCGGTAACCACCCGCCACACTCCGTTCATCCCCAACGTGAAGTACAGCTGCAGCACAGGCTGTGATCTCGTCTTCATCCTGCACAAGGCCAACGGCCGCTACCCATCATGGCGCGCAGCGCATGTTGGCGAGAGCATAACTGCCGTTGGGGCGAGTCCTTACCTCATGACCACTACCGGGAAAGGCAAGGTGTATCCAACGCCTTTCATCAATACCGATGAACACAGCGGTGATCTCTATGCCATCCATGATGCCCCGCTGATCAAGGGCATGTCGGGTGGTCCGGTCCTCACCAGCGACGGCTGTATTGTCGGCATCAATATCGGTTTCTACTCAACCACTCTGAACGATGTGAGCAATCACTCCGGCGTAAAGGGGGCTGAGAGGATCAGCATCTTTATTCCTTACTCGATCATTCAGCGCGAGTGGGGGATATTGCAGGCAAAACTTGATGATCCACACGGCGCGAGGTATGTCGCGAAGTAGCTTTTAGCTATCAGCCAATTGGCCATCGTGTCCAGGCAAACAAAATCCGCTCTGCCGGGCGGTCTGGAAGGGTTCACCGAAAGGTGAGCCCATTTTGTTGTCCTGGATTTCTTGCAGTGCGTTCATGACATCGTAAATGGATCTTTACCACCTTCGGCAGGTCAGTCGGGTTGAAGATTTGGGTGCGAAAGAGCGCGAAGGGGAATTGCGTGCCGGAACGAAACACCTTCTTGATGCCCGGCGGGGGGGGG
>NZ_AKJL01000075.1 GCF_000282355.1 Pseudomonas sp. GM49
CGGCGGTTTCGGCCCGACCCTGGGCGGGCCGCTGGCCATGGGTTATGTCGACAGCGCTTACATCGCACTGGACACACCCGTTTGGGCGATTGTTCGTGGGAAAAAGGTGCCTTTGCTTGTAAGCAAAATGCCATTCGTTCCACAACGCTACTATCGTGGCTGATTGAATGTTTCTATAAGTAACGCGGTTGCGTTAACTGTGCACTAATGTGTAACGCAACCGCCATAAAATAGTGCATTGTTTGACTCTAAGCTTCGATTATGAACTTTGCTTATAACGATCGAAAACAATTGAACAACGTTAACGTATAAGGCGCCACGAGTGGACTGACTTTGCCATCAACCTGAGGAAATACGGGGCCTTCACAGGGCTTGTTTTTTCTCCCGTAGTTGGCGTAGAGTTTGTTCACTGTGTTTGCATGGGTCGCTTGGAATCGTGACCTGGGCAGTAGCCTACAAGTTAGCTACATCCCGTTCGACGTCTTCTTACTCTCCTGCAACCAGCCCCAGTACTCTTTCACGAGAAGGAGACTGTCATTAATTTTTTGCGTCAAAGGAAATAAGAAATGTCCCAACGTCAGAGCGGTACCGTCAAGTGGTTTAACGACGAGAAAGGTTTTGGTTTTATCACTCCTGAAAGCGGTCCGGATCTGTTCGTGCATTTCCGCGCCATCCAGGGCAACGGCTTCAAGAGCCTGAAAGAAGGCCAGAAAGTGACTTTCATCGCCGTGCAGGGCCAGAAAGGCATGCAGGCTGACGAAGTACAAGCAGAAGCCTAATCTTCTGTAACGAAAAAGCCCCTGATGCTGACATCAGGGGCTTTTTTGTGCGCGTAAATCCGTAAAATGGCTTCTTTTTTCGCCGAGAGCCTGCCATGTCGAAACACCTGCTTACTCCCCAGGGCGACTTTCCTGCCGCTGGCCTGGGTCGTCGCCTGGCAGCCATGTTCTATGATTTCCTGCTGTGCACCGCCCTGCTGATCGTCACCAGCGGCATCTACAAGATGATCCAGATGGCGATCATCGGCGAAGAAAGGATGCGTACCCTGACCGAAGCCGGCGCGCTGGACGGTGACCCCCTTCTCTCGACGGTGCTGTTGTTCGTACTGTTCGGCTTCTTCGCCAAATTCTGGACCTGGTCCGGTCAGACCCTGGGCATGCAAGTCTGGTGTATCCGGGTACAGAACGCCGATGGCTCGTCCATCAGCCTGTGGCAGGCGCTGCTGCGTTTTGTGGTATCGATCGCTTCGCTGCTGTGTGTTGGCCTGGGCTTCCTCTGGTCGTTGTTCGACAAGCAAAAGCGCAGCTGGCACGACATGTATTCCAATACCCAGCTCGTGCGGATTCCAAAGAAGACCAAATAATTTCCCGACGCAGAAACCACTGTGGGAGCGACGGTGCGGCGATCCGACTTGCTCGCGATGGCGTAGTGTCAGTCAATTTCAATGATGACTGATACGCCGCTATCGCGAGCAAGCTCGCTCCCACAGTTTTTTGCGCTTGGTTGAAAGATCTTATGCGTTACCCGCCAGCTTCATCCGCGCCGCCTGAGTGAAGTCGAGCATGCGCTTGAGCGGCCGGATCGCCTGCGGAATCAGGGCCGGGTCGACAAAGATCTCGTTCGCCCCTTCTTTCAACGCCTTGAGCGTCCGCTCAAGGGTGTTCATGGCCATCCACGGGCAATGCGCACAACTGCGGCACGCCGCGCCGTTACCCGCCGTCGGGGCTTCGATAAAGACCTTGTCCGGGCACAGCTGCTGCATCTTGTAGAAGATGCCGCGGTCGGTGGCAACGATCAGCGTCTTGTTGGGCAGGCTCTGTGCCGCCGCGATCAACTGGCTGGTGGAGCCCACGGCGTCGGCCAGTTCAATCACCGAAGTCGGCGACTCGGGGTGCACCAGAATCGCCGCATCCGGGTACAGCGCCTTCATGTCTTCAAGCTGCTTGGACTTGAACTCTTCGTGCACGATGCAGGCACCGTCCCACAGCAGCATGTCGGCACCGGTCTGGCGCTGGATGTAGGTACCCAGGTGCTTGTCCGGGCCCCAGATGATGGTCTCGCCGTTATCCATCAGGCTTTCGACGATTTCCAGTGCACAGCTTGAAGTCACCACCCAATCCGCTCGGGCTTTTACCGCAGCCGAAGTGTTGGCGTACACTACCACCGTGCGCTCCGGGTGTTGATCGCAGAACGCGGAAAACTCATCCACCGGGCAACCCAGGTCGAGCGAACAGGTCGCTTCGAGCGTCGGCATCAGCACGCGCTTTTCCGGGTTGAGGATCTTGGCAGTCTCACCCATGAACTTCACGCCGGCGACGACCACGGTCTTGGCCGGATGGGCGTTACCGAAACGGGCCATCTCCAGCGAGTCGGAGACACAGCCGCCCGTTTCTTCGGCCAGCGCCTGAATGACAGGGTCACAATAGAAGTGCGCCACCAGCACCGCGTCCTGAGCCTTGAGCTCGGCAGCGATGGCAGCACGGTAATAGGCCTCTTCATCGGCGGTCAGCGGCTTGGGCTGCTTGGCGTCGAGGTGGGCTTGAACCAGAAGGCGTTCGGAAATTTGCGTCATGTTCGCAAGACCTGCAGGCGCATTCGCGCGAAAGTCGAGTATACACCCGGCTCCGTACCCTTCAGGGTACCGCCGGGAAAGTGAGTATTCATCAGGCACGGACAGCGTTGAAGTTGCGCAAGGCTACAGAATATCCGACGGATGCAAAAGGTGATTCTGACCTGCGTCATAGGCAGCAGCCTGGAGCAAGGCGGACCTGAATCGCGGGCAAAAAAAAACCCGGAAATCCTCACTTGCGTGGGCCTTCCGGATTTTCTAAACCGCCAAAAATGGTGGGTCGTGTGGGATTCGAACCTACGACCAATTGGTTAAAAGCCAACTGCTCTACCAACTGAGCTAACGACCCGCTGTGTGGTGGCGCGTATAATACTGATTTTTAAGGACTATTCAACACCTATTTTGAAATAAATCAAAAATAAGGGGTTGGATCGCTGATTCCGGCTGCCGCAAAGCCTTCTGCACGCAGTCGGCAGCTGTCGCACTTGCCGCACGCGCGACCGTTATCGTCGGCCTGATAGCAGGAAACGGTCAGCCCGTAGTTCACGCCAAGCTTCACGCCCGCCTGGACGATCTGCGCTTTGCTGAGGTTTTGCAGCGGTGCCTGGATGCGGAAACCATTGCCTTCCACGCCGGCCTTGGTGGCCAGATTGGCCATGCGCTCGAACGACTCAATGAACTCGGGACGACAGTCCGGGTAACCGGAGTAATCCACCGCATTGACGCCGATGAAGATGTCGCGTGCGCCGAGCACTTCTGCCCAGCCAAGGGCCAGGGACAGGAACACCGTATTACGCGCAGGCACGTAAGTTACCGGAATACCTTCGCCCTGCTCTTCCGGAATATCGATGCTGCTGTCGGTCAGCGCCGAGCCGCCCATTCCGTTCAGGTTCAGACCGATTACCTTGTGCTCGACCACACCCAGGTCTCGGGCCACACGCTCGGCGGCGTGCAATTCGGCGTGAGAACGCTGACCGTAGTCGAAGCTCATGGTGTAGCAGCTATAGCCTTCGGCGCGCGCCATGGCCACGACGGTTGCCGAGTCCAGGCCACCGGACAGCAGGATGACCGCACGTTTTTCAGGAGTATTCAGTTGTTCAGTCA
This sequence comes from Pseudomonas sp. GM49, assembly GCF_000282355.1. Taxonomy (GTDB): domain Bacteria; phylum Pseudomonadota; class Gammaproteobacteria; order Pseudomonadales; family Pseudomonadaceae; genus Aquipseudomonas. Next base: position 3,674 of record NZ_AKJL01000075.1, read on the forward strand.
TTTCAGCGCCCCGGCTCGTCATTCCATAGATATTTATGCAGCTGCAATTGCAAACGCACAGGCAGGTTGTCCGCCACCACCCAGTCCGCCAGGTCCCGGGCATTGAGATCATGGTGACTTGGCGAGAACAGGACTTCACCGGCACGCTGGTCCAGACCGTACTGGATCAGCTTGGAAACGGACCAGTCATAGTCCTCCCGCGAGCAGATGACAAACTTCACCTGGTCGTTGGGCGTGAGCAGCTCAATGTTTTCGTAGCGATTGCGGTGTGCTTCCTTCGAACCCGGGGTTTTCAGGTCGACGACGCGACTGACCCGGGAATCTACTGCCGAGATATCAATAGAGCCACTGGTTTCCAGTGACACTTCGTAACCGGCGTCACACAAGCGCTTGAGCAAGGGAATGGCGTTGGGTTGCGCCAAGGGTTCGCCGCCCGTGACGCAGACATAACGCGGGCGGAAACCGGCGACCTGCTCGAGGATGTCGTCGAGCGTGCGAATGGTTCCGCCCGTGAACGCGTAGGCGCTGTCGCAGTATTGGCAACGCAGAGGGCAACCGGTCAGGCGCACAAAAACAGTGGGCAGGCCGGCAGTCCGCGTTTCACCCTGCAACGAGTAGAAAACTTCGGTGATTCTCAATGTGTCTTGCATAGTCGCCACGGGCGTAACAGCTAAACAGGCTGTCCGCCTCCGTCAGGCACTTCAAGGAACCCCGGCAATGCGCAGATCCCAAAAAGCGTGTTTCAGAAAAAGGGTGTGAATTCTAACGAAAAAACCCGCGACAAGCGCGGGTTTCTTCGAAACGGGTCAAACTGGCTTACATCTTCTGCAGATCGCGTTGAGCCAGCTGAGCGGCGGAAGTGCCCGGATACTGGGACACAACCTGCTGCAGAATGCCTTTGACCCGGTCGGTATGACCCAGGCGGCGCTCCACATCAGCGAGCTTGTACAGCGAATCAGGCACTTTGGCGTGCTTCGGATACAGCTGCGAAACCTTGGCAAATGCCTGACCTGCACCTTGCAGATCACCTTTGGCCAGGTTTACTTCGCCCAACCAGTACTGGGCATTGCCCGCGTATTGACTATTCGGGTATTTGCGCAGGAATGCGGCGAAAGCCTGGCTGGCCTTGTCGAAATCCTTGGCCTTGATCAGGTCGAAGGCAGCATCGTAATAGAGCTTTTCCTTCGCCGGATCTGCCGGCTCGCTACCCGCGGCGGGTGCTTGAGCGGCTGCGCCAGTTGCCGCACCTGCGGCTGCGCCGGAGGCATTCGAATCACCACCGGTGGAAGAATTTTCAGGAGTCGCGGCTGGTGCAACGCCGGTTCCTATGCGCCGATCAAGATCCTGATATCGCTCCAGGTTTTCCTGCTTCATGCGCGCTACATCATTTTGCAGAACTTCAATCGCACCTTGCTGGCGCTCGATCTGTTGCTGCATTGATTGCAGTTGGTTGAACAGCTCGCCCTGTGCCGAGACAGGGGCCGAAACCCCTCCCCCGGCATAGGCGCCGTTCGTACCGTAACCTGCAGGCGGATAACTGCTCCCGCTATTGTTATAACCGGAGTTGTCATCGACCACAGGAACCGCAGCCCACACCGCAAGCGGCGCGAGGCTGAGAGCCAGAACAGTTACAGCACGACGGCACGTTCGCATGACGAATTACTTACGCAGTTCGACGCGACGGTTTTGAGCCCAGGACTGCTCGTCGTTGCCGGTAGCAACTGGACGCTCTTCGCCGTAGGAAACCAGTTCCAGCTGAGCTGGGGAAACACCTTGCAGTACCAGGTAGCGCTGAACGGCTTTCGCACGACGCTCGCCCAGTGCCATGTTGTACTCACGAGTACCACGTTCGTCGGTGTTGCCTTCCAGAACAACGCGAGCGCCGTTTGCTTTCAGGTCTTTGGCGTGAACGTCCAGAGCGCGCATGGCTTCTGGCTTCAGGTCCGAACTGTCGTATTCGAAGTAGAAAGTGGTGATAGCGCGCAGTGCAGCTTCTTCGCTCAGGGAGCCGTCAACTGCACCAGTGTTTGCGCCGTAACCAGCGTTTGGATCTACCGCGCCTTCACCGGCATTGTCGCCGCCTTTGGACGAGCAACCTACAGCTACAGCCATGGCCAGTGCCAGCGCAGCAAATTTACCAAACTTCAGCATTTCCATCGTGAAACTCCTAATGAACCCCAGTGTGTTAAGTACAACGTATAGCGCCGCGTCAGTTCAGGTAAGGGGACCAGGAAGGTTCTCTGACTTCGCCTTGTGCGGTAGGAAGCGGGAGCCTTACGCGTCCATTGATGGACACGAGCATCAAGACTCCCCGGCCCTGCTGGCGGGTGGCGTAGATTACCATGGTGCCGTTGGGCGCGACAGTAGGCGACTCGTCCAGAGTGCTATCAGTGAGGATTTTTACACTACCACGTTGCAAATCCTGGGCCGCCACCTTGAAATTGGTAAAGCCTTCCTGACGGTGAATCATGACAAGCGTCTTTTCATCAGCCGACAATTTAGGGTTGGCGTTGTAGTTACCGACGAAAGTCACGCGTTCGGCACCGCCACCACCGGCACTGGTCTTATAGATCTGCGGCTTGCCGCCACGGTCGGAAGTGAAGTAGATGGTCGAGCCATCCTTGCCCCAGAACGGTTCGGTGTTGATGCCGGGACCGCTGGTGACGCGGGAGATCTGACGCGAACCCAGGTTCATCACATAGATGTCCGGGTTGCCGTCTTTCGACAGCACGAACGCCAGGCGATTGCCATCCGGCGACCAGGCTGGCGCACCGTTCAGGCCTTCGAAGTTGGTGATCTGCTCACGGCGACCGGTGTCGATGTTCTGCATGAAGATGCGTGGACGCTTCTGCTCGAAGGAGACATAAGCGATGCGCTTGCCATCCGGTGCGAAACGCGGCGACAGGATCGGCTCGCGCGACTGCAGCAGGGTCACGGCGCGAGCACCGTCGTAGTCCGAGCGTTGCAGGGTGTAGCGAGTGTTGTTCTCGGAGAAACGTTCGGCCGTTACGTACAGCAGACGAGTCGAGAAGGCACCCTTGATACCCGTGAGTTTTTCGAACGACTGGTCGGAGATGTAGTGCGCCATGTCGCGCAACTGATCGACGCCGCCCGACACGCTGCCGGTCAGCACTTGCTGCTCGGTGGCCACGTTGAACAGTGCGTATTGCACCTGCAGGCGACCGCCCGCCGGGACAATGCTGCCGACCATGACGTACTGGGCACCCAGTGCCTTGAAGTCACGGAAGATGATTTCGCTGGCCTGGCTCGGCTGGCTGATCATGTTCTGCTTTGGAAGCGGCGAGTAGTAACCCGAGTTGCGCAGATCGTTACCGATGATTTCCGCCATGTCGTCTGGCAGCACGCTACCGCCCTGGAAGCCGAACGGCACAACGGCGATCGGGGTGGCCCGATCGCTGCCGCTGGTAACCAGAATGTTTTTCTCATCTGCCATCGCCATCCCTGCCATGCAGCAGATAACGACCAGCATTCCTCGTAGAAGGTTTCTCACAAGGCTAGATCCTCAGGTGTGAATGTCATCTTGAATGAACGATACGGAGCGAAATCACTCGGCTTCATTCCCTGCATTTCTGTCAAACGTCCAATATTCTTCACCGCGGCAACAGCCGATGCGTCATACGGACCGTCACCACTGGACTTGGCCACGCTGACCGAGGTCACCGTACCGTCCGGCAACATGCCGATTTGCAACACGACCGTCATGCCTTTGCGTGCCGAAGGTGGACGAGCCCAGCCTTCCGCTGCACGAGCACGAATCAGATCATCGAAACTGCCGGCGACTTCGTCACCCTGCTCATCGGCCAAGGCCTGCTGACGCTGCGGCGTATCGGAAAGCAAATCTGCCAGGGCCTGGGCCTTTTTGTCTTCGGCGGATTTACGTGCCGCGTCCTGCGATTTCTTCTTCGCAGCATCGGCAGCAGCTTTCTTCTTCGCTTCTTCGGCGACTTTCTTCTTCGCCTCTTCAGCCTCGGCTTTCTTCTTGGCGTCTTCCGCGGCTTTCTTCTTCGCGTCTTCGACGATCTTTTTCTTGGCTTCTTCAGCGGCCGCTTTCTTGGCCTCTTCTTCAGCAGCCTTCTTGGCTTCTTCTTCAGCTTTCTTCTTGGCTATATCAGCCAATTGTTTCTCTTCTGCCTTCTTGGCTTCCGCGGTTTTCTTCGCATCGTCGGCTTTCTTGGCTTCATCAGCCTTTTTCGCCTCGTCCGCTTTCTTCGCCTCGTCGGCCTTCTTGGCTTCTTCGGCCTTTTGAGCCGCCTCTTCTTTCTTTTGTTCCGCAGCCTTCACCGCTTCCTGTTCGACCTTTTTCTGTTCCATCTGCTCGACTTCGGTCTGACGCGCAGCAGATTTCTGCGCCTCACCGGCAATCTTCTGATTGGTCTGGGTGGTCGCCCGACTTTTCGATTTCAGCTGGTACAAGGTCGCCTGGACAATCGGCTTGGCCGGCGGCAGTTCCGGGGTAAAGGCAAAACTGACGAACAGCATGCCGAACACCAGCACGTGCAAGCCAATCGCCCAGACACTAGGCCAGAAGTAGCTTTCCGAGGCGGACGGCTCTCGCTGTTGCTGCATCAGGGCGCCTCGGTAATCAAGCCAACATTACCGACCCCGGCTTTCTGCAATCCGCCCATGGCCCCCATGACGGAACCGTAATCGACAGATTTGTCGCCGCGAATGAAGACCTGGGTACGCTTGCCGCCTTCGTTGCCGACGCGAATGATCTTGGTCACCGCGTCAGTCATCTGCGGCAGGGTCATGGCCCGGTCTTGCTGCTTGTCTGTGTCGACTTCGCTGCCAAGGTTCCAGTAGTAGGTCTTGTCGGATTTGATGGAAATGGTCAGGACCTGGGTGTTGTTGTCCTGCGGCAAGGCTTCACTGGAAACCTTGGGCAGATCAACTTTCACGCCCTGATTGAGCATCGGCGCGGTCACCATGAAGATGACCAGCAGCACCAACATCACGTCGATGTAAGGCACCACGTTCATCTCGGCGACCGGCTTGCGCTTTTTGCGAGCTCGAGCGATTAAAGCCATTGGAAATTACCTGCTTATTCTTCGCTGGTGTGCACTTTGCGGTGCAGGATCGCCTGGAACTCATCGGCGAAGGTGTAGTAGCGGCCCAGCAGGGTTTCGCTGCGAGCAGCAAAACGGTTGTAAGCGATAACGGCTGGAATGGCAGCGAACAGACCGATCGCCGTGGCGATCAGTGCTTCGGCGATACCTGGCGCCACAGTGGCCAGGGTCGCTTGCTGGGCGGTTGCCAGACCACGGAAGGAGTTCATGATGCCCCAGACGGTGCCGAACAGACCGATGTACGGGCTGACGGAACCGACGGTGGCCAGGAAGGGCAGGCTCTGCTCGAGCTTTTCTTCTTCGCGGGAAATGGCAACGCGCATGGCACGGGCCACACCTTCCATGACCGCTTCCGGGTCAACGCCTGGCTGCTGGCGCAGACGGGAGAACTCCTTGAATCCGGCACGGAAGATTTGCTCGACGCCCGAATCCGGGTCCGGGTTGCTGCCGGCCTGACGGTAGAGTTTGGACAGGTCGATTCCCGACCAGAAGCGCTCTTCAAAGCTCTCCAGGGCACGTCGACCGGCGCGCAGCAGGTTGCTGCGCTGAAAGATCATGATCCACGAGGTCACCGATGCGGCTACCAGGGTCAGCATTACCAGTTGCACCACGATACTGGCATTGCTGACCAGGCTCCACATGGAGGAATGGTCGACGACGTTAGCTTCCACGCTTTATCTCCTGCTTTGAGTGTGTACCCGCGCCGCTCACGTCGGCAAAGGCCGCTCGTAGAGCTTCGGGAATGGCCCGGGGTTTCAAACTTTCAGTGCGCACACAGGCCACCAGAAACTGCCCTTCGCAGAGCAGCACATTATCCGTCGCCCGCCTGACCTGCTGTTTAAAGCGCAGGCTGGCACGGTTCAATTCGATTACTTCAGCGCTTACCATCAGTTCGTCATCCAGTCGCGCCGGCGCGTGGTAGCGCGCTTCGCTGGAATGCACGACGAACAACAGGTCCTCCCCTGCCAGCTGCGATTGGGCAAAGCCCAGATCTCGTAGCCGCTCGGTTCGAGCCCGTTCCATAAACTTGAGGTAATTGACGTAATACACGATGCCGCCCGCATCGGTGTCCTCGTAATAAACGCGACAACGATGTGCGAAAGGCTCAAGCCCGTTTTGCGCGCGCATACTCTAGTGCTTACTCCTCAGGTTGCCAATCCGGCCAGGCAACTGTTTTTCATTGTTCTGCGGCTTTCTTTCGAAAGTACGGTCCTGGGACCCTACATTGCCCGAAAAAATCAGCACGCAATGTTAATTAATCGTCACTGGCATCGAGGAACTCGTCTACCACGGGCATTTCGCCCAATCGTGACGGGATGTTTAAACCGAAATGCAGGTAGGCATGCCGCGTCACCACCCGCCCCCGTGGCGTGCGCATGATATAGCCCTGCTGGATCAGATAAGGCTCCAGCACGTCTTCAATGGTGTGACGCTCTTCGCTGATGGCCGCGGCCAGGCTGTCGACCCCGACTGGCCCGCCGTCGAACTTCTCGATCATGGTCAGCAACAGGCGCCGGTCCTGGTGATCGAAACCACGCTCGTCGACGTCCAGCAGGTTCAGCGCCAGATCGGCAATCGGCTTGGTGATATGCCCCTTGGCGCGAACTTCGGCGAAATCACGCACCCGACGCAGCAGTCGGTTGGCGATTCGTGGCGTGCCACGGGCGCGACGGGCGATTTCGAAGGCGCCTTCCGGGTCGAGCGGCAAACCGAGGATGTTCGCCGAACGACCGACAATGGTCGCCAGGTCGGCATTGCTATAGAACTCCAGACGCTGGACGATGCCGAAACGGTCACGCAACGGGTTGGTCAGCATCCCCGCCCGCGTCGTTGCGCCGACCAGGGTGAACGGCGGCAAATCCAGCTTGATCGAGCGCGCGGCCGGCCCCTCGCCGATCATGATGTCGAGCTGGAAATCCTCCATGGCCGGGTACAGCACTTCTTCAACGATGGGCGACAGACGATGGATTTCGTCGATAAACAGCACATCGTGAGGCTCAAGGTTGGTCAACAGCGCCGCCAGGTCACCGGGTCGCTCCAGCACCGGCCCCGAGGTGCTTTTGATCGACACCCCCATTTCCTGGGCGATGATGTTGGCGAGGGTGGTCTTGCCCAGGCCGGGCGGCCCGAAGATCAGCGTGTGGTCCAGGGACTCGTTACGACCGCGGGCAGCCTGAATGAACAACTCCATCTGCTCGCGAACGGTCGGCTGGCCAATGTATTCGGCCAGGCTGACCGGGCGAATCGCCCGGTCCTGGACTTCTTCGCGCTCACGCGGGCTGTGCGTGGCAGCGATCAGACGATCAGCTTCAATCACTTAGATCATTCCCTTCAAGGCGCGGCGGATCATGTCTTCACTGCTCAAACCTTTTTCTTTGATTGCAGACACCGCCTTGCTGGCTTCCTGGGGTTTGTAGCCCAGGGAAATCAGGGCGCTGACGGCGTCATTCTCGGCAGTGTTCACCGGGGCGGGTCCATCCGGCTGGTTCGGCACCAGGGCGAACATGGCCGGTACGGTTTCCCAGGCCTTGAAGCGATCCTTGAGTTCCACCAGCAAGCGTTCGGCGGTTTTCTTGCCGACACCCGGGACCTTGGTCAGCGCCGAAGTATCCTGGGACTGCACGCAACGCACCAGTTCGTCGACTTCAAGGCTCGACATCAAGGCCAGCGCCAGTTTCGGACCGACGCCATTGAGGCGGATCAATTCACGAAAAAAGTCCCGCTCACGCTTGCCGACAAAACCATAGAGTAACTGTGCGTCTTCGCGCACCACCAAATGGGTGTGCAAGGTCAGCGGCTCACCGACCGACGGTAAGCGATAAAGAGTCGTCATGGGCACTTCAAGTTCATAACCCAGACCGTTTACATCCAGAATCAGATGCGGTGGCTGCTTCTCAGCCAGGGTGCCGCGCAAACGTCCAATCACGTTACAAATCCTTGAGCGTTGGCCAGCTCTGGGCCAGCGACTGACAGAGCGAGGAAGTACCGCCGACGACCCAGGCGAAACACCCCCCACTCCATAAAAATGATTGCTGATGCTATCAGAGACGCAGGCGCCCGCCACGACTGCGTGCCGCTCCCAGACCATGGGGCAGCAGGCTGGAACGGGTATGAGCATGGCAGATGGCAATGGCCAGGGCATCCGAAGCATCGATTTGCGGTTTGCTGGTCAGCTTCAACATATGCATGACCATCATCTGCACCTGCTCCTTGTTGGCCGCACCGGTGCCGACTACTGCCTGCTTGACCTGCGTCGCCGTGTACTCGGCGATTTCCAGACTCTCTTCCGCCCCCGCCACGATAGCGGCGCCACGGGCCTGCCCCAGTTTCAGGGCGGAGTCGGCGTTACGGGCCATGAACACTTTTTCGATGCCCATGGTGACCGGGCCATAGGTCTGAATGATCTCCCGCACACCGCGATAGACAATCTGCAGACGCTCATGCAACTCGCCGGCACCGGTGCGAATACAACCGGAGGCGACGTACTCACAACCACGGCCGGTATCACGAACCACACCGTAACCGGTGATGCGTGAACCGGGGTCGATACCAAGAATTAAAGTCATAACGCCTGCGGATAAATTGAAATAACGCGTCGGCCATGACACCGCTCGCTGTAGGGAGCGAGCTCGCTCGCGATGGACCTTAACGATAACGCAACGCTTTAGATTAGCGTCGCTCTCAGGTTTTTCGCGAGCAGGGCTCGCTCCTACAGAAGGAAGCGGGTCAACCGAGCTGCGCGGCCACCGACTCCGGAATTTCCGCGTTGGAATAGACGTTTTGCACGTCATCCAGGTCTTCGAGCATGTCGATCAGCTTGAGGACTTTCTCGGCGCCCTCCAGATCGAGCTCGGCGCTGGTGGTCGGCAACATGACGATTTCCGCGTCGTCACCTTTGAAACCCGCTGCTTCCAGTGCATTACGCACGGAATAGAAACCGGCAAACGAGGTGAACACATCGATGGAACCGTCTTCGTTGGTCACCACGTCATCGGCGTCGGCTTCCATGGCCGCTTCCATCAACGCGTCTTCATCCACGCCGGCAGCGAAGGAAATCTGCCCCTTGCGCTCGAACAGATAGGCCACCGAACCGTCAGTCCCGAGGTTGCCACCGCACTTGCTGAACGCGTGACGAACAGCGGCTGCAGTGCGATTACGGTTGTCGGTCATGCATTCGACCATCACTGCCACACCGCCCGGACCGTAACCTTCGTAGGTCAGCTCGACCACATCATCGGTATCGGCAGCGCCGGTACCGCGGGCGACAGCACGATCGATGATGTCACGACTCATGTTCGCACCCAGGGCCTTGTCCAGCGCCAGACGCAGCCGCGGGTTGGAGCCCGGATCACCGCCACCCTGACGGGCTGCGACGGTCAGCTCGCGAATCCACTTGGTGAAGATCTTGCCTCTCTTGGCATCCTGACGTTCTTTGCGGTGCTTGATGTTCGCCCACTTGGAATGACCTGCCATAACTCGCTCCGAATTCTCTTTGAAACATTGCCCGCCACGCCATGATGCGCCAGCCGGCAAATAAAAATCCCGACCCGTTTTCGATCTTTACAGATAGAAAAAAGGCGCATCCGAAGATGCGCCTTCAGGTCGACCTTACTCAGCCTTAGGCGTTTCGCGCAGACGAATGTGCAACTCGCGCAATGCCTTGGCATCCACCTGGCCCGGTGCCTGAGTCATGACGTCCGCCGCGCTCTGGGTTTTCGGGAAGGCGATCACTTCACGGATCGACTGGGCGCCGGTCATCAACATCACCAGACGGTCCAGACCGAAGGCCAGACCACCGTGCGGCGGCGCGCCGTACTTCAGGGCGTCGAGCAGGAAGCCGAATTTCTCTTCCTGTTCGGCTTCATTGATACCCAGCAGACGGAACACCGACTGTTGCATCTCTTTGCGGTGGATACGGATCGAACCGCCACCCAGTTCGGTGCCGTTCAACACCATGTCGTAGGCACGGGACAGAGCGCCAGCCGGGTTGGCTTCCAGCTCTTGCGGGGTGCACTTCGGTGCGGTGAACGGGTGGTGCAAGGCGGTGAAGCTGCCGTCGTCGTTTTCTTCGAACATCGGGAAGTCGACGACCCACATTGGCGCCCACTTGCAGGTCAGCAGGTCCAGGTCATGGCCCAGTTTGATCCGCAGCGCGCCCAGGGCCTCGCTGACGATCTTGGCTTTGTCGGCGCCAAAGAACACGATATCGCCGTCGACCGCACCGACGCGATCGAGGATCACGTTGAGGTTGTCTTCAGGGATGTTCTTCACGATTGGCGACTGCAGGCCTTCAACACCCTTGGCGCGCTCGTTGACCTTGATGTACGCCAGGCCCTTGGCACCGTAGATGCCGACGAACTTGGTGTAGTCGTCGATCTGCTTGCGCGGCATGCTCGCCCCGCCAGGTACGCGCAAGGCAGCGATACGGCATTTCGGATCATTGGCCGGGCCGCTGAACACCTTGAAATCGACTTCCTTGAGCTGATCAGCCACGTCCACCAGTTCCAGCGGGTTACGCAGGTCTGGCTTGTCGGAACCGTAGCGACGCATGGCTTCTTCGAAGGTCATGTGCGGGAACTCGCCGAATTCCAGGCCCAGCACTTCCTTGAACAGGTTGCGGATCATTTGCTCGGTCAGGCCCATGATCTCTTTTTCATCGAGGAAGCTGGTCTCGATGTCGATCTGGGTGAATTCCGGCTGACGGTCGGCCCGCAGGTCTTCGTCACGGAAGCACTTGGCGATCTGGTAGTAACGGTCGAAGCCGGCCACCATCAGCAGTTGCTTGAACAGTTGCGGCGATTGCGGCAAGGCGAAGAACGAACCGGCGTGAGTACGGCTCGGCACCAGGTAGTCGCGAGCACCTTCAGGGGTGGCGCGGGTCAGGATCGGCGTCTCGACGTCGAGGAAGCCGTTCTCGTCCAGGAAGCGACGGATGCTGGTGGTCATGCGCGAACGCAGACGCAGCTTCTCGGCCATTTCCGGGCGACGCAGGTCGAGGAAGCGATAGCGCAGGCGGGTTTCTTCGCCGACGTCGGAGAACTCGTTCAGCGGGAACGGCGGGGTTTCCGATTCGTTCAGCACTTCGAGTTCATAGCCGAGGACTTCGATCATGCCCGACGCCATGTTGGCGTTGGTCGCACCGGCCGGACGCAGGCGAACCTTGCCGGTGATCTTCACGACGTACTCGCTGCGCACACGATCGGCAGCAGCGAAGGTTTCCGCGCGGTCCGGATCGAACACGACCTGGGCCAGACCGTCACGATCACGGATATCGAGGAAAATCACCCCACCGTGGTCACGGCGACGGTGGACCCATCCGCAAAGGGTAATTTCCTGGCCGTCCAGGCTTTCGTTCAGTTGGCCGCAATAATGGCTGCGCATCATGGTCGTGTTTTCACTTCTCGTAATTCGAAATTCGGTGGAGATCCTACAGCAGCCCCGTCTTTAAAAAGTCGTCGGGTGATGCAAGAGCTCACGCGTGTGGTTCAACCCGGGGTCCAGACCTTAGTCAGCTTTGTCGCCGCCGGCCAGGTTCTTCTTGGAACCGGTCTTGAAATCGGTTTCGTACCAACCGGTGCCGCTGAGGCGGAAGCCCGGCATGGACAGCAGTTTTTTAAGCTCTGGCGCCTGACAGGCAGGGCAGTCGACCAGCGGTGCATCGCTGATCTTTTGAATGGCTTCCAACTGATGACCACAGGAAGCACATTGATAATCGTACATCGGCATGGAGGTTGTCTCGGCGATCAGATTGCTACCGCACACGCAGGGTTTTGCGGCAAAGAGCGGGATTATATCCATTAAATGCGGCCTGTGCAGCCGTAAGACAGCACAGACCGACACTCTGCTGCTTTCGCTGTCCAGACTAGGTCGTGACGATGCAACCCCCTTCCCTGAGACTGTGCACGACACAGACAACCCGCACCAACCCACTGAAATTCCTTACCCCGCCGTGACGCAAGTGAACTTCGCGATCCACATGAGATAACAGGCTACTAACCGAGCAACAATTGACCCGAGCCATTTCCCCCAAAATCTTCCAATAAACCTGCTCAAGCCGCAAACAGGTGGCGAAGCCATTCAATCGTACGGAGCGGGACAAGGGCTGGGCCAACCCCATATCGAACTCACGAACGAATGGGTCAACCCTTACATCCTTGTGCGAACCGTATCGCCTCTCTTCTTGCCTTTCATAAACCATAACGCTGACACTCCTTTGCCATCCTGGTTTCCTTAAGAGCAACTGTCTGTCGACTTATAAAAACGCAGATACAAAGGTATATCCAGACGACTTTATGACCCTCGGCGTAGGATAAGCCAACAACTGTTGGCAGACCCTGGAGAACGTCCTACTCCGGACATTTTCCCACGCAGCGAAGTGACACCCCCTTCAGAAGCACAGTATTGAATGACGTAGGAAAGAAGAGCGCGAACAACACTTCAAGGCGTCATCCACGCACGCGAGCGTTACTGATCCAGCAGAGTGCGAAGCATCCACGCCGTTTTTTTTCATGCACCTGCATACGCTGGGCAGCAAGTCGGCCGCCTTACCGCAGCTCCGGAACTTCGGGCAACCTGCGGCAAATCGCCCCAAAAGAGCCGCCGGACGCCCTGATTTGAGTAGCCCGCGGCTTTGCTGTTAAATAGACGGTGTGTCGCCAATGCCTATTTTTCCGGGTACGGCGCATAGGCTGATACCGGGTACGTGTCCAACGCCTCTTTATTGTTTTGAAGCGAACCGTGCGCCATCAGCTCTTCCTTGTGAGCTGTCTTAACGTGAGTTAATCAAAATGTTGAAAATCGTCCATCTACTGATAGGCGCAGCGGCCTTGCTGCTGTCCTTCATCCCTAGCCTGCGGTCCGAGGCTTTACCTTACCTGCAACAACCCGATGCTCTGTACCTGGCCTTTTTCGGCCTGCTCAACCTCACACTTGCACCTGTCATCCCTTACTGGAACAAAGGCCCGCGCCATCAACTGCAAAACCTGGTCAGCGCCCTGCTGGTTCTGGCTGTGGTCCTGCAAACCCTGACGCTGATCGCTCCGATGCCTGTCATCGCCGGTCAACCCGCCGTTCTGTTCAGCCTGATCGCCGCCGTGGTTGCTGTTTTTCTGCACCTGGCCATCAGCTTCTACAAGTCATCACCGGTCGCCGCCTCGCCAAGCTACGACATGAGCAACCGCGATACCGGCACCGTCAAGTGGTTCAACACGTCCAAAGGCTTCGGCTTTATTTCCCGCGACTCCGGTGACGATATTTTCGTGCACTTCCGGGCCATTCGTGGCGAAGGTCACCGTGTCCTGGTCGAAGGCCAGCGTGTGGAGTTCTCCGTCATGAATCGTGACAAGGGCCTGCAAGCCGAAGATGTGATCGCCGCACTGCCGCGCCGCTGATTCAAGGCTAAAAAAAACCGCGCACAGCCCGGGCTGTTCGCGGTTTTTTTATGCTTGCGCCTTGCTTAATAGTGCGGTGGCGGCGCTTCCTCCTCGAATGACTCGAACTGGCCGACCATTTCCTCCTGCCGCTTGAGCAGTGCAGCCATTTGCAGCTGCAGACGCTCGACCACCCGCTGTTGCGCCACCAGCACATCATTCAATGCCTGGATGGTGTCATCCTGAAACGCCAGGCGACTTTCAAGATCGGTAACGCGCTCTTCCAGGCTCATGGTTCAGCCCTCCAGAAACGTAAAATCATCGGTCAAAATCAGACGCAAACGTTCGCGAATGGCGGCGATCTGCTCCGAACCGTAGGGTTTTGCCGGATGCTTACCCCAAACCGGCGCTGGCCAGGCGGCATCTTCGCGCTTGCGCACAATCACATGCATGTGCAACTGACTGACAACGTTACCCAGCGCCGCAACATTCAATTTGTCCGCGTCGAACGAGTCCTTGAGCACTTGCGAAAGCGCCGTCGTCTCCAGCCAAAGCTGCTGCTGGTCTGCGACATCCAACTGAAATATCTCACTGATAGCCTCACGACGAGGTACCAGGATGAACCAGGGATAGTTCGAGTCGTTGGACAACAGCAACCGGCAGAGCGGAAAGTCCCCGATCGGTAACGTGTCTTGTTGAAGTCGTGGATCTAAAGCGAACACTGCGCACACTCCCGCCGGGGCATCATTTTCAGCTTAGCGTCCATCCCGAGGGACAGCGCACCAAGCGACCGGACGGCAGCATACCTGCGAACGGCGCACGCTTCACGACGAACCTTGCACAGAGCCCATGAGCGCCAGCGAAAGGCTGACAGCCCGCCCTCGGATGAGACATTTTTCGTTGTGGCGCACCATTACAGAACTGACAGGCCAGCAAAAAACGCCGAAGTGACTGATTAACAACAAGGAGTTCGCTTCGAACAAGCGGTCGACCTGGATGAATTCAGCATCAGGCTAAAATTTTTTTGCACCAAAACCGCACAGTGGGTCTACGCTGAATGCTTCGACATCCGCCATCTACTCACTGGCGGGGTGAACCGGTAACATTTTTGCTTGTCATTCAGTCGACCAGAACGGTACAACATGATGTCAGGCAAGGCGTCAAGCCCGAACTAAAGGTGCTTGAACCCCCGGTTTTATGAGGTTTTTACAGCGTCAGGCGGTCAATGAGAAAAAAACCGCAGCAAAACCCGGATTTGTGCACGCTTGTTGCATTCATACCCAATATCGCCTGAGTGACACCCGCTGGAAGCGGAGGTCTTGAGGCAAAAAAAAACAGCGGCAAGGTAGCCCGATGGAGATTCAAACGTTTCACCAGGACTCTTTTTACCGACGCCAAGGTTCAGAAAACAGCATTAAAGTTGTCAGCCCGGTTGCGTCGGAGCTGGAAATTTGCGACATCTAGCACGCTGTTTGCGACAGGGTCGTAAAGAAGGCGAAAGGTTAGATACGCAAGTATCGCCAACATTGTCGGCGTGATATAAGTTTGCGCCGACACAAAAAGAAAGAGCCGCCCAGATAATAAAACAGGTGGGACGGCAGTACTCTTCTAAAACCAAAGGAGCAAATCACGATGCGCGTGATGAAGTGGAGCATGATCGCACTGGCAGTTGCAGCAGCAGCCAGTACTCAATTGGCTA
>NZ_AKJL01000076.1 GCF_000282355.1 Pseudomonas sp. GM49
TGTCTCGGCCAACGGCACCGGCAGCCGTCAGCACGTTCCGGCTAATGCTTCGCAAACCGGCGAAGCCGGCATCACCAGCTCCTACTCGGCCACGGTCGGGGTCAGCGCCTATGAACTCGACCTGTTCGGTCGCATTCGCAGCCTGAACGAAGAAGCGTTGCAGAAGTACTTCGCCACCGAAGAAGGCCGTCGCAGCACCCAGATCAGCCTGGTGGCCAGTGTGGCCAATGCCTACCTGACCTGGCAGGCCGACAAGGAACTGTACAAGCTGACCCAGGACACCCTCGCCACCTTCGAGGAGAGCTACAAGCTCACCGCCCGCAGCAACGAAGTCGGCGTCGCCTCGGCCCTGGACCTGGCACAGTCGCGCACCTCGGTGGAAAACGCCCGTGCGCAACTGGCCAAGTACACCCGTCAGGTCGCTCAGGATGAGAACAGCCTGGTGCTGCTGCTCGGCACTGGAGTCCCGGCCAATCTGCAAGCGGCCAAACCACTTGACGACGACTTGCTGAGCGACGTTCCTCCCGGCCTGCCATCGGACCTGCTGCATCGTCGTCCGGACATCCTTCAAGCCGAGTACAACCTGAAGGCCGCCAACGCCAACATCGGCGCAGCGCGGGCTGCGTTCTTCCCGAGCATCAGCCTCACGGCCAATGCCGGCACCCTGAGCCCGGACCTGTCCGGTCTGTTCAAGGGTGGTTCGGGCACCTGGCTGTTCCAGCCGCAGATCAACCTGCCGATCTTCAACGCCGGCGCCCTGAGCGCCAGCCTGGATTACTCGAAAATCCAGAAAGACATCAGCGTGGCGAACTACGAGAAGTCCATTCAAACGGCCTTCCAGGAAGTTGCCGACGGCCTGGCCGCCCGCCAGACCTACGTCCAGCAGTTGCAGGCACAGAAAGATTTCGTCAGTGCCAACCAGGCGTACTACGGCCTTGCCGAGCGTCGTTACCGCATCGGTGTCGACAGCAACCTGACCTTCCTCGATGCCCAGCGTCAGCTGTTCAGTGCGCAACAAGTGTTGATCACCGACCGTCTGGCGCAACTGGTCAGCCAGGTCAACCTGTACAAGGCCCTGGGTGGTGGCTGGAACGAACAGACGGCGCAGAACGAGCCGTTGAAAGAAGAAGCGCCGAAGATGAAGATGTTCTGATCGGCATGCGCTCACAAGGATGATTGACTGATCCTTGAGGCTCACGAAAATCCGGAATTCCACCAAGGATTCCGGTTTTTTTATGCCTGCCCCAAAGGTGTCGCGTACACACCTGACGTCAAATCCGAGCCAGCGCCTGGGCGCGGCCGACCAGGGCCAGACCCAGGCCGGTGTTGCCAGCACACATTGGCCTCGACGATGGTACCGCCGGAATGCAGGCGTCCGTCGCGTTCAGCGGTGTCGATCATCGTCAGGCCGATACGGTCCTTGATCGAACCGCCGGGGTTCTGCGATTCGAGCTTGAGAAACAGCGTGCAGGAACCGGTAATGCCCCGATACGAACGATAAGCGCCAGACGGTGACGAACGAGCCGATGAAAAAGCCTCGTCATAGCGCGTAAGAGGTTCTGTTTCACAAGTAAGAAAAAACCCACGCCAGTGCTCCATGACATGGGTTTTCGATCAGAACTTTAGCTCGACCACATCACGCACTTATCACTCTTGGCCACGCGCCTCCAAACGCTTTTATTTCGGCACTCTCAATCGAAAAGTCGGACATGAGAAAACCACATCCCGCGGTTTCTCCTCGCTGTAATCAATATAATTAAAACTAAAATGCCCCTCAATGACATCAAACCCACCTTCCTCGGTGATGAACAAGACAGTAAGCGAACCACGCGATTCCGACTGAGGATAGCCCGTACTGCCGTGCCTGAAGAACTCTGCCTGTACCTCATTGGCGCCCCATCCTATTTGATGAGAGCCAACCTTTAATTCATCCCCCCAAAAAGCCAACTCCGTATGCGGATCTTCCTTCTTGGCGAGCAAAAAGAAATAATGAGGTTCCCTTAGCCAATAAAAATATAGTTCCTCGCGCTCACTATTCCCGCGGAACTCAATATCGACATTGTCCCCATCGTCAATTTTAAGTCTCCCGTTTATCACCCCCTGCACAGCGGGGATATTCAGCACGGGAATTTTTCTGCCTTCAACAACAACCTGCCCATTATTTTCTTTAACAACTCTCTTTTTCTTTAAGGTTTCCATAGGCCACCATATCTCAAGCGATCATTAACAACCAAACAACACATTAAACCTATGCCACAGCCTTCCCTCTTACAACTATCAGAACTACCAGGCTGATATACACCAAAGCCAGAACATTCTGTTTAATCCCTTGCACGCCCTTATTAGCCAAATCGAAAGCACACCTGCGCGAACGCTCATACTTTCGTTCGATAATCGCCCAAAACCCGCTTTCAGCAATTGAACCATCCAGTACATTCCCCGCACCATCCGATCGACAAAACCAATAACAACAGGTTCGACACCATGCCCCCGCGCCCTGCCCTCTCCGGCTGATCCGCTTCGCTATTGATGATTTCAAATATTCGTCTGCAACCCCGGGTTGCGGCATCACCCCGTTTCATCCCCAAGAATTAGAGAGACCCGAGCCCATGACGCCTTCTCCCGCGCAGTACTTCGTTCCCGGCCTGATCGCCATTGCCCTGGCCAGCGCGGCCCTGCCCGCCAGTGCCGAAGAGCCGGGTTTTGTCGAAGGGGCCAAGGTCAACCTGAACCTGCGCAACTTCTACATCAACCGCAACTTCACCAACCCGACCAAGGCCCAGGGCAAGGCTGAAGAGTGGACGCAAAGCTTCATTCTCGATGCCAAATCCGGCTTTACCCAAGGCACCGTCGGGTTCGGCATGGATGTGCTCGGTTTGTATTCGGTGAAGCTCGACGGCGGCAAAGGCACCGGCGGGACACAACTGCTGCCGCTGGATCATGACGGCCGCCCTGCAGACAACTTCGGCCGCACCAACGTGGCGTTCAAGGCCAGGCTGTCGCAGACCGAGGTGAAGGTTGGCGAATGGATGCCGGTGCTGCCAATCCTGCGTTCCGACGACGGTCGTTCGTTGCCGCAAACTTTCCGTGGTGGCCAGATCACGTCGAAGGAAATCAATGGCCTGACGCTCTATGGCGGCCAGTTCCGCCAGAACAGCCCGCGCGACGACAGCAGCATGGGCGACATGTCGATGACCGGCAAAGCCGCGTTCACCTCTGACCGTTTCAACTTCGAGGGCGGCGAGTACGTGTTCAACGACAAACGCACCCAGATCGGTCTGTGGAATGCCGAGCTCAAGGACATCTACAGCCAGCAATTCATCAATCTGATCCACAGCCAGCCGCTTGGCGACTGGACCCTGGGCGCCAACCTCGGCTTCTTCTACGGCAAGGATGACGGCAGCGCCCGGGCTGGCGAACTGGACAACAAAACCATGTACGGTTTGTTCTCGGCCAAACACGGCGGCCACACGTTCTACGTCGGCCTGCAAAAACTCACCGGCGACAGCGCCTGGATGCGGGTCAACGGCACCAGCGGCGGCACACTGGCCAACGACAGCTACAACTCCAGCTACGACAATGCCCGGGAAAAGTCCTGGCAGGTACGCCACGACTACAACTTCGTCGCCCTCGGCGTACCGGGCCTGACCCTGATGAACCGCTATATCAGCGGCGACAATGTGCACACCGGCAGCATCACCGATGGCAAGGAATGGGGGCGTGAAAGTGAACTGGGCTACACCGTGCAGAGCGGTGCGCTGAAAGACCTGAACCTGAAATGGCGCAACTCGACCATACGCCGCGACTACAGCAACAACGAGTTCGACGAGAACCGGTTGATCATCAGCTATCCGATCAGTTTGCTGTAAATACAAAACAAATGTGGGAGCGAGCTTGCTCGCGAT
>NZ_AKJL01000077.1 GCF_000282355.1 Pseudomonas sp. GM49
AGGACGGCCACTGCAGCCGCTTCGACCCTGGCTGGCTGCGCGCCCATGCCTACGACGACGAGTCACGCGCCGAACGTCTGGCAGGCAAACCGAAAGCCAGGCTCTGGCACAACGATTTGCAGTTGCCGGTGTTCGAGTATCAAGCACTGATGAACGACCCTGAGGCCTTGTTGCAATGGCTGTTGGCGGTGCGCGATGTCGGATTGACCCAGGTCCGTGGCGTGCCCACCGAACCCGGTTCCCTGAAGCTGATCGTGCAAAGGATTTCCTTCATCCGCGAGAGCAATTTCGGCGTGCTGTTCAACGTGCAATCCAGGGCTGACGCCGACAGCAACGCCTATACCGCCTTCAACCTGCCGCTGCACAGCGATTTGCCGACCCGGGAGTTGCAACCTGGGCTGCAATTTTTGCATTGCCTGGTCAATGACGCCGAGGGCGGCGAGAGCATTTTTGTCGACGGTTTTGCCATTGCCGACGCCCTGCGCCGGGAAGACCCCGAATCCTTCAGAAGCCTGTGCGAAATCCCCGTGGAGTTTCGCAACAAGGACCGCCATAGCGACTACCGCTGTCTCGCACCGATCATCGCCCTGAATGCGTTGGGCCAGGTGTCGGAAATCCGCATGGCAAACTTTCTGCGCGGGCCGTTCGATGCCTCAGTTGAGCAGATGCCCAAGCTCTATCAAGCCTATCGGCGCTTTATCGCGATGACCCGCGAGCCTCGGTTCAGGTTGATGCAGCGGCTCAATCCCGGTGAGCTGTGGTGCTTCGACAACCGTCGCACCCTCCATGCCCGCAACGCCTTCGACCCCGCCACCGGGGCGCGGCATTTCCAGGGCTGCTATGTCGACCGGGATGAGTTGTTGTCGCGGATTCTCGTGTTGCAACGCTAGACCGCGTCATCGTTCATCGCGAGCAAGCTCGCTCCCACATTCGACCGCATTCCCCTGATGGGACTCGGTCAACTGTGGGAGCGGGCTTGCTCGCGAAAGCGGTCTATTTATCGACACAAAACCCATTGATTCACAAACAAAAAAAAGCCCCGATCAAGCCGTGACAGGATCGAGGCAGAGGGTACTGTTGAGGAGCTGCCGTGCGAGGGTGACCAAACCTTCGTGAAGCGAGCTGAGCCCAGTGTGCCCACTCCTCTGCACGGCAAGTTAGCCGAAAACGACCTGTTCATAGGTATTGCGGCCATTGCGACAATTCGCCCTTGCCGCCACCTTGTGGCCCTACCAGAATCGAGCCACGACACCGTTCCCTGAAGAAGGATTGCGTCATGATGCACGCTGATTTGATAGACCAGGAAGACCTGTTGGGCCAGCTCAAGTCGTTGGGATTCGAAGTGCCCACCGGCGCCACTGCCGAGCAGGCCTGCGAGTGCGCGGTACGGGGATTGAATGATGTGCGGGCGATGACGCTGCGGACCATGGTCAAGCAGATGTACACCAGCAGCGCGACCATCCTGCCGGCGGTGCGCCAGGCGATCGACAAGCAGTTGTTGCCGGCGTTGGCGGAGTATCAACAGAGCCACACAGGCCGATAAAAGGCCTTCGCGGGCAAGCCCGCTCCCACAGGGTTTTGTGTCGAGCACAAAATGAATGCTCTGACACAAAACCCTGTGGGAGCGAGCTTGCTCGCGATGAAGGCGCCTCGGCTTAGAGCCTTACGCTGGCAAACGTCGACTCATTACGCGCCTGGCTCAGTGCCGACAACGGCCCGGACAACGGCGACAGCACCAGCGCTTGCGGCAGCGGCATCATCGCCACTTGCTGGGTAGTGTTGGAGCCTACGCGCTCGTCACGCGGCGGAATGCCGAAGTACTCGCGGTAGCACTTGGAGAAGTGCGGCGTGGATACGAAGCCACACACCGATGCCACTTCGATGATCGACATCGGCGTTTGCTTGAGCAGTTGCCGGGCGCGGATCAGGCGCAGCTTCAGGTAGTAACGCGACGGCGAGCAGTGCAGGTATTTCTGGAACAACCGCTCGAGCTGACGACGGGACACCGCGACATAAACCGCCAGTTCGTCGAGGTCGATCGGCTCTTCGAGGTTGGCTTCCATCAATGCAACGATTTCCTGCAACTTCGGCTGGTTGGTGCCGAGCATGTGCTTGAGCGGCACACGCTGGTGATCCTGCTCGTTGCGGATGCGCTCGTAGACGAACATTTCCGAGATCGCGGCCGACAGTTCACGACCATGATCGCGGCTGATCAGGTGCAGCATCATGTCCAACGGCGCGGTACCGCCGGAGCTGGTGAAACGGTTACGGTCGAGGGTGAACAGACGCGTGCTCATCGCTACACGCGGGAAAGCTTCCTGCATTGCTGCCAGACATTCCCAGTGCACGCTGCAATCGAAGCCGTCGAGCAGGCCGGCGCAGGCCAGGGCCCAGCTGCCGGTGCACACCGCGCCGAGGCGGCGGGACTGGCGGGCCTGGCTTTGCAGCCAGGACACGTGTTCGCGGGTAACAGTGCGCTGGATGCCGATACCGCCGCACACGATGACGGTGTCCATTGGCGGGGCTTTGTGCATGGAGGCGTCGGGGGTGATCTGCAGGCCGTCACTGGCCCAGACCTGACCGCCATCGACGGTGAGGGTGGTCCAGCGATATAGCTCGCGACCGGACAACTGGTTGGCCATGCGCAGGGGTTCTACTGCGGAGGCCAGAGAAATCAGCGTGAAATTGTCCAGCAGCAGAAAGCCGATGGATTGAGGCGCACGGTTCTGGGGTTGGGCCCCGGAGTTGAACGTCGTCATCGCGGTATCTCCTCACACAAAGCGGGTGATGGCCTCAGGCGGAGGCTCTTTTTATTGCCATCGTTCTCGCGTGGGAGACGGGCTTTGTAATGACAGAGCAATTGCCATGCCTAAATTTGAATGCGCGTTCAATAACTCCTAAAAACGACGTCGGAATGTGTCTATATATGTCTCGCAGGGCAAAGGGATTTAAATGGCCATCAGGGCTGGCAAGCACCCCGGCCCACGAGCTGTGAGCAATTCGGTAGCACTTGTGGGAACGGCGTTGCGCCGCGTCGGAAAGGAGTGTCACCGCAGGCACAGGTGACGAGCGGTCGAGGGCTGGTTGGCCCTCGATCAGTGGCAAGACAATTTATCTGTGAGCGACGCGCTAAAAGGAGGCGCGTTTTAATCCGGGTGTTCACTTAGCGCGCAGTTTTGACTGGTCTGGCGCTATCGCGAGCAAGCTCGCGATGGGGTCGACGCGGTTTCAACACTCCACCGCACTCACCGCCAACCCACCCCGCGATGTCTCCTTATATTTGTCATGCATGTCGGCACCGGTATCGCGCATGGTGCGGATCACCCTATCCAACGAAATAAAGTGCTGGCCATCGCCCCGCAATGCCATTTGCGCAGCATTGATCGCCTTCACCGCAGCAATTGCGTTGCGCTCGATGCACGGCACCTGGACCAGCCCACCCACCGGGTCGCAGGTCAGGCCGAGGTTGTGCTCCAGACCAATCTCCGCCGCGTTGCACAGTTGCTCTGGCGTGGCGCCGAGGATTTCCGCCAGCCCGGCCGCCGCCATGGCGCAGGCCGAACCGACTTCGCCCTGACAGCCGACTTCGGCCCCGGAGATCGAGGCGTTCTTCTTGCACAGGATCCCCACCGCCGCCGCACCGAGGAAGTAGTCGACGACATTGGCGTCGGTCACGGCCTCGCTGAATTTCATGAAGTAGTGCAGCACTGCCGGAATGATCCCCGCCGCGCCGTTGGTCGGTGCCGTGACCATACGCCCGCCGGCGGCATTTTCTTCGTTGACCGCCAGGGCGAACAGGTTGACCCATTCCATGGCGCTCAAGGTCGAGCCGATCACGTTGGGTTTGTTCAGTTCCTGCAAGCTGCGATGAAGCTTGGCCGCGCGGCGACGCACATTCAGCCCGCCCGGCAGGATGCCTTCGTGTTTCAGGCCTTGTTCGACGCAATCCTGCATGGCGCGCCAGAGCTTCATCAGGCCGCTGCGGATTTCCTCTTCGCTGCGCCAGACTTTCTCGTTGGCCATCATTAATTCAGCCACGCGCAGGTTGTGCTTCTTGCACAGCTGCAATAGCTCGGCGGCGCTGGAAAAGTCATAAGGAAGTACGGTGCGATCCAGATCCACGACACCGCTGGAGGCTTGCGCCTCATCGACGACAAAACCGCCGCCGACTGAATAGTAGGTGTCGCGATGCAATTCGCCGTCATCACCTTCGACAATCAGGGTCATGGCGTTGGGGTGGAACGGCAGGTTTTCGTCGATCAGGCGCATGTCCCGAGCCCAGACGAATGGCACCGACAGACGACCGTCGAGCAACAGCGTATGGGTTTCGCGCAGGGCCTGGATACGAATGCCGATTTGCGACGGATCGATCGCATCCGGCCACTCGCCCATCAGCCCCATGATCACGGCATTGTCGCTGCCGTGGCCGATACCGGTAGCCGACAACGAGCCGAACAGCTGGACTTCGACACGCCGCACCTGCTCCAGCAACCCGCGCTCACGCAAGCCCTGCACAAACAACGCCGCTGCCCGCATGGGCCCCACGGTGTGCGAACTGGAAGGGCCGATGCCGATTTTGAACAGGTCGAAAACACTGATAGCCATGACTGCCGAACTCCTGAATGGGCCCACTGCGCACGCAAAAGCGCACGATGACGGAGCTGCTACGCTCAAGCTGCAATCCGCCGAGATGACCGCATCATCAAGCTTTTATCGTGTTGTTCGACGTCTCTAACCGACGCACTCATGCCCACCAACGCCGCGTGTCTTTTACGCCGTGTTTTCGCCGTTTTTTTGCGGTTCAGAGGGGAAAAAAGGGCTGAAAAAATCTGTAAACGACGTCACCGACACTGGATGCGACCATCCCTGTACTGGATACGACGCACCCTGTAGGCGTCAGATTTTCACTGGTACATGATCATATCGACTCGATTGCAAGGCGCAGTGGTAGAGCTGTCTCCAGAACGCCATCCAACCGCAACCTATAAGTGCGGTGGTCCAGTCGGAACACTGCCAAAAAAAACACCAAGGAGTCCATCCATGAAAGGTTCCCCGTCGTTGTTGTTGGCCGCCATGCTTAGTCTGCCGGTTCTGGCGCAAGCCGCAGAGCCGGCGCAGTGCAGTACCGTAAACTTCTCCGATGTCGGCTGGACCGACATCACCGCGACAACTGCGACCACCAGCGTCGTGCTCGATGCCCTCGGCTACAAGACCAAGACCACCATGATTTCCGTGCCCGTGACCTACAAGTCCCTGGCCGACGGCAAGAACATGGACGTGTTCCTGGGTAACTGGATGCCGACCATGGAAAACGACATCAAGGCCTATCGTGACGCGGGCACCGTGGATGTCGTGCGCACCAACCTCAAGGGCGCAAAGTACACCCTCGCCGTTCCTCAGGCGCTGTACGACAAAGGGCTGCATGACTTCGCCGACATCGCCAAATTCAAGAAAGAACTCGACGGCAAGATCTACGGCATCGAGCCTGGCAACGACGGCAACCGCCTGATCCAGTCGATGATCGACAAGAACGCCTTCGGCCTCAAGGACGCAGGCTTCAAGGTCGTAGAGTCCAGCGAAGCCGGCATGCTGTCGCAGGTCGACCGCGCGCAGAAACGCGACACCGCCGTGGTGTTCCTCGGCTGGGCGCCGCATCCGATGAACAAGCGCTTCAAGATTCAATACCTGACCGGTGGTGATGACTTTTTCGGCCCGGATTTCGGTGCCGCCACCGTGGCGACCAACACCCGCAAGGGCTACACGCAGGAATGCAGCAACGTCGGCCAGTTGCTGAAGAACCTGGAGTTCACCGTCGACATGGAAAGCTCGCTGATGGGCAACATCCTGGACGACAAGATGAAGCCTGACGCGGCCGCCAAGGCCTGGCTGAAAAACAATCCACAGGTGCTCGATACCTGGCTCGCTGGCGTGACCACCATTGACGGTAAACCAGGCCTGGAGGCCGTGAAAGCCAAACTGGCCAAGTAATCGCTTATGCCGGACGGCCTCGGCCGTCCGGGCTGTTTATTTCCTTGCATGCGGACGTTCACTACCATGCTGATTGATCAGAAAATCCCCTTAGGCCAGTACATCGCGAGCTTCGTTGAATGGTTGACGCAACACGGCGCCAGCACCTTCGACGCAATCGCCGTGACACTGGAAACGATGATCCACGGCGTGACGTTTGCGCTGACCTGGTTCAACCCGCTGGTATTGATCGGCGTAATCGCACTACTGGCACACTTCATTCAACGCAAATGGGGCCTGACCGCGTTTGTCGTTGCCTCCTTTCTGCTGATCCTCAATCTGGGGTACTGGCAGGAAACCATGGAAACCCTCGCCCAGGTGATGTTCGCCACCCTGGTCTGCGTGGTCATTGGCGTGCCGCTGGGCATCGTCGCCGCGCACAAGCCGATGTTCTATACTTTAATGCGTCCGGTACTCGATCTGATGCAGACCGTACCGACGTTCGTGTACCTCATTCCTACCCTGACCCTCTTCGGGCTGGGTGTGGTCCCGGGCCTGATCTCCACGGTGGTGTTCGCGATTGCCGCGCCCATCCGCCTGACCTACCTGGGTATCCGCGATGTCCCGGAAGAATTGATGGACGCCGGCAAGGCCTTTGGCTGCTCGCGCCGTCAACTGCTCTCGCGAATTGAACTGCCTCATGCCATGCCAAGCATCGCGGCCGGTATCACCCAGTGCATCATGCTGTCGTTGTCGATGGTGGTGATCGCCGCACTGGTGGGCGCCGACGGCCTGGGTAAACCCGTGGTCAACGCACTGAATACCGCTGATATCGCCCTGGGCTTCGAAGCAGGCCTGGCGATCGTACTGCTGGCGATCATGCTCGACCGTATCTGCAAACAACCCGACGCCAAAGTAGGGGGTGACGCATGAGCATTATTCGCTTCGATAACGTCGACGTTATCTTCTCCAAGGATCCACGCGAGGCACTCAAGCTGCTGGATCAAGGCATGACCCGTAACGAGATCCTGAAAAAGACCGGGCAGATTGTCGGCGTTGAAAAAGCCAGCCTGGACATCGAAAAAGGTGAGATCTGCGTACTGATGGGCCTGTCCGGTTCAGGTAAATCCAGCCTGCTGCGTTGCATCAACGGCCTCAACACCGTCAGCCGCGGCAAGCTGTTCGTCGAGCACGAAGGCAAGCAGATCGACATTGCGTCCTGCACCCCGGCAGAACTGAAAATGATGCGCACCAAGCGCATCGCGATGGTGTTCCAGAAGTTCGCCCTGATGCCCTGGCTGACCGTTCGCGAGAACATCAGCTTCGGCCTGGAGATGCAAGGTCGTCCCGAGAAGGAACGGCGCAAGCTGGTGGACGACAAGCTTGAGCTGGTGGGCCTGACCCAGTGGCGCAACAAGAAACCCAACGAGCTGTCCGGTGGTATGCAACAACGCGTGGGCCTGGCCCGTGCGCTGGCAATGGACGCCGACATCCTGCTGATGGACGAACCGTTCTCGGCCCTCGACCCGCTGATCCGCCAGGGTCTGCAAGACGAACTGCTGGAACTGCAACGCAAGCTGCACAAGACCATCGTTTTCGTGAGCCACGACCTCGATGAAGCGCTGAAACTGGGCAGCCGTATCGCGATCATGAAAGACGGCCGGATCATCCAGTACAGCAAGCCGGAAGAAATCGTCCTCAACCCTGCGGACGACTATGTGCGGACCTTCGTGGCCCACACCAACCCGCTGAACGTACTGTGCGGTCGCAGCCTGATGCGTACCCTGGATAACTGCAAACGCATCAACGGCTCGGTGTGCCTGGATCCGGGCGGCGATTCGTGGCTGGACCTGGCTGAAGGCAACACCATCAAGGGCGCGCGCAAGAACGGTTCGTCAATGGACCTGCAGAACTGGATTCCGGGGCAAGCCGTCGAAGGCCTGGAACGCAAGCCGACGCTGGTGGACTCCAGTATCGGCATGCGCGATGCGCTGCAGATTCGGTATCAGACCGGCAACAAACTGGTGCTGCACGACAACAACCACGTAGTGGGGATTCTGGGCGACAGCGAGCTGTATCACGCACTGCTCGGCAAGAACCTGGGGTAAGACAGCAGAAACAAAAACGCCGCGATAAGATCGCGGCGTTTTTGTTTATGGGGTATCGGGTCAAACAGCTTTGCGGCTGATGGCCCCTTCGCGGGCAAGCCCGCTCCCACAGGTGACCGAGTTCTAACAGAGGAATGCGGTCGAATGTGGGAGCGGGCTTGCTCGCGAAGGACGCAACGCGGTGCTTCAGACAGAAACACCGCGCCCTATTGCTACTTAGCTGTAAACCCGGCCAAGGAGCTGCCGATGGCTTTCAAACTGATCGAGCACGTCACGGGTGATCTGATCCTGGGTGAAGCCCATCAAATCGTAGTCCTGGCTGCCGTTGTGCAGGTACACCTCGGCACGGTAGTAACGCTGACGCGCCTCATCGGACTGAGCCGATTCGGTCGGCGTGGCCAGGTAACCGTCCAGGCTCACTTCGTAGACAAACGGGTTGCCCTCTTCCATCTCGGTACGCAGGCCCATGCAGCGCTTGGACTTGCCCAGCAGCGTTTGCACATCCAGGCCTTGGGCGCGCATTTGCACGGCGGCATCTTCCAGCGCCGGGCTGACATGCTTGTCCATGAAGCGCTGAACGATCGACTGGCTCGGTTGCAGATCCAGTTGGGTCAAACGCTCGCTGAAACCACGGCGACCGCGTGCCGCCAGTTCCGCTTGCTCCTGTTCGATCTGCACGTCCTGGCGCATGGCCTTGTGCAAGCCGAACATGAAGAACACCAGCACCACCGAGAACGGCAGACCGGCCAGCACCACCATGGTTTGCATGGCTTCGAAGTTACCGGCGAACAGCAAGCCGATGGTCACCAGGGTGATCACCACCGACCAGAAGATCCGCAGCCAGTGCGGCGCGTCTTCATCGACGGTACCGCCCTTGCAAGACAGGTTGGCCATCATCACCGCGCCGGAATCCGCCGGGGTCAGGAACAGCACGAAACCGACAAAGATCGACACGCCGATGACAACTTTCGACGCCGGGTAATGCTCAAGCAACTGGTAGATCGCCATGGACGGCTGTTCCAGCGCGGTCTTCCCGAGCTCCACCGCCCCGTGATTCATCACCAGGTCCAAGGCCGAGTTACCGAAGATCGACAGCCAGGCCAGGGTGAAGCCCAGCGGAATCAGCAGCACGCCGGCCACCAGTTCGCGCACGGTGCGACCACGGGAAATACGTGCGATGAACATTCCCACGAATGGTGCCCAGGAAATCCACCAGGCCCAGTAGAACAGAGTCCACAGGCCCAGCCAGCGGTCGGACTTCTCACTGTCGCCTTCGTACACATAGAGGTCGAAAGTCTTCAGCACGACACCGTTCAGGTAGTCACCGACGTTCTGCACGAAGCCGTTGAGCAGGTGCAGGGTCGGCCCGAACAACAGGACGAAAATCAGCAGGCCGCTGAACAGCACGATGTTCAGGTTGGACAGACGACGGATGCCGTTTTCCACACCCGACACGGCAGCAATGGTCGCCACGGTGCTCATCACGATGATCACGATCAGCAGGTTGGTGTTGCTGTGCTCCATGCCGAACAGGTTTTCCAGCCCCGACGACACTTGCAGCGAACCAATCCCCAGGTTGGTCACCAGCCCCAGCAGGGTCACGAACATGCCGAAGCCGTCCACCGCGTGCCCGGCCGCGCCCTTGACCCAACGCTCGCCCACCAGCGGATACAACGCCGAACGCAACGCCAGCGGCTGGTTGTGCCGGTAGGCAAAGTACGCCACGGCCAACCCCACCAACGCGTAGATCGCCCAGCCATGCAGGCCCCAGTGCAGGAATGTCAGCTGCACGGCCTGGCGTGCCGCCAGGTTGCTGCCGGCCACGCCTTCCGGCGGGTTGAAGTAGTGATCCAGCGGCTCGGACGCACCGAAGTACAGCAACGAGATGCCGATACCCGAGGAGAACAGCATCCCCGCCCAGGCGCCGTAGCTGAAGTCCGGGGTGTCATCCTTGCTGCCCAGTTTCAGTTTGCCGTAGGACGAAAACGCCAGGCCGACAACGAAAATCAGGTAGGCGGCAATCACCACCATGTAATACCAGCCGAAGCTGCGGGACAACCAGGCTTGCGCCATACCCAGCATTCTGCCGGCCTCTTGCGGGGCGATGATCAGAATGGCGGTCAACAACAGAATCAACGCGGTAGAGGTGTAGAACACCCAACCGTTGACCGTCACCTTCTCGGGTGGGGTCTTTATTAGCGAGGCAGAACTCATGGCACAGATGCTCCGGGCAGTGCGAGAGAAGAACGCAAGACAAACGAGTTACCCGACCAATCGGTTAGTGGGCAGCCGACCAGCGGGTGATATAAAGACAGCCCGAAAAAAGCCCGAAGCCCTTGAGACGCCGTGGCGCACAGGCTTCGAGCCGTTTCGGATGTCGGTTTGCCGCCAATTACACGTAGGAAAATCTGTAAACAGCGACGATTTGTCGCAGATCTTATTCTTTGTTGATTGAACGTTCAATCAAAACAAAATAGACTGGCCCTCAACCCGGTAGCCGTTTGACGTCTGCCGGAAGGCCTAAGGAGATGTGCAAGATGCCCAAGGTCGGTATGCAACCCATCCGCCGCCAGCAATTGATCGAAGCCACTTTGCAGGCCGTCGATCAGGTCGGAATGGGGGACGCCAGCATTGCGCTGATCGCCCGTTTGGCCGGTGTCTCGAATGGCATCATCAGTCACTACTTTCAGGACAAGAACGGCCTGATTGCCGCCACCATGGGGTACCTGATGACCGTCCTGAGCGAGAACGTCACCCTGCGCCGACAGGCGCTGAAAGATGACAGCCCGAGGGCGCATCTGCAGGTGATCATCGAAGGCAACTTCGACGCCAGCCAGGTCAATGGCCCGGCAATGAAAACCTGGCTGGCCTTCTGGGCCACCAGCATGCACCAGCCGTCTTTGCACAGGTTGCAGCGGATCAACGATCACCGTCTGTATTCCAACCTGTGCTGCCAGTTCCGCCGCGTACTGCCGCTCAATGATGCGCGCAGCGCCGCCCGGGGCCTGGCAGCGTTAATCGACGGGTTGTGGTTGCGCGGCGCGCTGTCGGGAGATGCTTTCGACACCGAGCAGGCGCAACAGATCGCTTACGAATACATGGATACCCAACTGGCCAAGCGGGTGAGTTAGAGCACACATAAACGCTCAACCACCGAACCGCGCCAGCCACTTAATGCTCTTGCGAGGACTTTATGGCCCGTTTCGAACTGCAAAAACTCTACATCGATGGCGCGTACAGCGACGCCAGCAGCGACGCCACTTTCGAAGCCATCAACCCGGCTAACGGTGAAGTCCTCGCAAAAGTACAACGTGCGACCAAGGAAGACGTGGAGCGCGCCGTGGTCAGCGCCGAAAAGGGCCAGAAAATCTGGGCTGCGATGACCGCCATGGAGCGTTCGCGCATCCTGCGTCGTGCCGTGGAAATCCTGCGTGAGCGCAACGACGAACTGGCTGCCCTGGAAACCCTGGATACCGGCAAGGCCTACTCCGAAACCCGCTACGTCGACATCGTCACCGGCGCTGACGTGCTGGAGTACTACGCAGGCCTGGTACCGGCCATCGAAGGCGAGCAGATTCCGCTGCGCACCACTTCGTTCGTCTACACCCGTCGCGAGCCGCTGGGCGTCGTCGCCGGTATCGGCGCGTGGAACTACCCGATCCAGATCGCCCTGTGGAAATCCGCGCCTGCCCTGGCAGCCGGTAATGCGATGATCTTCAAGCCAAGTGAAGTCACCTCGCTGACCACCCTGAAACTGGCCGAGATCTACACCGAAGCCGGCGTGCCAAACGGCGTGTTCAACGTCCTGACCGGCAGCGGCCGTGAAGTCGGCACCTGGCTGACCGAGCACCCGCGCATCGAAAAAGTTTCCTTCACCGGCGGCACCGACACCGGCAAGAAAGTCATGGCCAGCGCTTCGAGCTCTTCGCTCAAGGACGTAACCATGGAACTGGGCGGCAAGTCCCCGCTGATCATCTGCGACGACGCCGACCTCGATCGCGCCGCCGACACCGCGATGATGGCCAACTTCTACAGCTCCGGCCAGGTTTGCACCAACGGTACCCGCGTGTTCGTACCGGCCCATCTGAAAGCCGCTTTCGAAGCCAAGATCGCCGAGCGCGTTGCACGCATCCGCGTCGGCAACCCGGAAGATGAAAACACCAACTTCGGCCCGCTGGTCAGCTTCGCCCACATGGAAAGCGTGCTGGGCTACATCGCCAAGGGCAAGGAAGAAGGTGCACGCCTGCTGTGCGGCGGCGAACGTCTGACCGACGGCGAATTCGCCAAAGGTGCGTTCGTGGCTCCGACCGTGTTCACCGACTGCACCGACGACATGACCATCGTCCGTGAAGAAATCTTTGGCCCGGTGATGGCGATCCTCGCCTACGAAACCGAAGAAGAAGTGATCCGTCGCGCCAACGACACCGACTTCGGCCTGGCCGCCGGTATCGTCACCCGCGACCTGAACCGCGCCCACCGCGTGATTCACCAACTGGAAGCCGGTATCTGCTGGATCAACGCCTGGGGCGAGTCCGACGCGAAGATGCCGGTTGGCGGCTACAAGCAGTCGGGTGTCGGCCGTGAGAACGGTATCAGCTCGCTGAACAACTTCACCCGCATCAAATCGGTACAGGTCGAGCTGGGCGATTACGTCTCGGTGTTCTAAAGCTCCGAGCCTTGTATTGCCCGCGAATCGAGTGCGAAGCACTCGCCCCGAGACACCCCGATCTGGACCACCATCAAAGAGGGTGCATTCAATGTCCCAAGAATTCGACTACATCATCATCGGTGCCGGCTCCGCCGGTAACACCCTGGCGACCCGTCTGACTGAAGACGCAGGCGTCACCGTTCTGCTGCTCGAGGCAGGCGGCCCGGACTACCGCCTCGACTTCCGCACACAGATGCCGGCCGCCCTGGCGTTCCCGCTGCAAGGCCGCCGCTACAACTGGGCCTACGAAACCGATCCAGAGCCACACATGGACGGTCGTCGCATGGAATGCGGTCGCGGCAAGGGCCTGGGCGGCTCTTCGCTGATCAACGGCATGTGCTACATCCGTGGTAACGCCATGGACTACGACGGCTGGGCAAAACTGCCAGGCCTGGAAGACTGGACCTACCTCGACTGCCTGCCGTATTTCCGCAAGGCCGAAACCCGCGACATCGGCCCGAACGACTACCACGGTGGCGACGGTCCGGTCAGCGTGACCACGCCGAAAGCCGGCAACAACCCGTTGTTCCACGCCATGGTTGAAGCCGGCGTGCAGGCTGGTTACCCGCGTACCGAAGACCTCAATGGTTACCAGCAGGAAGGCTTCGGTCCGATGGACCGCACCGTAACGCCGAAAGGCCGTCGTGCTTCCACCGCCCGCGGTTACCTGGACGTGGCCAAGAAGCGTTCGACCCTGACCATCGTCACCCACGCCCTGACCGACAAGATCCTGTTCGAAGGCAAGCGTGCGGTCGGCGTGCGTTACCTGGTCGGCGCTGCCGAAGAGCGCGTCGAAGTCAAAGCGCGCAAGGAAGTGCTGCTGTGCTCCGGCGCCATCGCTTCGCCGCAGATTCTGCAACGCTCCGGCGTCGGTCCGGCCGAGTTGCTGAACAAGCTCGACATTCCGGTGGTCCACGACCTGCCGGGCGTTGGTGAAAACCTGCAGGATCACCTTGAGCTGTACCTGCAATACGCTTGCACCCAACCGGTCTCGCTGTACCCGTCGCTGCTCTTGCACAACCAGCCGGCCATCGGTGCCGAGTGGCTGTTCAACGGCACCGGCATCGGCGCCAGCAACCAGTTCGAAGCCGGCGGTTTCATCCGCACCCGTCCGGAATTCGAATGGCCGAACATCCAGTACCACTTCCTGCCGGTAGCGATTAACTACAACGGCAGCAACGGTGTGAAAGAGCACGGCTTCCAGGCGCACATGGGCTCCATGCGCTCGCCAAGCCGTGGTCGCATCCAGGCCAAGTCCAAGGACCCGCGCCAGCACCCGAGCATCCTGTTCAACTACATGGCCACCGAACAGGACTGGCAGGAATTCCGCGACGGCATCCGCCTGACCCGTGAAATCATGCAACAGCCAGCGCTGGACGCCTTCCGCGGTCGCGAGATCAGCCCGGGCATCGAGGTGCAAACCGACGAGCAACTGGACAAGTTCATCCGCGAACACGCCGAAACCGCGTTCCACCCGTCCTGCTCGTGCAAGATGGGCACCGACGAAATGGCTGTAGTCGATGGCGAAGGTCGCGTGCATGGCATGCAAGGCCTGCGTGTCGTCGATGCCTCGATCATGCCGATCATCACCACCGGCAACCTCAACGCACCAACGATCATGATGGCCGAGAAAATCGCCGACAAGATCCGTGGTCGCAAGCCATTGCCGCGCAGCACAGCCACTTACTATGTGGCGGGTGAAGCGCCGGTGAAGGGCAAGCCGGTGCGGGAAGTGAGCCAGACGGCGTAAGGCGCTACACCGCGTCGAACCTATCGCGAGCAAGCTCGCTCCCACAGGTTTCGGGCTGGATTGCAGATTTGTGATTCAACCGGGACCACTGTGGGAGCGAGCTCGCTCGCGATGGCGCCCGAACAAACAACACACAGCTCCCAGTAATCCCCCTCCACAGATCCAAACTTGATCCTCCCCCCTCGCAAGCCTAATCTAGCGCCACGCAATCGTTTCACCCCTCCCCTCGCAGTACCGCTCTACCGCCACTCCACTCCAAGGAGGTTCACGAATGTTCGATTTCCATCCCCAGCTCAAGCAGCGCTTCGCTGCCTTGCGCACGGGGGCCGAATTCTTTTCCCTGCGTTACGTGCGCGAATCCGGGCAGTACCTGTCGGTGCGCAAGAACGTTGCCGAACCGCCAAGCCTGAGCCGTGACGAAGGGGCGATGCTGACCGTGCGGGTCAATGGCGTCGAGGCCTATGCGGCGACCAACGATTTGTCGCAACAGGGCCTGCAAGCCGCCCTCGAACGCGCCGAACTCCAGGCCCGTCGACTCAAACCGCACGCCTTGCTGGACCTGCGTAAACAGGCTGTTTCCAGCGACCGCGCCGATTACTTTTCACCCAGCCTCGACCAGGCCTTCCCATCCCTGAGCGACTGCTACCAACTACTCGGCGCCGAGTCGGCCGCCGTGCCCAGGGACGAGCGCCTGGTGAACTGGCAGGTCAGCCTCGGCATCACCAGCGTCGAACAGATCTACCTCAACAGCGCCGGTGCCGAACTGCGCCAGGCCCAACGCTTTGTCTACCCCGGCCTGGATGTCACGGCCTACGACGGCAACGACAGCCAGACCCGCAGCCTCGGTCGCGAGAACTTCGGCCAGCAAGGCGCGGCGGACGTCATCAGCCGCTGCGGCCTGATCGGTGCCGGCGCCCAGGTGGCCGATCAGGCCCTGCAATTGCTCCTGGCGCCGAACACCCCGCAAGGCAAGCGTGACCTGCTGCTTATGCCCGACCAGATGATGCTGCAAATCCACGAGTCCATCGGCCACCCGCTGGAGCTGGACCGCATCCTCGGTGACGAGCGCAACTACGCCGGCACCAGCTTCGTCAAAGCCAGTGATTTCGGCAGCCTGCAATATGGCTCCAGCCTGCTCAACGTGACCTTCGACCCGGACATCCCCGAGGAGCTTGCCAGTTACGGCCATGACGACGACGGCACGCCCGCCAGCAAACAGTTCCTGATCCGTGAAGGCCTGTTGCTGCGTCCGCTGGGCGGTGCGTTGTCGCAATTCCGTGCCGGTATGGACGGCGTCGCCAATAGTCGCGCCTGCGGCTGGAACCGCCCGCCCATCGACCGCATGGCCAACCTCAACATCGAACCGGGCGACCGGTCCATTGAACAACTGATCGGCGGTATCGAACACGGCGTGCTGATGTCGACCAACCGCTCATGGTCGATCGACGACGCACGCAACAAATTCCAGTTCGGCTGCGAGTGGGGCCAACTGATCGAAAACGGCGAACTCAAGGGCGTGGTGAAGAATCCCAATTACAGGGGCATCTCCGCGCAGTTCTGGAAAAGCCTCAGCGCCGTCGGCGATGCCAGTACCTTCAAGGTCCTCGGCACACCGAACTGCGGCAAGGGCGAACCGAACCAGGTGATCCGCGTCGGCCACGCGTCGCCGGCCTGCGTGTTCAGCAACGTTGATGTATTCGGAGGAGACGCCTGATGAATCCTTCAAAAAGCCAGGCCGAGTCGTTCAAGGCGCTGGTCAACAGCCTGCGTGCAGCGCTTCACGAGCCCGAGCAGTTCACCCTCAGCTACGCCGCCGAGTCGTCGGCCTTCGTGCGTTTCAACCACGCCAAGGTGCGTCAGGCCGGTCAGGTACAGCAGGCGAGTATCGGCCTGAAACTGATCAACGAAGGCCGGCATGCCGACCTGAACATCACCCTGGCCGGCGACCCCCAGGTTGATCTGCAACGTTTGACCGAAGGCCTGCAACAGCTGCGGGAAACCCTGCCGCTGCTGCCTCAGGATCCTTATTTGCTGCTCAACCACAATGGCTGGCAGAGCAACAATGTGCAGGTGCACCCGCTGCCGGACACCGAACAAGTGGTCGCTGAAATCACCCAGGCTGCCGAAGGCCTGGATCTGGTCGGTTTTTATGCTGCCGGGCCTATCAGTCGCGGCTTCGCCAGTTCTTCGGGCGCTTTCGGCTGGCATCAGGCCAACAGTTTCAACTTCGATTTCAGTCTGTTTCACGAGAACGGCCAAGCGGTGAAAGCCAGCTACGCCGGGCACGACTGGAGCAGCGAAGGCTTTGCCAAACGCTTCCAGCAAGCCCGCGAGCAGCTGGAGTTTCTGGGTCGGCCTTTGCGGACGCTGGCCCCCGGTCAATACCGCGCCTACCTGGCGCCAGCCGCACTGGAGGAAATCATGGGCATGTTGTGCTGGGGTGGTTTCTCGGCACAGTCGATTGCCAGCAAAAGCAGCCCGCTGCAAAAACTCTACGCAGGTGACAGCGCGTTCAGCCCGCTGGTCTCGCTGGATGAAAAAGTCAGCGGCTCACTGAGCCCGGCGTTTTCCGATGAGGGGTATCCGCGCAGCGACCTGGGGTTGATCGTCGACGGCAAGGCCGGGGCACAACTGGTCAGCTCGCGCAGCGCCGCGGAATACGGTTTGACCGCCAATGGCGCCAGCGGTGGCGAATCACCGAGCGCTCTGAACATGAAAGCCGGGGTATTGCCTGACGCCGACATCCTCAAGCAACTGGGCACGGGGTTGTACATCAGCAACCTGTGGTACCTGAACTTCTCGGATCAACCGGCCGCACGCCTGACCGGCATGACGCGGTTTGCCACGTTCTGGGTCGAGAACGGCGAGATTCAGGCACCGGTCAGCACCATGCGCTTTGATGACAGCGCCTTCAGCCTGCTCGGTTCGCAGCTGGAAGCACTGACCGAGGAGCGGGAGTTGTTGTTGTCGGCGAGCACCTACAGCCAGCGGGCGACGGCTTCGGCGTTGTTGCCGGGGGCACTGGTCAGCCGACTTACATTGACTCTGTAAACACAACACTCCAACACACCGAGAGTCCTGTGGCGAGGGGGCTTGCCCCCGTTCGGCGGCGAAGCCGTCGTAAATCCAGCGAATGCGTGTTTTCTGACGATACGCATTTGCTGAGCTGGGACTGCTTCGCAGTCCAACGGGGGCAAGCCCCCTCGCCACAATGGTCCTTTCTAGTCCAATAGAGGTCCCATGCCCAACCGCCCGCCGCTCGACGCTGTCACCGCCCGCTGGGTGCCATGGGTTGTCGCCATCGCGTTTTTCATGCAGTCCCTCGACGGGACGATTCTCAACACCGCCCTGCCGGCCATGGCCCGCGACCTGGCCGAGGACCCATTGCGCATGCAGGGGGTGATCATCGCGTACATGCTCACGGTCGCCTTGCTGATCCCGGCTTCGGGCTGGATCGCCGACCGTTTTGGCACCAAGAAGATCTTCTTCAGCGCAATCCTGCTGTTCAGTCTCGGCTCATTGCTCTGCGCATTATCGAGCAGCCTGAGCCTGCTGATCGGCGCCCGGGTGATCCAGGGCCTGGGCGGTGCGTTGATGTTGCCGGTCGGACGGCTGGTGGTGTTGCGCGCCTACCCGCGCTCGGAGCTGGTGCGAATCATGGGCTTCATCACCATTCCCGGGCTGCTCGGCCCCTTGATCGGCCCGACCATGGGCGGCTGGATGGTGCAATACCTGACCTGGCACTGGATCTTCCTGATCAATCTGCCGGTGGGCCTGGTCGGTTGCTACGCCGTGTGGAAATTCATCCCGGACCTGCGCGGCTCCGAACGCACCCGATTCGATAGTCTGGGCTTCGTGCTGTTCGGCGCGGCGATGATTCTGATCACCATCGCCATGGAAGGCCTGGGCGAATTGCACCTGCCGCACCTGCGGGTGATGTTGCTGCTGTTCGGCGGCATGGCTTGCCTGGCGGCGTACTGGCTGCGCGCCGGGCATGTCGAAAACCCGTTGTTCGCACCGTCACTGTTCAAGACCCGGACCTTTGCCGTCGGCATTCTCGGCAACCTGTTCGCCCGTCTTGGCAGCGGTGCCCTGCCCTTTCTGGTGCCGTTGCTGCTGCAAGTGGCGCTGGGCTATTCGCCATCCCAGGCCGGGATGAGCATGCTGCCGCTGGCCGCTGCGGCGATGATCGCCAAGTGGGTCGCGCGGCCGCTGATCGAGCGTTTGGGTTATCGCATCGTGCTGACCGGCAACACACTGGCACTGGGCATCATGCTGGCGAGCATGGGCCTGGTCAGCGAACAGACGCCGTACTGGCTGCTGCTGTGCCTGCTGGCGATCCTTGGCGCGATCAACTCTCTGCAGTTCACCGCGATGAATACCGTGACCCTGATCGACCTCGACGACGCCAGCGCCAGCAGCGGCAATAGCCTGCTGTCGGTGGTCGCGCAGTTGTCCCTGAGCCTGGGCGTTGCCTGTGCCGGTGCGTTGCTCGGCGGCTTTACGGCGGAAATTGGAAATGACGGCGTGGAGACGGTGCTGGGTGCATTCCAGCTGACCTTTGTGACCGTGGGAATCATGGCGATGCTGGCCGCGACCATCTTTTCCCAGCTCTCGAAGCAAGACGGACGGCGTGTCAAGCGTCCGGAAGAACACATAGAGCCTTAGGGCGAATGGCTATCGGGCTGGTACACTGCGCGACATTTTGTTTTGCAGGCCAGTCCCGTGACCACCATCGCCACCGAATTTAATACTTTGCCGCTGTCCGCCGCCATGCTGGCTAACCTCGACTCCCTCGGTTATGCCCAGATGACGCCGATCCAGGCGCAAAGCTTGCCGGTGATCCTCAAGGGGATGGACCTGATCGCCCAGGCCAAGACCGGCAGCGGCAAGACCGCGGCCTTCGGCATCGGCCTGCTGAACCCGATCAATCCGCGTTACTTCGGTTGCCAGGCACTGATCCTGTGCCCGACCCGCGAGCTGGCTGACCAGGTCGCCAAGGAAATCCGTCGCCTGGCCCGTGCCGAAGACAACATCAAGGTCCTGACCCTGTGCGGCGGCGTGTCCCTCGGCCCGCAGATCGCCTCGCTGGAACACGGCGCGCACATCATCGTCGGCACTCCGGGGCGCATCCAGCAGCACCTGCGCAAGGGTTCGCTGGTACTCCACGGCCTGAACACCCTGATCCTCGACGAAGCAGACCGCATGCTCGACATGGGTTTCTACGACTCCATCGAAGAAATCATCATGCAGGCCCCGGAGCGTCGCCAGACCCTGCTGTTCTCCGCCACCTACCCGGTAGGCATCAAGCAGTTGGCCTCGAAGTTCATGCGCAACCCGCAGCAGGTGAAGGCCGAGGCGTTCCACGACGACACCCAGATCGAGCAGCGCTTCTACGAGATTTCCCCGGATGACCGCATGAGTGCGGTGACCAAGGTGCTTGGCCACTTCCGCCCGGCCTCCTGCGTGGCCTTCTGCTTTACCAAGCAGCAGGTTCAGGAAACCGTCGACCACCTGACCGCCAAAGGCATCTCCGCCGTCGGCCTGCACGGCGATCTGGAACAGCGTGACCGCGACCAGGTGCTGGCGATGTTCGCCAACCGCAGTACTTCGGTGCTGGTGGCGACCGACGTCGCTGCGCGCGGCCTCGATATCGACTCGCTGGACATGGTGATCAACGTCGAATTGGCCCGTGATTCGGAAATCCACATTCACCGCGTCGGCCGTACCGGTCGCGCCGGTGAGAAAGGCCTCGCCATCAGCCTGGTGGCGCCGTCCGAAGCGCAGCGCGCCCAGGCCATCGAGCAACTGCAGAAGACACCATTGACTTGGGATCAGGTGGACAACCTCACCTCCAAGGGCGGCGGCCCGCTGCTGCCACAGATGAGCACCCTGTGCATCGCTGCCGGCCGCAAGGACAAGGTTCGCCCCGGCGACATTCTTGGCGCACTGACCGGTGACGCCGGCATCCCCGGTGCCCAGGTCGGCAAGATCGCGATTTTCGACTTCCAGGCCTATGTGGCCGTGGAACGCGGCGTCGCCAAACAGGCCTTGCAGCGTTTGAACGACGGCAAGATCAAGGGTCGTTCGTTGCGCGTTCGCATCCTGTAAAAACGCATCGCCCCCCTGTAGGAGCGAGCCTGCTCGCGATGGACGACAGAACACCGCTGGGTATCAGACACCCCGCGTAATCGTTGACGTCCATCGCGAGCAGGCTCGCTCCTACAGGTTTGTTTTGTGGTGAGTCATCAAGAGGACACCGTTTTGCGCTCTACCGAAGTCGTGATCATTGGCGCTGGCGCCGCAGGGTTGATGTGTGCGCTGACCGCCGCCGGGCGCGGGCGCAAGGTGTTGCTGCTCGACCATGCCAACAAGGCCGGCAAGAAAATCCTGATGTCGGGCGGTGGCCGCTGCAATTTCACCAACATGTACACAGAACCGGGCAATTTCCTCTCGCAGAACGCGCACTTCTGCAAATCCGCCCTGGCCCGTTACACCCAATGGGATTTCATCGGCATGGTGGCCAAGCACGGTGTGCCGTACCACGAGAAAAAACTCGGCCAGCTGTTTTGCGATAACAAATCCAGCGACATCCTCGAAATGCTGCTGAACGAGTGCGATCAGGTCGGCGTCAGCCTGCACCTGGACACGTCGATCCAGGCGATCGAGAAGCTTGAGCAGGGCTATTTGCTGGACACGACACTCGGCCAGTTGACGTGCGAATCCCTGGTGATCGCCACCGGCGGCCTGTCGATCCCGACCCTGGGCGCCACCGGTTTCGGTTACCAGGTGGCCAGGCAATTCGGTCACGAGCTGCTGCCGACCCGCGCCGGTCTGGTGCCGTTCACCATCACCGACCAGCTCAAGGCCTTGTGCACTGAATTGTCCGGCACCTCGGTGGATTGCCTGGTGAGCTGCAACGATCAGAGCTTCCGCGAGAACATTCTGTTCACCCACCGCGGACTCAGCGGCCCGGCGATTTTGCAGATCTCGTCGTTCTGGGAGTCCGGCGATACCGTCGAGATCAACCTGCTGCCCGATCACGACGTGCCGGGCTGGCTGCAACAGCAACAGGCCGAACGTCCCAACAGTGAGTTGAAAACCCTGCTCGGGGAAATTTTCACCAAGAAGATGGCCAACCTGCTGGCGGACAACTGGTTCGTCTCCAAACCGATGAAGCAGTACACCCACGCGGAGCTGGCCGATATCGCGGAAAAACTGGCGAGCTGGAAAGTCGTGCCGGCGGGCACCGAAGGCTATCGCACCGCCGAGGTGACCCTGGGCGGCGTCAACACCAATGAAGTGTCGTCCAAGACCATGGAGTCGTTGAAAAGCCCGGGCCTGTACTTCATCGGCGAAGTACTCGACGTGACCGGGCATCTGGGCGGCTTCAACTTCCAGTGGGCGTGGGCTTCGGGCTACGCGGCTGCGCAGTACGTCTGATTCAACACAATACCTGTAGGAGCGAGCCTGCTCGCGATAGCGGTCTGACGGTCGACATCAATGTTGAATGTACCGGCCTCATCGCGAGCAAGCTCGCTCCTACATTGAATACGTGCGGCATCAAGGAACAGATTTTGCTGTCTGATGTGATCGGCGCCATTGCGTCGGCGTCATTAGTGGCTCAATTTAGCGTCATTGCCTCGGAAGGCCTTCGCATTTCATGTCATCGACTTCATTCCGCCAGTCTCTGCGTCGCCTCTGGGCGCTGGATAAATTCAGCTACAGCGTGCGGGTATTCATTGCCCTGACCGGCACCATGGCGCTGTGTTGGTATCAGGACGAAATGGGCCTGTTGATCCCGTTGTTCCTGGGGATTATCGCCAGTGCCCTGGCCGAGACCGACGACAGCTGGCAAGGCCGTCTCAACGCGCTGGCCGTGACGTTGGTGTGCTTCGCCGTCGCCGCCCTGTCCGTCGAACTGCTTTTCCCCTACCCCTCGCTGTTTATCATCGCCTTCGCCCTGGCCGCGTTCTGCCTGACCATGCTCGGCGCCCTCGGCGAGCGCTATGGCGCGATTGCCTCGGCGACACTGATTCTGTCGGTCTACACCATGATTGGCGTGGACCAGCGTGGCGGTGCGGTCATCGATGTCTGGCACGAACCGGTGCTGCTGGTGGCCGGTGCCGCCTGGTACGGCCTGCTCTCGGTGTTGTGGCAGGCGCTGTTTTCCAATCAGCCGGTGCAACAGAGCCTGGCGCGATTGTTCCGCGAGCTGGGCTTTTACCTGAAGCTGAAATCCTCGCTGTTCGAACCGATCCGGCAGATGGACGTGGAGGCGCGGCGCCTGGAACTGGCCCAGCAGAACGGCCGGGTGGTGGCGGCACTGAATGCCGCCAAGGAGATCATCCTGCACCGGGTCGGCAACGGTCGCCCGGGGTCGAAAGTCAGCCGCTACCTCAAGCTGTACTTCCTCGCCCAGGACATCCACGAACGCGCCAGCTCTTCTCACTACCCTTACAACGCCCTGGCCGATGCGTTTTTCCACAGCGACGTGCTGTTCCGTTGCCAGCGCCTGTTGCGCCAGCAAGGCAAAGCCTGCCGAGCCCTGGCCGAATCGATCCAGATGCGCCAGCCGTTCACCTATGACGCCAGTTTCGCCGAGGCCCTGAGCGACCTGGATGCCTCTCTCGAACACCTGCGCATCCAGAGCAACCCGGCCTGGCGCGGCTTGCTGCGTTCACTGCGGGCACTGGCGGCCAACCTCGGCACCCTCGACCGCTTGCTCAGCGATGCCAGTAACCCCGACGCCCTGGCCGACGCCACCGACAGCAGCTTGCTTGATCGCTCGCCGCGCAATCTCAAGGACGTGTGGCTGCGCTTGCGCACGCAGCTGACGCCGACATCTCTGCTGTTCCGCCATGCCCTGCGATTGCCCCTGGCGTTGAGTATCGGCTATGCCATGGTGCATTTGATCCACCCGTCCCAAGGTTACTGGATCATCCTCACCACACTGTTTGTCTGCCAGCCGAACTACGGTGCCACCCGCCGCAAACTCGGTCAGCGAATCATTGGCACCGCCATCGGCCTGACCCTGGCCTGGGCGCTGTTCGACCTGTTCCCGAACCCGCTGATCCAGTCGTGTTTCGCCATTGCGGCCGGGGTGGTGTTCTTTACCAACCGCACCACCCGCTACACCCTGGCGACGGCGGCAATCACCTTGATGGTGCTGTTCTGCTTCAACCAGGTGGGTGACGGTTACGGGCTGTTCCTGCCACGGTTGTTCGATACCTTGCTCGGCAGCCTGATCGCCGGGCTGGCGGTGTTCCTGTTCCTGCCGGACTGGCAGGGACGGCGCCTGAACAAAGTGCTGGCCAATACCCTGGCCTGCAACAGCATTTACCTGCGCCAGATCATGCAGCAATACGCTGTGGGCAAAACTGACGACCTGGCTTATCGCCTGGCCCGCCGCAACGCGCACAACGCCGACGCGGCGCTGTCGACCACACTGGCCAACATGCTGATGGAGCCGGGACACTTTCGTAAGGAAGCGGATGTGGGCTTTCGCTTCCTGGTGCTGTCGCACACGCTGCTCAGTTACCTGTCGGGCCTTGGCGCACACCGGGAAACCCAACTGCCGGCGGACGTGCATGAACATTTGATCGACGGGGCCGGGGTGAAACTGGCCGCCAGCATCGACGAGATCGCCCAAGGGCTGGCGAGCAAGTCTTCGGTTGCGATTCAGAGTGATGAAGAAGAAGCACTGGCCAATGAACTGGAACAGATGCCCGATGAAATCGATGAAGGCCAGCGGCTGGTGCAGACGCAACTGGCGCTGATTTGTCGGCA
Organism: Pseudomonas sp. GM49; assembly: GCF_000282355.1. Taxonomy (GTDB): domain Bacteria; phylum Pseudomonadota; class Gammaproteobacteria; order Pseudomonadales; family Pseudomonadaceae; genus Aquipseudomonas. Next base: position 24,323 of record NZ_AKJL01000077.1, read on the forward strand.
GCTCGGGCCGTTGCGGACGTTGGCGGCGCATCTCATCAAGGATACGAGTGAGGATTGAGAACTCTGCTGTCTGATCGGGCCTCTTCGCGGGCAAGCCCGCTCCCACAGTAGATCTTCAGTCGACACAAGTTTTGTGAACACCAGTGAACCCCTGTGGGAGCGGGCTTGCCCGCGAAGAGGCCGGCAAAAACAACATGGATTCTGGATCAGCCTACTCACATCCCATGCTGCTTCATCAACTTGTCATAACTCCCGTCCGCCTTCATCGCCGCGATCTCGCGGTCGAAACCGGCGACGATCTGCCCATGCTGCGGATTCTTCAGGCTGACCAGAATATGCAGGCTGTTCTCGCTCAAGGGCTTGGGCAAGAATTCCACGGCATTACGTACCTTGGGTGACTCACGGGCCAGGTAGTAGCGAGCGACGTATTCATCCTCCAGTGTCAGTTTGACCCGGTCAACCGCGAGCATGCGCACCGCCATGGCGAAACTGTGCACGGGGATTTTCTGCAACGACTCGTCGTTGTCGAACGAGGGCGAATAAGCGTAACCACGCACGATGGCAATCGGATAAGTGTGCAATTGCTGCAGGCTATTGAATTCGATGGGCGCGTCTTTGCGCTTGAGAAAACGCACGCGATTGAGCAGGTACTCGCCAGAAAACTGGCCGAATCTTGTACGCTCGTCGTTGTACCAGGCGTTGACCAGCACGTCGTATCGGCCCTCGCCCACGCCCATCAAGGCCCGTGCCCAGGGCACCTGCTCAAACTCACTGGCATAGCCGGCCCTGGCGAGCGCGGTACTGACAATGTCCGTGGCCAGACCACCGTTGACAAGCGTGGCATCGGTAAAGGGGGGCCAGGCATCAGCGACCAACCGCAGTTTTTCTGCCGCCGCTCCCTGAACCAGCAACAGCAATCCAATCAAAGCAAAAGCTCGATGCAATCGCGGCATGCTAGAGAATCCTTAGCGGGCGGGTTGCCCGACGTGTTTTCAGCCAAAACCCCAAGGCCCCGTACCGGCATGACCCGGGTACTAAACATTAGCTCATCGAAGCCACAGCACAGCGCTTCGATCCAGATTACACAAAGAAGACATCCACGCGAGAAATGAATGATGGCATTTTGGCCTATGTCACAGATTCTTCCGCCATAAAGACTTCTGGCGTGAGTGCGCTTAGTATCGGAACGACGTTTTCAGGGAATAAAAACATGACCGTCGATTGGATCTGCAAACACCACAGCGACCTGGGCAAGGAGCAGCTGTACGCCATTTTGCAATTGCGCGCAGAAGTGTTCGTCGTCGAGCAGCAATGCGCTTATCAAGACGTGGATGGCCAAGACCTGGAAGGTGACACTTGCCACTTGATGGCCTGGGACAGCAATCAACTGGTGGCCTATCTGCGGCTGCTCGACCCGGAACTGCAAGGCGGGGACGTAGTGATCGGTCGGGTGATCATTGCCCCAAACGCACGAGGCGCCGGGCTTGGACATGCATTGATGGACCAGGCGTTGAAGCAGATTGAAGAACGCTGGCCGGAAACGCCGATCTACCTCTCAGCCCAGACACATTTGCAGGGGTATTACGGGCGGTACGGGTTTGTCGTGACGGGTGAGGAGTTTGTCGAGGATGGTATTCCGCACATTGGTATGCGTCGTTCTTGAAGTCCTTATCGCGAGCAAGCTCGCTCCCACACTGGATTGTGTTCACAACTCAAATCAACTGTGGGAGCGGGCTTGCCCGCGAAGGCATCGGCTCAGACGCTACAGATTTCAGGGGTACTCCAGCACCGCCTTGATCTGCCGCAGATTACGCTCGATCCACCCCCGATCAATCGCCCCCCACTCGCGAATCCGATAGCGCCCCGCATGGTTGCGCGCGCCCTTTTCCTGCTCGAACTCACAAACGATATCCAGATCCGCCAACGCCGCGATGGTGTCCTGCGCCGTGCGCCGGGGCATACCGGTCACTTCGGTGAGCGCCGGGACGCTGCTGGCCAGCCCGCTGTCGATCAGGTACGCCACGTACAACCGGCGATAGAAGCTGCTCTTGGTCTTGCTCACGTCCATCCAATGCTCCTTAAAAGATCGCAGCCTGCGGCAGCTCCTACAGATCCCGCCACGTCAGGTACACCCGCACATCGAACTCCACCTGGTGATACCCCGGCAGCATGTGCTCGCACAGTTTGTAGAAAGCCTTGTTGTGGTCCGATTCCTTGAAGTGCGCCAGCTCATGCACCACGATCATTTTCAGGAACTCGCCAGGCGCTTCCTTGAACAGCGAAGCGATGCGGATTTCCTTCTTGGCCTTGAGCTTGCCACCCTGCACCCGGGAAATCGTGGTGTGCAGGCCAAGGGCACGGTGAGTGAGGTCCAGGCGGTTGTCGAACAGCACCTTGTCGATGGCCGGAGCATTACGCAGGTATTCCTGCTTGAGGTCCAGGGCGTAGGTGTACAGCGCCTTGTCGCTCTGCACCCCGTGTTTTTCCGGGTAACGCTGGCTCAGGTAGTCGCCCAGCCGACCGTCGGCGATCAGCTGGCGCACCTGATCCTGCAAGGTAGCGGGATAGGCCTGAAGATATTTCAACACAGTCATCGGGGCGGCAATACACGTCACTGAAAGGTCGCCAGTGTAGCGAATTCAGCGGGGCAGCGCGCTCCAGTCAAACGGCTGGACAAAGACCCCGGTGTCTTCGGCCATCATCGGCCGGGCCACCAGAAAACCTTGCACATACTCACAGCCATTGGCTTGCAGCCATTCAAACTGCGCGACTGTTTCCACCCCTTCGGCAATCACCAGCATCCCGAACTGTTTGCATAGGTCGATCACACTGCGCACCAGCGCCGCATCCCGTACCGACTCCGGCAACCGGGCGATCAAATGCCGGTCGAGCTTGAGGGTGTCCAGCTCCAGGTCGCGTAAGTGCGACAGGGAGCAGGGTCCGGCCCCAAAGTCATCCAATGCCACTCGTACGCCCAGATTGTGCAGAAGGCGCAATTGCTTGCGGGTTTCTTCGGGGTTGTGCATCAAGGCCTCTTCCGTGACCTCGACCTCAAGTTGACGCGGTTGCAAGCCATGGCGCTCCAGCACCTGGCGCAACTCTGTTGCCAGGTTGGGCATGCCGAACTGTGTACTGCTCAAACTGACGCCCAGCACCAGATCCTCGGTAAACAGGGACTCCCAGGCTTTGCGTTGCCCGGCGCTGCGATGGTAGATCCAGCTGCCCAGATGGCTGATCAGCCGCGCCTCCTCCATCAATGGCAAAAACAGCCCCGGGGGGACATCGCCAACGCTCGGATGCTGCCAGCGCAACAAGGCCTCGAAGCCACGAATCCGCCCGTCGGCTATCGCCACCTGAGGCTGATACACCAGATTGAAATCGCGGTTCTCGATGGCCGTGCGCACACTTTCTTCCAGCATCAGCCGCGAGCGCGCCCGGCCGTTCATTTCGTGATCGTAGAAGCGATATTGCTGGCGACCGGCGCGCTTGGCTTCGTACATGGCGATGTCGGCCGCCCGCAGCATCCCGTCGAGATTGGCGCCACAATCAGGGAACGTGGCGATGCCGATGCTGGCACCCAGGGCGATATCGAGGCCGTCGATCTGCTGACAGATCGACACCCGCTCGATGAGCTTCTCGGCAATCTTCGCCGCTTGCTCGGGGAGTTCCAGATCCAGCAGCGCGGTGAATTCGTCGCCACCCATCCGCGCCAGAATGTCGAAGGGCCGCAGGCAAGCCTTCAACTGCTCGGAGACCCAGCGCAACACCCGATCGCCGGCATCGTGCCCGAGCGAATCATTGACGCGCTTGAAGCCGTCGAGGTCCAGGTACATCAGGACCCAGGAACAGTCGGAACGCTCACTACGCAACAGCAGGTTCTCTACGGTCTGGTAGAAACCCCGGCGGTTGAGCAGTCCGGTCAGCGGATCGGTGACCGCCTGAAATTCCAGTTGCTTATGCAGATGACGCACCACCGACATGTCCAGCACGGTCACGACCATCGCATGTTGCTCGGCAGGCAATGGCGCGCAGGACAAGGCCACCGGCACCTGCTGTCCGGGCGCCGTTCGTAGCAGGGCATCGTGCAGGCGCAGGGTTTCGCCGCGTTTATATCCGGCCAGCAACTCGGAATCGGCCCAGATCGGAATATGCGGTTTTTGCAGGTAGTCCAGAAACTCCTTGCCTTGCAGTTCCTGCACCGTGGCATTGAGCAACCGTGACATCGCCGGATTGGCAAAACGAATCAGACCGTCCTCACCCAATACCAGAATGCCTTCGGCAGTGTTATCCAGCACCGACGCATTAAAGGCACGAGCTGCTTCCAGATCATGACTCAGGCGCTGCAAGGCCCGGCGGTTACGCTGGTGTTCGAGCAACGCCTGGACCTTGGGCGTGAATACCTGTGGGTCGAACGGTTTGAACAGGTAATCCACCGCACCACTGGCATAGCCCTTGATCACGGCGTCCTGGGACTGTTCGTTGGCGGTCAGGAAAATGATCGGCGTGAGACGGGTTCGCTGGCTACCGCGCATCAGGCGTGCCACTTCATAACCGTCCATGCCCGGCATCTGCACGTCCAGCAGCACCAGGTCGAAATCGTGTTCAAGTAACAAACCGAGGGCCTCGAAACCCGAGGCGGCAGTCATGACCCGCCAGTCCTGGCGCTGTAACAACGCGCGCATGCTGATCAGGTTTTCAGGGTAATCGTCGACGACTAAAAGGGTTGAGCCGCCTTCTACTGGCGTGGGTTGCGCGCATTCCATGCTGCTTCTCTAATTGCGGGGGTGTCAGGCCGGTTTCTCGTGAAAACCGGACAAATACTGTGCCTCCACTCTAGACCCGGTTCTGCAAAAGCAGAAGGTGTCAGTGGGCCATCATTTAATCGCAGTGTCTTTTTACCGACTAACGGTCGAAGAAGCCCGGGAAAGATGGCATCTTCGACAGGATGTTGACGTCAACCACCCGTCAGACGAGAGTTAACAAAATATCCCGCTACGCTTATAAAGGCCGCCCCAAAGGTGCGGCCTAGAGCTTCTGGCACGTCCGTGCAGCATGAATCAAGTGGAAGAACCGACATGATCGATCTCGCAACCTGGAACCTCAGCGTCCCCGTCGGCAGCCCGCCGTACACCGTTGAAACCTCAAAACTGGTGGATGGCTTCAAAGATCAATACTTCCATTCCGACACCGGCACCTTGTTTTTCTGGACGCCCGTTACGGGCTCCCGTACCGAAAACGCGATTTATCCGCGCACTGAATTGCGTGAAACCTACAGCAACGGCACGTTGCACAACTGGTATTACCCTGATGCCGACAATTTGTTGCATGCCACTCTGGCAGTGAACCAGGTGCCGAGCTCCGGGAAAATCGTCATCGGCCAGATCCATGCCTATCAAAGCCAAAAACCTCTGGTGAAGGTCGAGTACCAATACAAAACCAGTACAGCCACCGGCAATATCGTGGCCAAGGTCCGGATGCATCCCGATGACGATGTGGGCCGGGTGATCATCGTTGCGACGGGAGTGAAACTGGACCAGGAGTTCAACTATCTCATTCACCTCAGCCCCGGTGGCGCCTTGGGCATCAGCGCGGCAGGTTATCAATGGGATACGCAAATCAGCACAACCTGGCGCGACAAACCGTTGTACTTCAAGGCCGGGGTGTATGTGCAGGACAACACCGGATACACCACTGAAGGCGGGAAAGTGACCTTCAGCAAGCTGGATATCGATCACAATCAATGATGTCGAGGCACCGTTGCCTGCTCCCACACTGACCGCGTCGACCATGGATCATCGCCCACAAAAAACCCGCCTTTCGGCGGGTTCTTTATTGATGAAGCTTAACGCCCGGGCTTAGTTGACCTTGGCGTTCAACTCACCCTTCAGATAACGCTGGTACATCCCTTCCAGCGAGATCGCCTTGATCTTCGATGCATTACCGGCAGTACCGAAAGCTTCGTAGCGAGCGATGCATACGTCGCGCATGGCGGTGACGGTGGCGCCGAAGAATTTACGTGGGTCGAACTCGCTCGGGTTGGTGGCCATCAGGCGACGCATTGCGCCGGTGGACGCCAGACGCAGGTCGGTGTCGATGTTGACCTTGCGCACGCCGTGCTTGATGCCTTCGACGATTTCTTCAACCGGTACGCCGTAGGTTTCCTTGATGTCGCCGCCGTACTGGTTGATGATCGCCAGCCACTCTTGCGGAACCGAAGACGAACCGTGCATCACCAGGTGAGTGTTCGGAATGCGCTTGTGGATTTCCTTGATGCGGTCGATGGCCAGCACGTCGCCGGTAGGCGGCTTGGTGAACTTGTAGGCGCCGTGGCTGGTACCGATGGCGATGGCCAGGGCATCCACCTGAGTGCGTTTTACGAAGTCAGCGGCTTCTTCCGGGTCGGTCAGCATCTGGCTGTGGTCCAGAACGCCTTCGGCGCCGATGCCGTCTTCTTCACCGGCCATACCGGTTTCCAGCGAACCCAGGCAGCCCAGCTCGCCTTCTACCGAAACACCACAGGCGTGGGCCATGGCCACGGTCTGTTGGGTCACACGGACGTTGTAGTCGTAGTCGGTCGGGGTCTTGCCGTCTTCGCCCAGGGAACCGTCCATCATCACCGAGCTGAAGCCCAGCTGGATGGAGCGCTGGCAGACGTCAGGGCTGGTGCCGTGGTCCTGGTGCATGCACACCGGGATGTGCGGGAATTCTTCGATGGCGGCCAGGATCAGGTGACGCAGGAACGGTGCGCCGGCGTATTTGCGAGCACCGGCCGAAGCCTGGACGATCACCGGGGAGTCAGTCTTGTCAGCGGCTTCCATGATGGCGCGCATCTGCTCAAGGTTGTTGACGTTGAAGGCTGGAACGCCGTAGCCGAACTCGGCTGCGTGGTCCAACATCTGGCGCATGCTGATAAGTGCCATTGTGTGTATCTCTCCCGGTTGAGGGTCGTTAATCGTGCCAGCCTGCCGGAGCGGCGGCGGCTATTCAAGTTATTGCAGATCGGGGGTTGGCCCGGGCTGCGAATTCGGTGTTGCATCAATTCCAGAACATCGGCCCCCTGTAGGAGCGAGCTTGCTCGCGATGCTGGCCCAGACAACGCGGACATTCAGGTGCCCCGCGTTATCGTTAAAGACCATCGCGAGCAAGCTCGCTCCTACAAGTGACAGCCACGGCCAATCAAATCATTGGTGGCGACCCAGTAAACCAGGCCTTCCTCACCTTTTATGTGAAACGCCAGCATGTCATTGCTGTACAGCGAACCCGATGCACCCGGTTCCTGCTTCAGGCGGTAGACCTGATCGGCACCGCCCAGGCGCACGTCGACTTCCCTATGGCTGTCGTCGGTGTAGCGCCACAGCACCTTGGCCTGGCTGTCGCAGGTCCAGGTGGTCCAGTTATCCACAGGTGCGGACGACTGGAACAGGTTCAACTGAGCACAACCGGCCAGCAGCGCCAGCGCCGTGACGGCGATAAAACCTTTCATCCGTGTCCCTCGACTGGCGGCGCACGCTGCCAGCTGAATAATGAGTCAGACCCGTCAAGGGCAGCCATGTTCCTTGGCGGGCGTCCGGGTCTCGTATTTGTCCAGGCCTTCCGGCCCGGAACGCTTGTTGAGCACCGGGTTGGTTTCCGCCTGCCAGTCAGCCTGGTAGCAGCCTTTGTCCGACTCGGACGGCGCTGGCTCCGCAGTGGCCTTCGGATTACTCCCGCAAGCCACCAGCGAACCGGCGACGATCAACAGCGCTAACGTCTTGACCATTTCAACACTCCCTTGCCTGGTCAAACGGGCGACCCTCAGGCCTTGGCCCGGCTTTCCAGGACTTCAACAGCGGGCAGAACCTTGCCTTCGACGAATTCGAGGAACGCGCCTCCACCGGTAGAAATGTAGGAGATCTGCTCGGCCACGCCATATTTGTCGATGGCGGCCAGGGTGTCGCCACCGCCGGCAATGGAGAACGCCGCGCTGTCTGCGATGGCCTGGGCCAGCACTTTGGTGCCATTGCCGAACTGGTCGAATTCGAACACGCCGACCGGACCGTTCCACAGGATAGTCCTGGACGACTTCAGCAGCTCGGCGAAATTCGCCGCGGTTTGCGGGCCGATGTCCAGGATCATGTCGTCGGCAGCGACGTCAGCGATCAGCTTGACGGTCGCAGCGGCGCTTTCAGCGAATTCCTTGGCAACTACCACGTCCACTGGCAGCGGCACGCTGACTTTGGCGGCGATGGCGCGGGCGGTGTCGAGCAGGTCTGGCTCGTACAGCGACTTGCCGACCGGGTGACCGGCAGCGGCCAGGAAGGTGTTGGCAATGCCGCCGCCGACGATCAACTGGTCGCAGATCTGGCTCAGGCTGTTCAGTACGTCGAGTTTGGTCGACACCTTGGAACCGGCAACAATGGCAGCCATTGGCTGGGCTGGAGCGCCCAGGGCCTTGCCCAGTGCATCCAGCTCGGCCGCCAGCAGCGGGCCGGCAGCAGCGACTTTGGCGAACTTGGCCACGCCGTGGGTCGAACCCTCGGCACGGTGAGCGGTGCCGAAGGCGTCCATCACGAACACGTCGCACAGGGCGGCATATTGCCGGGCCAGTTCGTCGGCGTTCTTTTTCTCGCCTTTGTTGAAGCGCACGTTTTCGAACAGCACGATGTCGCCGGCCTTGACGTCGACGCCGCCCAGGTAATCGGCCACCAGCGGCACTTCACGGCCCAAGGCACGGCTCAGGTAGTCGGCGACTGGCTTGAGGCTGTTCTCAGCCGAGAACTCGCCTTCGGTCGGACGGCCAAGGTGCGAGCAGACCATCACGGCCGCGCCTTTTTCCAGGGCCAGCTTGATGGTCGGCAGCGAGGCCAGGATACGCGCATCGCTGGTGACAACACCGTCCTTGACTGGGACGTTGAGGTCTTCGCGGATCAATACGCGCTTACCTTGCAGATCGAGGTCGGACATCTTCAACACGGTCATGGGTCGCATTTCCTGAGTAGCTGATCTTAGAGAGCAGGTTTTTTTGAAGTCGCTGTTTGCAGATAGTGTTCTGCAACGTCCAGCATTCGGTTGGCAAAACCCCATTCGTTGTCGAACCAGGCCAGGATGTTCACCAGCCGTGGGCCGGAAACTCGGGTCTGACTGGCATCGACGATCGCCGAATGTGGGTCATGGTTGAAATCACAGCTTGCGTGAGGTAACTCGGTGTAAGCCAGCAGGCCTTTGAGCGGGCCGCTGGTGGCGGCTTCGCGCAGGATCCGGTTGACCTCGGTGGCGTCGGTCGCGGTGGCGGTCTGCATCGTGATATCGAGGCAGGACACGTTGACCGTCGGCACCCGCACGGCTTTGGCCTGAATTCGGCCGGCAAGTTCCGGCAACAGGCGTTCGATACCACGCGCCAGACCGGTGGACACCGGAATCACCGACTGGAACGCCGAACGGGTGCGGCGCAGGTCTTCATGGTGATAGGCATCGATGACCGGCTGATCGTTCATCGCCGAGTGAATGGTGGTGATCGACACGTAATCCAGGCCAATGGCCTGATTCAGCAGGCGCAGCAGCGGCACGCCGCAGTTGGTGGTGCAGGACGCGTTGGACACCAGCAGCTCGTCGCCGGTCAGGCAATCCTGGTTCACGCCGTAGACGATGGTAGCGTCGACGTCCGTCTCGCTGGCCATCGGCTGGGAAAACAGCACGCGCGGGGCGCCAGCGTCGAGGAAACGCTGGCCGTCTTCGCGAGTGTGATAAGCGCCGGAGCACTCCAGCACCAGATCGACGCCCAGGGACGCCCAATCGATGCCTTCGGGGGTGGCACTGCGCAGGACCTTCACGCAGTCGCCATTAATATGCAGACAATCGCCCTCGACCTTCACTTCGCCGGGAAAACGCCCGTGGGTGGAGTCGAAGCGTGTCAGGTATTCGATGCTGGCCATGTCTGCCAGATCATTGATCGCGACAATTTCAAACCCGGCCTTTTCGCCTCGTTCGAACAACGCACGCAAGACGCAACGACCAATCCGGCCGTAGCCGTTGAGTGCAACTTTGTAGGGACGCGGTTGAGGCATGGGGTTCTCGATAGACGCAGTCAGACGAAATTCTTGTGTGCAACGCCCCCTTGTAGGAGCGAGCTTGCTCGCGATGGACTTCAGGACAACGCGCTCATCCAGACAGCCAGCGTTATCGTTAACGACCATCGCGAGCAAGCTCGCTCCTACGGGGGATCGCGGTGGCCAGGGCCACCGCGTCGTGTTTTAGTCTTCCAGCAACTCTTCAGCCTGACCCAGGATGTTTTCCAGGGTGAAGCCGAACTCTTCGAACAAGGCCGACGCAGGCGCCGACTCGCCGTAGGTGGTCATGCCGATCACGCGACCTTCCAGACCCACGTACTTGTACCAGTAGTCGGCGTGGGAAGCCTCGATGGCGATACGGGCGCTGACCTGCAACGGCAGGACCGATTGCTTGTAGCCGGCGTCCTGGGCGTCGAACACGCTGGTGCACGGCATGGAAACCACGCGCACCTTGCGGCCCTGCTCGGTCAGCTTGTCGTAAGCCTGAACCGCCAGACCCACTTCGGAACCCGTGGCAATCAGGATCAGCTCAGGCTCGCCTGCGCAGTCCTTCAACACGTAACCGCCACGGGCGATCTCTTCGATCTGAATCGCATTGCGGGTTTGGTGCTGCAGGTTCTGACGCGAGAAGATCAGGGCCGAAGGACCGTCCTTGCGCTCCAGCGCGTACTTCCAGCACACCGCCGATTCAACGGCGTCGGCTGGACGCCAGGTATCGAGGTTCGGCGTGCAGCGCAGGCTGGCCAGTTGCTCGATTGGCTGGTGAGTCGGGCCGTCTTCGCCCAGACCGATGGAGTCGTGGGTATAGACGTGGATCACACGCTGCTTCATCAGGGCCGACATGCGCACCGCGTTGCGCGCGTATTCCATGAACATCAGGAAGGTCGCGCCGTAAGGCACCAGGCCGCCGTGCAGGGCAACACCGTTCATGATCGCGGTCATGCCGAACTCACGCACGCCGTAGTACATGTAGTTGCCGCTGGCGTCTTCGGCGGTGACGCCTTTGCAGCCTTTCCACAGAGTCAGGTTGGAACCGGCCAGGTCAGCCGAGCCGCCGAGGAACTCAGGCAGCAGCGGGCCAAATGCGTTCAGGGCATTCTGGCTGGCTTTACGACTGGCGATGGTTTCGCCCTTGGCGGCCACTTCGGCGATGTACGCCGAGGCTTTTTCCGAGAAGTCGGCTGGCAGATCGCCGCTCAGACGACGCACCAGTTCGTTGGCTTCGGCAGGGAACGCGGCGGAGTAGGCAGCGAAACGCTGGTCCCACTCGGCTTCCACAGCGCGACCGGCTTCCTTGGCATCCCACTCGGCGTAGATATCGGCCGGGATTTCGAACGGGCCATGATTCCATTTCAGCGCCGCACGGGTCAGGGCGATTTCCGCGTCACCCAGCGGGGCGCCGTGGCAGTCTTCCTTACCTTGCTTGTTCGGCGAACCGAAACCGATGGTGGTCTTGCAGCAGATCAGGGTTGGCTGCTCGCTTTTGCGCGCAGTGTCGATCGCAGTCTTGATCTCTTCCGGGTCGTGACCGTCGACATTGCGGATCACTTGCCAGTTGTAGGACTCAAAACGCTTCGGCGTGTCGTCGGTGAACCAGCCTTCGACTTCGCCATCGATGGAGATGCCGTTGTCATCGTAGAAGGCGATCAGCTTGCCCAGGCCCAAGGTACCGGCCAGGGAAGCGACTTCGTGGGAAATGCCTTCCATCATGCAGCCATCACCCAGGAACACATAGGTGTGGTGGTCGACGATGTTGTGGCCAGGACGGTTGAACTGCGCCGCCATGACTTTTTCAGCCAGGGCAAAACCCACGGCGTTGGCCAGGCCCTGGCCCAGTGGGCCGGTGGTGGTTTCCACGCCAGGGGTGTAGCCGAGCTCCGGGTGACCCGGGGTACGGCTGTGCAGTTGACGGAATTGTTTCAAGTCGTCAATCGACAGGTCGTAGCCGGTCAGGTGCAGCAGCGAGTAGATCAACATCGAGCCGTGGCCGTTGGACAGCACGAAGCGGTCACGGTCGGCGAACGATGGATTGCTCGGGTTGTGCTTGAGGTAGTCGCGCCAAAGTACTTCGGCGATATCTGCCATACCCATAGGGGCACCGGGATGGCCGCTGTTGGCTTTTTGCACGGCATCCATGCTGAGGGCACGAATGGCGTTGGCACGCTCACGACGGCTAGGCATCGCTGATCTCCTGGGGGTTTGAATAAAACGAAACGGAAAAAAGGCGAGCATTTTCCCTCACCGGGCCGCCTCGGGGCAATGACAGATAGTCATCTGGAGGCGTTTTTCCAACGGATAACGGCGGTTTCGCCTGATGAATCCTTTCCGCCGTTCGTTTGTTGACTGAAGCTAACGTCGAGAAGTGCCATCCATCGAGCAATATCAAAACTTTTTGATATTGCTCTTGCGATGCATTCGACCCGTGACTAGACTGCCGCCCCTATGAACTTACGCGTGCCTTCCATTCAACATGACGATTGCGATGAGCTGGCGGCCTTGTGCAAGGCTGGCGGCGATCCCTTGCGGCTGAATGTTTTGCGCGCACTGGCCAACGATTCGTTCGGTGTGCTGGAACTGGCGCAGATCTTCGGCATCGGCCAGTCAGGCATGAGCCACCACCTCAAGGTACTGGCCCAGGCCGACCTGGTGGCGACGCGCCGCGAAGGCAATGCGATTTTCTACCGTCGCGCCCTGCCCCACACCGAACTGCCGGGCGGCAAATTGCACGCAGCCCTGCTCGAAGAAGTGGACAACCTGACGCTGCCGGCCGATGTGCAGGCGCGCATCACCCAGGTCCATGGGCAACGTGCGGCGGCCAGCCAGGATTTTTTCTCACGGGTAGCGGAGAAGTTTCGCGCCCAGCAAGACTTGATCGCCGGCCTGCCGCAATACCGCGAAAGCGTGGTGGCCCTGCTCGACAAGCTGAGCTTCGACAAAGACGCCACGGCCATTGAAGTCGGCCCTGGCGATGGCGCATTCCTGCCGGAACTGGCGCGCCGCTTCTCGCAAGTCACGGCACTGGACAACAGCAGCGCGATGCTCGAACTGGCGCGCCAGGTCTGCGAACGCGACAAGCTGACTAACGTTAACCTGCAATTGGCCGATGCATTGAACGGCGTCAGCCTCAAGGCCGATTGCGTGGTACTGAACATGGTGCTGCATCATTTTGCCGCGCCGGCCGATGCGCTCAAGCACATGGCCCACTTGCTGCAACCAGGCGGTAGCCTGTTAGTGACAGAGTTATGTAGCCACAACCAGAGTTGGGCCAAGGAGGCCTGCGGTGATCTCTGGCTGGGGTTTGAACAGGACGATTTGGCCCGCTGGGCCACCGCTGCGGGACTCGCTCCCGGGGAAAGCCTCTATGTAGGCTTACGCAATGGTTTCCAGATCCAGGTCCGCCATTTTCAGCGACCGGCTGGCGACACTCACCATCGGTAATTTCAGGAAAACATCGAGATGAGCGAATACTCCCTTTTCACCTCCGAGTCCGTGTCTGAAGGGCATCCGGACAAAATCGCCGACCAGATTTCTGATGCGGTGCTGGACGCCATCATTGCTGAAGACAAGTTCGCCCGTGTGGCGTGCGAGACTCTGGTGAAAACGGGCGTGGCGATCATCGCCGGCGAAGTCACCACTACCGCCTGGGTTGACCTGGAGCAGATCGTTCGTGACGTGATCACCGACATCGGCTACACCAGCTCCAACGTCGGCTTCGACGGTGCGACCTGCGGCGTGATGAACATCATCGGCAAGCAGTCCCCTGACATCAACCAGGGTGTCGACCGTGCCAAGCCTGAAGATCAGGGCGCCGGCGACCAGGGCCTGATGTTCGGCTATGCCAGCAACGAAACCGACGTGCTGATGCCAGCGCCGATCACTTTCTCGCACCAACTTGTGCAAAGGCAAGCCGAGGCCCGTAAATCCGGTCTGCTGCCTTGGCTGCGCCCGGATGCCAAGTCGCAAGTCACCTGCCGCTACGAAAACGGCAAGGTGGTCGGTATCGACGCCGTCGTTCTGTCGACCCAGCACAACCCTGAAGTGTCGTACAACGACCTGCGCGAAGGCGTGATGGAGCTGATCGTCAAGCACGTGCTGCCTGCCGAACTGCTGAGCAAAGACACCCAGTTCCACATCAACCCGACCGGCCAGTTCATCATTGGCGGCCCGGTGGGTGACTGCGGTCTGACCGGTCGCAAGATCATCGTCGACAGCTACGGCGGCATGGCCCGTCACGGCGGTGGCGCGTTCTCCGGCAAGGATCCATCGAAGGTTGACCGTTCGGCGGCCTACGCCGGTCGTTATGTGGCCAAGAACATCGTTGCCGCCGGCCTGGCCGAGCGCTGCGAGATCCAGGTGTCCTACGCCATCGGTGTTGCTCAACCGACGTCGATCTCGCTGAACACCTTCGGCACCGGCAAGATCAGCGATGACAAGATCGTCAAACTGGTCCGCGAAGTGTTCGACCTGCGCCCATACGCGATCACCACCATGCTCGACCTGCTGCACCCGATGTACCGCGAAACCGCTGCGTACGGCCACTTCGGTCGCACCCCGGCGACCAAGACCGTGGGTGACGACACCTTCACCACGTTCACCTGGGAAAAAACCGACCGCGCCGACGCTCTGCGTTCTGCTGCCGGCCTGTAAGATTTCCCCGCAATACCCGAAGCCCCGCACGGTTCGCGCCCTGCGGGGCTTTTTATTGGCTAAATACCCCTTCGCCCGGGCACTGGCCGAAGTCCGCCAGGTTCGCTTCAGGATCGGCCGGACCGGGCGGATCACTCCGGTACTTGAACTGACCCCGGTGAAGCTCGATGACCGGCAGATCAAACATGTCAGCGCCAGTTCGTTGCAATGCTGGCAGACGCTGGACATCCGTCCGGGTGATCAGGTCGCCATCAGCCTGGCCGGGCTGACCATCCCCAGGCTCGATAGTGTCGTATTGCGCAGCAGCGAACGCGCAGAATTGAACGCGCCGCAGGCAGAGGACTTTCATTCGTTGAGTTGCTGGCAACCGACCCCGGGCTGCGAAAGCCAGTTTCTCGCACGCCTGACCTGGCTCAGCAGCAAACAGGGGCTGGCGCTGCCCAACGTCGGTCCGGGCACTTGGGAAAAACTTCTTGCAACAGGTCGCCTGAACGGTCTTCTGGATTGGTTGACCCTCGATGCCCAAGAGCTTGCTACCATTGACGGTTTCGGCGAGCGCAGTGCGGCTCGCCTAGCAGACAGTTTCAACCGGGCCCGGCAACGCCCGTTCGCGCACTGGCTGAAAGCCCTGGGATTGCCGCCGACAGGTCAGGCACCTCTCGGCGATGAATGGCAGGCACTGGCACAGCGAGATACCCAACAATGGCAGGCCCAGGCCGATATCGGGCCGGGACGCGCGGCGCAATTGAACGTTTTTTTCCGCCATCCGCAGGTCCTGGCCTTGAGTGAAACGTTACGTGATGCGGGGATTGACGGCTTTTAGCTGTCAGCCCCGCGTCCACCGGGAACCCCTGTGGGCCGCCAGGCTCCAACAAGCCATCGCCACACCGGTCTGCTTGCCTTCTTACATGGAGCTTTTATGAAATTTCTTTCACCGCTCGCCCTGTTGACCCTTTGCAGCGTGTTGGCCACCCCGTTGATGGCGGACGAGGAAGCGCCGGGTCTGACCGGTTGTGCGGCCAAGAAGCAAGGCATCGTCAACCAGATCGAATTGGCCAAGGTCCACGGTAACGCCGACCAGCAGGCAGGCCTGGAAAAAGCCCTGAGCGAAGTCGAAGCGAACTGCACCGACGCCTCACTGAAGAAAGAACGGGAAAACAAGGTGCTCGACGCCAGGCACGAAGTCAGCACGCGTCAGGCGGACCTCGACAAGGCCATGAAAAAAGGCGACCCCGACAAGATCAACAAGCGCAAAGACAAACTCGCCGATGCCCGCAAGGAATTGCAGGACGCCCTGGATGAGCTGGATAAATAAGCACTGGCAACGAACATGGATCTTTGGTGCTACTAAAGCAGCCTTCGTCGGTACGCCGCCCGGAGCAAGCCCGCTCCCACATT
>NZ_AKJL01000078.1 GCF_000282355.1 Pseudomonas sp. GM49
CCAGTGCGGTGCAGTCGCTGAAGGCGGGCGAGAGTCACAACGAAGTGTTCAGCGTACAGGTCAGCGACGGCCTCGGCGGCGTCGACACCCAACTGGTGACCGTCACCATTACCGGCACCAATGACGCGCCAGTGCTCGGTTTCTCGACCGGCAATGATGCCGGCGCGGTGCAGGAAGACATCAAGCTCAGCGTCAGCGGCCAGTTCAGTTCGGCCGACATCGATCACGATGCCACGGCGACCTGGAGCATCAATGGCTCGCCAACTGGAACCTACGGCTCGATCGCGGTGGACAACACCGGCAAGTGGACCTACAACCTGGCCAACGGCACCGAAGGTGTTGCCAGTGCGGTGCAGTCGCTGAAGGCGGGCGAGAGTCACAATGACGTATTTACGGTGCAAGTCAGCGACGGCCTCGGCGGCGTGGACACCCAGCTGGTGACCATCACCGTCACCGGCACCAATGACGCGCCAGTGCTCGGTTTCTCGACCGGCAATGATGCCGGCGCGGTGCAGGAAGACATCAAGCTCAGCGTCAGCGGCCAGTTCAGTTCGACCGACATCGATCACGACGCCACGGCCACTTGGAGTATTGCCGGGTCAAATACCGGCACCTTTGGTTCGATCGCGGTGGACAACACTGGCAAGTGGACCTACACCCTGGCCAATGGCACCGATGGTGTTGCCAGTGCGGTGCAGTCGCTGAAGGCGGGCGAGAGTCACAACGACGTGTTTACGGTGCAAGTCAGCGATGGCCTCGGCGGTGTCGACACCCAACTGGTGACTATCACCGTCA
This sequence comes from Pseudomonas sp. GM49, assembly GCF_000282355.1. Taxonomy (GTDB): domain Bacteria; phylum Pseudomonadota; class Gammaproteobacteria; order Pseudomonadales; family Pseudomonadaceae; genus Aquipseudomonas. The sequence goes on from NZ_AKJL01000078.1 coordinate 796, forward strand.
CCGGCAGCAACGATGCGCCGGTGCTCAGCTTCGCGACCGGCAACGAGGCCGGCGCGGTGCAGGAAGACATCAAGCTCAGCGTCAGCGGCCAGTTCAGTTCGGCTGACATCGATCACGATGCCACCGCCACTTGGAGTATTGCCGAGTCAAATACCGGCACCTTTGGCTCGATCGCCGTGGACAGCAACGGCCAATGGACCTACACCCTGGCCAATGGCACCGATGGTGTTGCCA
>NZ_AKJL01000079.1 GCF_000282355.1 Pseudomonas sp. GM49
GCGGCTGCCGAGCTGGCCGGCGAGCATCCAGCCTGTGGGCCGGTCGAACAGTCGGGACGGGTTATCGATACGGAATTTGTTCTGGCCAATCCGTGGCCAGGCGGTTTCAACGCTTTTCCAGCCACCGGGCAGCTCGAATACAAGACGAGAAACCAGTTCGATGCCGTCCTGTTGATCGAGCTTGGCGGCGGGCACCAGATCGTCACCGCGCATCAACGCCCAGTTTGGCGTCATGCGCGTGTCGAAGCTGCCGTTCTTGCGCCCGTGGCTGATATTCACGCGGTAGGTCAGGCTGGCCTTGTCAGCAGCCGGACGCCAGACACCGCGCGCCGCGTTGCCGGGGGTCAGTTGCCATTGGCCGTCGGCCTTGAAATCGCTGTAGTGGCTGCCGTCGCCGAGGTCGAAATCCAGGCTGCGTACCGCCGAACCCTGAGCCAGCGTCAAGCGCACTTCGGCCTGATCGCTCTGCGGCAACAGGCGTACGTGATAATCCAGATCGACCTTGTTCGCAGCCCAGACGGGCGAATTCACGGCCAGTAATCCAACGACCCACGCCTGCCGCCATCCCACAGCCATACACACTCCTTCGTGAAACGTTTAACCGTTGGCAATCAGCCTGCGCGGAAAATCAGGTGATCTTCCCAATCCTCTTCCGGCACGCTGCCTTCGGCGAGCATGCGCCCGGACTGTGAGATCCGCTCGTGATGCACGGCATCGCGATCGCCGCATACCAGGTGATGCCACAACGGCAGGTCCTTGCCTTCGCTGACCAGGCGATAACCGCAGGTTGGCGGGAGCCATTTGAATTCGTCGGCCTTGCCCGGCGTAAGCTGGATGCAGTCCGGCACGAAGTCACGACGGTCAGGATAGTTCGTGCACTGGCAGGTTTTCAGATCCAGCAATTTGCAGGCGATGCGCGTGTAATAGACGCTGTTGTCGTCTTCGTCCTCAAGCTTTTGCAGGCAGCACAATCCACAGCCGTCGCACAGCGACTCCCATTCCTCCTGATCGAGTTGATCGAGGGTTTTGCGTATCCAGAACGGTTCTACTTTGGCGGCCATGGTTCGAGCATCGACATCAGGTGATGAAAAGGCCGCCAGTCTAGTGCCCGAAGCCCTGCGGGCCAAGCATTGGCGACTGTCGGTAGAACGGGCTTGTCAGTTTTTGCACTGCCAAGTAGGGTTTTGCGTCGCCCCTCACTTTCAAACGTAGCAAGGAATCTCTTGATGAGTGCCAACCCACGCGTTGCCGATTACGCCATTCACCCTCAATTCACCGATCGCTGGTCGCCCCGCGCCTTCACTGGCGAAACGATTCCAGAGGAAACCCTGCTGAGCTTCTTCGAAGCCGCACGCTGGGCACCCTCGGCCTACAACTCCCAGCCTTGGCGCTTTCTCTACGCACGTCGCGATACGCTGAATTGGGAGCGTTACCTGGGCCTGCTGAACGAATTCAACCGCAGTTGGGCGCAACACGCTTCGGCCCTGGTGATCGTGATTTCCAAAACCACCTTCGCCGTGCCTGGCGCCACTGAAGAAACCCCGGCCCTGTGGCACACCTTCGACACCGGCTCCGCCTGGGGCCACCTGGCCTTGCAAGCGAGCCTGAGCGGCTGGCACACCCACGGCATGGCCGGCTTCGACCAGGAACTGACCCGCAAGGAGCTGCACATTCCTGAAGGCTACGCCCTGCACGCCGCGGTAGCGGTGGGCAAGCTGGGAGACAAGGCGAGCCTGGCGGATTACCTGCAAGCCCGTGAAGAACCAAGCCCGCGTCGTCCGTTGAGCGAGTTGGCGGCTGAAGGCGACTTCACCCTCTAAGCCACTGCAAAAAACATTGTGGGAGCGAGCTTGCTCGCGATGGCGGCCAGTCAGTCAACATTGATGTTGAAACTAATGGCCTCATCGCGAGCAAGCTCGCTCCCACAGTTTTTGCTCCAGACAGAATCAGTGGTGAATCAATACCCGCGATCGAAATCCACTTCCCCGCGCAACGCCTCTCCCGCCTGATACGCCCGCAGGTTCTCGACAAACAGCTTCACCATCATCGACGGCGAAGTCGGTGCCGAGCTGTGGCCGGTCAGCAGCAGGCCCCAGGCCGTCCAGAATGGATGACGCTGGGGCAATGGCTCCTGACGGCACACGTCGATCACCGCGCCCGCCAGATGCCCTTCCTTCAAGGCGTCTACCAGATCCGCATCGACCACTGCCACACCGCGCCCGGCGTTGATGAACAGCCCGGTCGGCTTGAATTGCTTGAACAGCGCCGCGTCGTAGATATCGTGGGTGTCCGGCGTGTTCGGCAGCAGATTGACCACGTAATCGACTTCACCGACCAGCCGCGGCAAATCCGCCAGTGAACCGACTTCGATAAACGGCGCCTGCTCCCGCGCGCTGCTCGCAATGCCATACAACTCGACGCCGAACGGCACGAGGAACTGCGCGACACTTTGACCGATATCGCCTGTACCGACGATCAACACCTTGCGCCCCGCCAGGCTCTGGCCATGGCGACTGTCCCACTTGCGCTCGACCTGGCTGACCAGTCGCGCCAGCACTTCACGTTCGTGACCGAGCATATACGTGAGCACGTACTCGGCCATGACCTGTCCGAAGATGCCAACGGCACGCGTCAGCCGATAGTGCCGCGGCAAGCCGTCGGCCAGCAGCGGCGTAATGCCGGCCCAGGTAGATTGCAGCCATTGCGGTTGATGACCCTGGCGTAACAGGGTCGCCAGCAAATCAGGCTGGCCGAGCCACACCGGACAATCGGCGGCCTGGCTGGCC
>NZ_AKJL01000080.1 GCF_000282355.1 Pseudomonas sp. GM49
AGGCATGGAGGTGTCTACGAAACCCGGGGCGATTCAGTTAGCATCGACATTGTCGGCACGACGGCCAGCGCCAGAGTTGACACCGACAACCTCTCGGGTTTCCGCTTCACTGATTTTTTCCACCTACTCAAGGTCGAAGGAGAGTGGACGATTGTGAGCAAGATTTATTACTCACACCGAAATACGTGATCGGGAACCAGAAAGAGCTCACCTAGGGCTTGGTCGGTAAAGGGCTGCCAAAGTCCTTACTCCGGCGAAGTCGTCGAAACCAAAGGCGGCAATCACAAAACCCTGAAGGAATGGAAAGCTGAACACGGCTCCGCGACCGTCGAGTCCTGGCTAACCAAGTGATTTTGGTTTGAGTACAAAAAGGGCCCTTCGAGGGCCCTTTTTGCTGTGTGGATTTTATTCAGAACCGGTCTTTACCTGGTCACTGATAAGTTGGGCCAAAATTCGTACAGGCTCGGTAAAACTCCGCCGAGACCGATGTACGAGCCCGATATCGCGGTGGAAGGTGTGTTGTCCGAGATCGAGCGCTCGTACACCTACGGGCCATACCTGATGGGTTGCTGTCTGCGGCACTAGAGCTACACCGACACCATTTTCAACCAGCTTGATGATGGCCTCTAGTTCATCCAGCTCGCAAACTTCACGCAAGGTGAAATGCATCTGCCGAAGGAAGCGATCCACTTGTCTACCCCCGAATGATGATCGGTCATACCGAATGAACGGTTGGCTGGAAAGTAGTGCTGACCAATTTTCTCCCGGCAGTTCACGCGGCACAATCAGTCGGTAGGGTTCAAGCGCTAACATCGTCCAGCGTAGATCGCTCTGGAGCGAGAAGGGTGCAGACATTGCCTCAGCGACAGAGGTCAGCTCTATGCCTTCGCTATGATGGAAATCGAGCCAAAGAGCAGAGCCGCAATAAACATTACAACGCAGGTACCAATCATCCATTTCATGGAGACGCGTTGGTTATCGCCATAGTCCAAATCGAGTAATCCGCACAGAAGGTAAGTAGAGGCCACCAGAGGGCTAAGCAGGTGTACCGGTTGACCAATAAGGCTGGCGATGGCCATTTCCTGAGCACCAATTCCGTAGTGGCTGGCGGTCTCGGCGAGGATCGGCAAGATGCCGAAATAGAAGGCGTCGTTGGTCAGCACGTAAGTGAACGGCATGCTGAGAAATGCCGTAAACACGGACATGAAGTGTCCTGCCCACTCAGGTACCACATAGATCAAGCTCGCAGAGATTGCCTTGATCATGCCTGTTCCGCTCATGATTCCAACAAATGTCCCCGCTGCGAAAATCAGCAATGTCACCGCTAAGACGTTATCGGCATGTCTCGCTACCATTGCTTTCTGATCTTTGAGCTTTGGAAAATTGACCAGAGCACCAATGGCGAAGGCGAGCATGAACAGGATCGGCAACGGCATGAGGCTGATCATCATTGCTGCAATCAGGCTAATGGTAAGTGCCGAGTTGAAAATGAATCTCCAATCTCTCATGCGGATATGTGCCATTCCTTCCAGCGCGGCTTCTTCATCGAGTTGAACCACTCCGAGACGGCGGTACTCCACGCGGCCCAAGTACCATGCAGAAAAAAGAACCCAGATCGCACCAGCGAACATGATAGGAATCATCTCGACGAACAGCTCGGTGATGTCTACATGCATGGCGCTTGCCGCGCGCGAAAACGGCCCTGCCCACGGGAGGATATTCATCACCCCGATGGTCATCAGCAGCACGGTTGCCATCACTTGCATGCGGATTCCGGTCAGACGGTACAGAGGTAGCAACGCAGCCGTGGTGATGATGTAGGTGGTCGCACCGTCACCATCAAGTCCGACACAAAGTCCAAGAATCGCAGTCCCTAAAACGATTTTCCGAGGATCGCCTTTTACCGTTTTCAGGATCAACTTGACTAGGGGATTGAAGAGCCCGGCATCTGTCATCATGCAGAAGTACAGGATTGCGAACGTAAGCATGATGCCGGTTGGTGCTAGCATCTTTACCCCGTCCAGCATCATTGGCCCTAGTTGGGTAGCGAAACCGCCCATAGAAGCGAAGGCGACCGGAACTAGCAGCAGAGCTACCAGAGGCGAGAGGCGTTTGCTCATGATCAAGTACATGAAGCAGATGATCATTGCGTAGCTAAGGAGAGTGAGCATGTTTTCCTCTTTATTTTTATGAATTGTTTTCTGGGGCCCATGCGCTTTTGGCTTTTTTATGGACGAAGTGGGCCTATATGCACGAGGGCATATAAGGAGTGCTGCGCATAAGGATTACGTCGTGGCGTGGGAAAACATGGGGTTGCCCGAATGTTCCAAGTCCGCGACCAGGATGCTGCCGGTGGAAGAATCGATGATGTGCAGGGAACGATTACCAGGCCCGCCAAATGCGAGGTTGGTCACCGTTCGTCCTCCAGTGCATGCCTCTATTCGATACAACGGCACCGCATGCCGGTCAGTGACCCACACACAGCCATTCCCCGCATCGCAGATATAGAGATTGCCTTCGGTATCAAGCGCCATGCCGTCGGCCCCACTGACACCTCCAGCCATGGTCATGAATATGCCAACTTTGGTGGTGCTGCCATCCGATTGAATGGGCAGGCGCCACACGGCATTGCCTCGGGTCATCGCCACCAACAAGGCTTTCTGATCGATATCCATCACGAGTCCATTCGGACTGGGGCCGTTGTCTATCAAGCAAGTCAGTTGCTGTGTATCCAGATCGTAGCGAAACACCCGACCGCTGGGATCGTGCTGCCCGGTCTGGCCTTGGTCGGTGAAATAAAGCAAACCCAAGTCATCAAAGAACAGGTCGTTCACACCTTTGAAGCCTTCACTACGATGGTGAGTAAGGAAGGGCGTGATTTTGCTATTAACTGGATTTAACAGAAGAATGCCGTGCTTGTAATCGGCAATGAAAATGCGACCGTCCTGGTGAATTTTCAGGCCATTAGGCCAACCGTCATACTCCACAACTAGCTGCCAATCACCCGAAGGTGTAACCCGAAAAATTCGCCCATAGGGGATGTCAGTGACGTAGAGGTTGCCTTCGAGATCGAAGGACGGCCCTTCCAAAAAGCTCTTGACCCGCTGTCCAGGTTTGTTCGCCCTTACCCAATCGGAGTCACCGTCACGCCAGAACCCTTCAGGTAATTGGCTGAACAGACGTGTCGGCAGCACGCGAGGAGGGGCGTAAAAACTCATGGCAGTCTCCGGTGTAAACAGACGTGGCGGCTGTTTAGCCTGTCCAAGCCTTTTTTTGTTATGTTCTATCCAGCGGAACGTGATTCTTATGGCTAGAACAACTTTCAGGCCATATGCTTCCTTCTGTCAAGCCTGTTTTTTCGGATGACTCTCCCGTAAGCGTTCTCTCGTGAATGTATTCTGCCGTTGATCACGATTTTGTTGACAGCCATGGTTACGCATCGCAGTATTTTAAATAGAACGTGATTCTGTCAGGTAGAACGAAAGCTCTTTTTCATGTCACCTCTCCGAGCGAGCTGTGTGGCATGGGGAAAAAACAAGAAGAGGTCTAGCGATGCATAACAACAACGACATCGACATTTTGATCAGTGAAGTGGGGCCACGAGATGGGCTTCAGAGTGTGAAGGCCACAATGCCGACCGAACTCAAGCTTCAATGGATATCAGCACTGGCCAGTGCCGGTCTGCGTGAAATTGAGATCGGCTCGTTTGTCTCGCCCAAGCTCTTGCCTCAAATGGCTGATGCCGCGCAGTTAGTCGCTCATGGGCGTAGCTTACCGGGCTTGTTCGTGACCGCACTGGTGCCAAACCTCAGAGGCGCGCAGGCGGCCTTCGAGGCCGGCGTACATAAAATCACCATGCCGATTTCTGTTAGTGAGCCGCACTCGCTGTCGAATATCCGCAAGACGCACGCTCAGGTATTCGAGGAAGTGCGCTCTGTAGTGGCCCTGCGTAACACGCAGTTCCCGCATATCCAGATAGAAGCCGGTCTGTCGACAGTGTTCGGATGCACGATTCAGGGCGAAGTACCGGAGGACGATGTCATCCGCATGGCCGTTACGATGGCCGAGATGGGGGTCGACGAAGTCGGCCTGGCTGACACAGTCGGTTACGCCAACCCAACCCAGGTTCGCCGCCTGTTTACCCGACTGCGCGACTCAGTAGGTACGGTGGCTGGCAGTGCGCACTTTCACAACACACGCGGTCAAGGCTTGGCCAACGTCGTAGCGGCGATAGAAGTAGGAGTCACTACAATCGATGCCTCCCAAGGCGGGATAGGCGGGTGCCCTTATGCACCGGGCGCCTCGGGCAACATTGTGACTGAGGATTTGGTGTACCTGCTTGAGTCCATGGGGCTGCGCACGGGCGTCGATATCGAACGTTTGGTGGCTGCCCGTGAGTGGCTGCAACGGGGTTTGCCCGGTGAACCGCTATACGGTTTCATTCCGGACGCAGGCGTCGGCAAGAACTTCCATTACGCGAAAAAGGATGCATGAGCATGCAGCAGACTTCTGAAAAAGCCCTGCCGCTCGCCGGCATCCGTGTCATCGAATTTGTGCATATGGTTATGGGCCCAACCTGCGGTTTAGTACTCGCGGATCTTGGTGCCGAAGTCATCAAAGTCGAACCGGCTCCGGCAGGTGACAACACTCGACGTCTCATGGGATCCGGCGCTGGCTACTGGATGACCTACAACCGCAATAAAAAAAGTTTTGCCGTGGACATGAAAACTGAGGCGGGCATGGAGGCGGTGCGCAAGCTGATCGCCAGCGCTGACGTGGTGACTGAGAACTTCCGCCCAGGTGCGATGGAAAAGCTTGGGCTCGGATTTGAGCAAGTCAAAGGAATCAAGCCCGACATTATTTACAGCTCAATGAAAGGCTTTTTGCCTGGCCCCTACGATCACCGCACGGCGTTGGATGAAGTGGTGCAGATGATGACAGGGCTGGCCTATATGACGGGCCCTGAAGGGCGTCCGTTGCGCGCTGGCGCCTCAGTCAATGACGTCATGGGTGGCATGTTTAGCGCGATCTCGATTCTGGCGGCTTTACATCAGCGTAATGCCACTGGGCAGGGGCAATTTGTCCAGACTGGCTTGTTCGAAAATTCTGCATTCCTAGTGGCTCAGCACATGATGCAAAAAGTTGTGACTGGGAAAGCCGCAGCGCCGATGCCAAGCCGCATTTCCGCATGGGCCATCTATGACGTATTCAACACCTCTGATGATGACCAGGTGTTCCTGGGTGTTGTCAGCGACAGTCAATGGCAGAGCTTCTGCACTGCTTTTGACTTTACCGAACTCGGTTCCGATCTTTCGCTGCAACAGAACAATGAGCGTGTTGCGGCCCGCGATCAGATCATGCCTCTGGTTATCGAGCGCCTAGGCAGCATGAGCAAGGCTGAAGTGATGGCCCGTTGTGAAACGGCAGGATTACCGTTTTCGCCGATCCAGCGTCCGCAAGATCTGTTCGAAGATGAACACCTGAATCAATCAGGTGGCATGGCTGAGCTGACGCTGCCTGATGGTGAGGCAGTGAAAGTGCCGATGCTTCCGTTCGAGATGGACGGTCAACGATTTGGCACTCGCCTGAACGTGCCGGCGTTGGGCAGCCACTCCAATGAGTTGTTGAGCCAGATGGGTTATGCACCAGCCGATATTGAGGCTTTGCGTAGTGCCGGTGTTGTTAAAGGCTGAGCTTTTGTCATCCCAGGGTGTGTTACCGGCGGCATGACTGAGCCGCCGGCTTCAATAAGAACAATATCGAGGATCACGTCATGGCCACCGTCACGACTTCCGCAACTGAATCGTCCGCTCCTGTCTCCATAGTCCTGAGTAGAGAGCAGACACGTGTCCTGCACAAAGCCGCCTGGCGCTTGATACCTCTTTTGGCACTCGCTTATTTTTTCAACTACCTTGACCGTACCAGCGTGGGGTATGCCGCACTGCAGATGACCGATCAGCTCGGTTTGACAGCATCCCAGTTTGGTCTGGGCGCAGGCATCATGTTCGTCGGGTATTGCCTTTGTGAAGTTCCAAGCAATCTGGCAATGTTCCGCTTCGGCGCGCGCCTTTGGATGGCTCGAATCATGATCACTTGGGGCCTTGCCGCCGCTGCGACAGCACTGGTCATTGGGCCCTACAGTTTCTACATTGCGCGCTTTGTACTCGGAGTTGCTGAGGCTGGTTTTTTTCCTGGCGTAATATTTTTTCTGACGCTGTGGTTTCCAGCTCAGTATCGAACTCGGGTGCTGGCCTGGTTCACCATAGCGACCCCCATCTCGTTTCTGGTCGGTGGGCCACTGTCCGTTTGGTTGTTGCAGATGCACGGCATCTGGGGTCTATCTGGTTGGCAATGGATGTTCCTGATTGAAGGTCTGCCAGCTTGCATCCTCGGGTTGATCACCCTCAAGGTCATGGTTGACCGTCCGGCTGAAGCCAAATGGCTCACCTCTGAAGAACGCAATGTTCTTGAAGAGATGCTTGCCGACGAGAAGCGCAGCCACCCCAAAAACCATGGTTTCAAGGACGCGCTCAAAGACCCACGGGTCTGGATTCTCAGCTGTATTACGTTCAGCTTCACGCTCGGCTCCTACGGGATCGGCATCTGGTTGCCGCAAATGCTCAAAGGGCATGGGGTTGAAGTCAGCATGATTGGATGGGTGGCGGCGATTCCCTATTTCTTCGCGACTATTGGCCTGCTTATCTGGGCTCGTCATGTAGACCGTACTGGCAAAGGCATCCTGCACCTGATCCTGGCTTTGCTGCTGGCAGGTACTGCTCTATTAGTGGCAATGCAGATGAATACTTTGGTTCCTGCACTGCTCGGTATCACTTTTGCGCTGATTGGAACGATTTCGGCCAAAACCATCTTCTACACCTTACCCGGCAAGTTTCTTTCCGGTCAGGCGGCAGCAGGTGGGATTGCCTTGATCAACTCCATCGGTGCGCTTGGTGGATTTGCAGGCCCGTATCTGATGGGCTTTTTGAAAGACTTTACCGGTTCATTCAGCGCTGGATTAATGGCGATGGGGTGCATCGTGTTTGTAGCGGCCTTGATGGCAATGTCCCTTCGTCTGTTCATGCGTGACGCTTGATAGGAGGAGCTTGCTCAGTGGTAGCGTAGTCGAACCTGTGGCCATGCCTCATTCATTGCCTTCTGCAGCAGTCAATGAAAGAGGCTTCAGAATTTCAGTCTAGTCAGCAGTTGTTCCATCGTTGGGACTCATTGAGGCGAACGTTGTATGGGCTGGTTGTGAAACGATTTGGCAGCTAATAGGGGCAAAGGGTAAGGTTCACCCTTATCGGGCATTCGCTTTTGCACCGTACTCCATCGTTTTTTATTTTTCCGCGAGCGATCATGACGAGTGAACAACCCAAAGATGTCGAGCCTTCCAATCCTGCTGCAGAGGGTGGTGTGGCTGCGGTTGACCGGGCATTCTCGATTTTAACGGCATTCGATATTGACCAGAGCAGTCTGTCGCTGGCTGAGATTGCAAGGCGTACTGGGCTGTACAAAAGCACCATTCTTCGAATCATAACGTCATTGGAGTTCGCAGGCTTTGTGCGGCGACTTCCCGATGGTAATTATGCAGTGGGCCCTGAACCACTGCGTCTGGCGCAGATCTATCAAACCTCGTTTCGCCTGCGTGATGTGATCTATCCGATCCTGGAATCGATTACCGAAGAGAGTGGTGAAACCTCATCATTTTACGTACTGGATAACGGCAGTCGCGTTGTGCTGTTCAGGGTTGAGCCTAAGCGTGCTGTCCGATTCTCCATTCATGAGGGCGCGCGCTTTTCGTTGCAGGCGGGAGCTTCGGGCAAAGTGCTACGAGCCTTCAGCAAGTTGCAAGACCCGGCTCTTGCGCAGGAACGCAATCAGTTCTGGGCGGCGTCCAGTGGAGAGCGGGATCCCGAAACCGCGTCGGTTTCGGTACCGGTCTTTGCTGTAGGGTATGAGTTCAAGGGGGCTCTCACCCTGTCGGGCCCAGCCGAGCGTTTCAACAAACAACAGATGGATGCTGCGATTGCTATGCTGCTTCGAAACGCAGCTATTGCCACCAGTGCCCTAGGTGGTAACGATCAGGAATTGGTCAAGGCGTTGCGTAATTTATAGGTCGTCAACTCAACGCGAAGGCATGTCGTGAGCACATCATATGGTTGACGTTTGAGCTATCGATGTGCGCGCGTCAACAGCCGACTCTCGCGAACCTATCCAAGTGAAGTGACACAAAAATCCGCACACTGGAGAAGTAGTCGAAACGAAAGGCGGCAACCATAAAACGCTGAAAGAATGGAAAGCGAAATACGGTTCCGACACCGTGGAGTCCTGGCTGACCGAGTGATCTTGATTTGAGTACAAAAGGGCCCGAGAGGGCCCTTTTTTGTAGCAGATTGAGGGACATTGGATCTGGCGTTGCCGTAGTGGGCGGTCACACCGTGCAGCACTCATACGTGCTACACCGCACCCATAGAGCGAGTGTTCGTGCCAACGCCAATCACCTTTCCTGTCCTATGGCGGCGTTCAAAGAAATTCCTTTCGGATGTCGATACTCGACCGTTCGCCAATATTGCAGTAGTTCTCCGAGAGCCACGTCTCGGCCTCGCTTCGTCCGTTGTCGCGCAGCCCGCAAAGAAAGTCCCAGTCCGCGTTGTACTTGCTGGACACGCTGAGCGCACACATTGCCTCGTCTGACTTAATGGAGTGGATCAGCATCTCCTTCATCTCGTTGCGATCGACCTTGCCTTGCTGGATGAGGTCGGTGACAAAAGCGATCGTGCGCAGCTCACGCATCAGCGACGAATTAAAGCTGATTTCACTGATGCGATTAAGGATATCAGCAGCTGTAATGGGTACGCCTGGGCGGACGAGTGGATTGATATGGACAATCACCACATCGCGTGTATTGCAGTGGTAGATCAACGGAAAAATGGCCGGGTTTCCCAGATAGCCGCCATCCCAGTAGTTCTGTCCGTCGATCGTGACCGCTTGGAACAATGTCGGCACACAGGCTGATGCGAGTACCGCTTCGGCGCAAACCTCATCTTTCGTGAAAATGCGTATTTTTCCCGTTTCGACATTGGTTGCGCAAAGATAGAGGTGGAACGGGCATTGGCTCCGCAGGGCTGCGAAATCTATCTGTTTATCCAGCACATCCCGCAATGGACTCAAGTTGCGGCTATTGAACTGGTAAGGCGAGAATATTCGAAGTGCCATGTCCGCAAACGTATACATGGGTGAATAGTCCAGACCGAAGCTGTGTGTCCCTTTCAACCATGGCATCCAGCGCAACGGGTTATGACGCTCGGCGGACTGCGCCACGGCGTACCAGAAATCGTGCAGCGCCTGGCGCGCCCCGGCCTCGCCACCTTGCAGCATACCGTAAGCCAGCACGGTGGCATTCATCGCGCCGGCACTGGTTGCGCTCACCCCTTCAATGGCAAGCCTGCCATCCTCGAGCAACCGATCGAGCACGCCCCAGGTGAACGCACCGTGCATGCCGCCGCCCTGCAAAGCCAGCGCGACCGGCTTACGCTCATCACTGCCCCGAGGCTTTCCGTTCTTCGTGGTCATTCGAGGTCTCCTCGTCGGAGCTGATACGAATCGGAACTTGCTGCGGCGCTTCGTCCCGTCACGCGCTTGCCTACGACACGCCGATGCTCCATTCAGCACCATGCGTTATCGATCGTTCACTCCCCGCTTGATGCCCATGCATCGAGCAACGCCTTGGCTTGTAGCAAATCAACGCTGTCGAAGCCTTCGGTGAAGAAGCTATAGATGTCGGCCAACATTTGCCTGGCCGCCTCCTTGTCTCGTGTTTTCCATAACTGAGTAAGGCTCACTGTGGCTCGTAGCTCGAGTGACTTTGCACCTTGTTGTCGAGCGACCGAGATCGCCTTGTGAAAGCATGCTAGCGCTTCCTGCTGCACGGCAGAATCCTGTCTGTCTTCACCCGGACATTGGAGAAAAAGAGTTCCCTTCAGGCGATACAGCTCTGCTTCATAAAAGTGCTCGCCTGTTCTGTTCACCATAGTCAGAGCGTCGGTCACGGCATCCAATCCTGCCTGCGGTTGCCCGTCGCGTCCGTGAGCTGCGGCCAGCAGTGCTAGAAAATAAGAGCATCCAAATTCTGCTCCGGCTGCCTGGTAATTGGCGATACCTTGGGTTAGCTGAGCGATGCCTTCGTCAATGTTTCCCTGCTCGGTGCGAGCCCAACCTTGAAGAATATTCCCCCATGCCAAAGAAAACGGAAACCCTCGTTCGAGTGAAAGCTTAATGGCGGCATCTGCACACTCTTCGGCGAGTTGTACGTCGTGCCGAAACTGCGCGAGTATCGACGTAGCGGAGAGGGTGAAGGCCAAGCTAATCGGGTGGGAAATCTTCTTGTCCAGAGCAAGGGTATCCCGGCTGCGCGTGCTTGCTTGATCGGGAAAACCCAAGTACCAAAGACTCCAGGCCGAAAATGACAGGGCGTAGCCCGGATCCAGGCCGTACGTAATGGCATGTGTGCGATGCCGGTCTGGGATGTAGAGGGCACGCGCCTGCTCCTGATGGTCATGGGCATTACGCAGATCACCTTGGAAGAACAATGTCTCTCCAAGTGCCGCATGGGCATCCACGAGCAAGTCCGGATCCTGCGCAGTTTGCGCAATGCTGAGCAATCGTTCAGCCAGTTCGCATGCAGTGGAGTATTCCGCACGCAACTCGTAGTAATTCCACAGTCCCAGCAGCGTAGGGAAAAGCGAGTCATCACCTACTTGCGCGCACAGCGCTAGTGCACGGGTGTAAGTGGCCGCTACCTCGGGCGCACCATAGCCTCGCACGGCCATCAAGGCTGGCCCCAGGGCGAGTAGCAACGTCAGTTCCTGATGAGCACGCGCTGGCGTATCAGGCAAATGCTTGAGCAATTCCAGCGCCGCGCCGAGGTGACGCATTGCATCGAGATGGGCGGAATGCTGGAGGGCCTGTTGCCCGGTACGGTGCAGGTATTCCACGGCCTTCGGAACATTGCCGCTCAGCCTATAGTGGTGCGCCAGTTCGCTGCAGTAATCCGCGATGCGAGTGGGGAACAGTGCCTCGATAGCCTGCGCCGTGCGCTCATGCAGCGCGCTACGCCGCTCCGTGAGTAGCGAGTGGCCCGCAACCTCCTGGGTTAGCGCATGCTTGAACGAATACTCCACCTCCGGAAATGCGGGCCGCTGGTAAATGAAGTCCGCAGCCTCCAGCCGGGCGAGCAGATCGCACAAGTCTTCGTCCAGCCGAGCGTCCCGCCCATCACAGATGCACTGGATCAGACTGAACGGAAACTCTTTTCCGATAACGGCGAGGATCTGCAGCAATTCCTTCTCCGCAACGGGGAGGCGGTCGATACGGGCGGCGAGTACACCCTGCACAGTGGTGGGAATATGCAGCGCAGCCGGAGTTTGCTCGATTCGATATTGACCGGGTTCACCAAGCAGCAATTTTTCCTCCGCCAGCGTTTGCACCACTTCTTCCATGAAGAAAGGGTTGCCCTCGGTCTTATCCAGGATGAGCTGTTTGAGAGGGGAGAGGGTGGGATCGTCCCCAAGCAGGGTCGCCAGCAGTCCTTGGGCTTCGGCTGGGCCCAGCGGTTCGAGCCGCAGTTGGCTGCAATGACTCGCGCGCGTCCACACAGGTTGATACTCGGGCCGGTAGTTCACGAGGAGCAGGATCGGGGGGCTCGCCAAGTGGTCGATCAAGTACGCGAGGAATGATTCGGTCTCGCAGTCCAGCCATTGCAAATCCTCGAACAGCAGTTCAATCGGTTGATTGCGGCTCTCGCGCGCCAGCAGTTGAGTGATCGCATCGAAGGTGCGATCGCGCCTGATCTGAGGATCCATTTCCGAGAGCACAGAACTGCTTTCGCCGATACCCAGCAGATACAGCAGGTAGGGCACGAGATCCTCGAAGCTTCGTTCGAGTGTAAGGGTCTTGCCCATGACCTTTTCCCGGCACCGGCGCTCGTCGTCCTGGGCGGTAATCTGAAAATAGTTGTTCAGCAGTTCGATGAGCGGGAAATAGGCAAAGGCTTTGCCGTGCGACACCGAGAACGTCTCCAGCACCAAACAGCCGCGCCGCGAGCGCTCCTTGAACTCATGAAACAGCCGTGACTTCCCGACTCCGGCCTCGCCTATCACCGCGACGACCTTACTGTGCCCCGCTTTGGACTGTTCGAGCGCCTGATGCAGGTGGTCGAGCTCGACCTGGCGGCCAACGAACCTGGCCAGCCCGCGATGTGCCGACAGTTGCAAGCGCGTGCGCAACGCGCCGAGACCCAGCACCTCGTAGACAACAAGGGGCTCGGGAATGCCTTTGACCTGGGCGGCCCCCAGGGCTTTGAATTCGAAATAACCTTCCGCCAGCTTGTAGGTGGGCTCGCTCACCAGGATCGACGAGGGTGCGGCGATTCCTTCCATCCGGGATGCAATGTGGATCGTGTTCCCGACCGGATCGTAATCGGTGTGCAAATTGTCCGTGCGGATCGAACGCACAACGACCTCTCCGGTATGGATGCCGACGCGGATTTGCAATGGAATGCCTTTCTCCAAGCGAATGCGATCGCCATGGCGGTGAATCGCCTGTTGCATGCGCAGTGCCGCATACAGCGCTCGCTGCGGATGATCCTCATGTGCGATGGGGGCTCCGAACAGCGCGAGTATGCCGTCGCCCAGGGTCTTGGCCACGTAGCCTTCGTAGTGGTGGACGGCTTCCATCATCAGCGCGATGACTGGCTCGATCAGGCGGTGGGCCTCTTCTGGATCGAGGTCGTGAATCAACGCCGTGGAACCGGCCATGTCGGCAAACAGTGCCGTGACGGTCTTGCGCTCACCGGCGGTCTCACCCCGGGCTTCCATGGCCGCCTGTTCGGCGCGGATGCGCTCGGCAAGGTGGTGGGGCGTGTATTGAATGGGCGCGGGAGAGGGCTCTGAAACAGGCTTGGGGCGCGGTGATGGCGCAGCAGATGCATCGGTCAGCGGCGCGCCGCATTCACTGCAAAATTTGGCGGAAAGGCCCGCCTCGTGGCCACAGCGCGGGCAGTTGCGTGACAGGCTGGCGCCGCACGCTTCACAGAAATTGGCCCCGGAGGGATTCTCGAATCCGCAGTTTGCGCAACGCATACGATCTCTTCCCTTTTGCTCGCGTTCAAGTAGACCACTCAAAAGACGGAAAAGCGTGACATCGATCTGGCAAAAGACAGATTGAAATCATCGGGCCAGCAGGCTCAGACAGCCTTGGAACCCTTCTGTTAAAGATAGTTTGTACCGATGTATCGAGAAGTAAAATTCGCTTATTGATGACGACCGAAGTTCATCAACAAGGGCCTCAATGCCTGCGGCGCTTTTCTCATTGAGCAACTCTCAGTTCTGCTTGTCCTCGGAACGATGGTAGGTCAGCAGAAAGATCTGGGCGAGTACAGCTACAGCCTGAAAGACGTGATCAACCCGCAGTCCGGCGCGTCGCGCTCCAACCCTCGAGTCCAAAGCTGGCAGCCGTAAACCTCGCCATATGAAGGTGTACAAAAATCAGGAAATCGGCGAAGTCGTGCAAACCAAGGGCGGCAACCACAAAACACTGAAGGAATGGAAGGCTCAGTACGGCTCCGCCACCGTGGAATCTGGCTAACCAAGTGATCTTGGTTTGAGTACAAAAGGGCCCGCGAGGGCTTTTTTGTTGGGGATGATCCGGTGAGGTGGACTTATGAATTGCCTAAGATAAGATTCAAGTCTTTTCGCTAAATCGGGTAATCGTTGATGTCCGTCAGCGCAGGTCAGTTTGCTGAATATCAAGCCTTCGCCGAGCAGCTAGCCGAAGCTGCCGCTGTAGCTATTCAGCCGTACTTTCGAGCAACGCTTGATGTGGAGGATAAGGGCGGTCGTGTCTTCGATCCGGTCACCTTAGCCGATAAGGCTGCTGAACGAGCCATGCGCGAACTGATTCAGGTTCGGTATCCCGCACACGGCATCTTTGGCGAGGAGGAAGGCTCAATCGTAGGCAGCAGCGAGCTGACTTGGGTGCTCGATCCTATCGATGGTACCCGAGCTTTCATCACCGGCTTGCCACTATGGGGAACGCTAATAGCCCTCAACGATGGTCAGCGCCCTGTGCTCGGAGTGATGAATCAACCCTTCACGGGTGAGCGCTACATAGGCAGTCCGGATGGTGCATGGTGTAATGGGACGAAGCTAAGAACACGCCAGTGCCAAGGTCTCTCCTCAGCAACACTGATGTGTACCACACCAGATATGTTCGAGACACCAGTGCGTCGAGAGGCTTTTCAATCTGTGGCAAGCCAAGCGAAATTGGCTCGCTTCGGCGGTGATTGCTATGCGTACTGCATGCTCGCTTCAGGATTCGTAGATGTGATTATCGAGGCTAGTCTGCAGCCCTACGACGTCCAGGCGTTGATTCCGATTATCGAAGGTGCCGGTGGAGTGATCACAGCCTGGGATGGCAGGACTGCTCAAAATGGCGGAACTGTTGTTGCTTGTGGTGATCCTGCAATGCATGCCCAGTTAGTGGAGTTGCTCAGGCACGCGGTTTAATGTGGGCAATCATCGCAATGGCTCAGGCTTAACGGTTCATAAGGTGTGAGAACCAAAAAAAAGCCCGGTCAAATGGCCGGGCTTAATTAAGCGTTACCCCTAGAACGTAGGGGCGCTAATCACACAGGAATAGCCTGGCGACCATGGGCGTTTGCTGCCAATAGCTCTGTATTTACTCGAACAAAAATAGAGTCACCAATAGCTGTCAGCACCTCTCCGGCATAGACCTCGCAGATCACACGAGTCTTGCGTCCGATATCGCCTACAACCTTGGCCCGCAGAGTCAGTGATATCCCCATTGGTGTGGGTTTGATGAATTTGATGCCAAGGTTTCCAGTGACGCAGGTGATACCGGGTTCGGTGCCGGGCTCACGGTGCTCAGCTCGGTAGTGATAGGCCATCGCCGTCCAGCTGGAATGGCAATCAACCAGCATCGCAATCATCCCGCCGTAAACCAGATCGGGCCAACCGCAGAACTTGGGATCAGGCAGGTGCTCGGCCATGACGTGCACACCGTCCTTATGCCAGTAGCTCTTGATATGGAGCCCATGTGGATTACTGCTCCCGCAGCCGTAGCAAATTCCTTCTGGTGCTGCGCTGTCTTGCAGAGATGTATTGAGTATGGTCATGCCTTAGTAGTCCTCAAAAAGCTTAACCCAATCGAAATTTTTAACTCTGTATTGATCGCTTATGCAAGTCACAACTGGTAGTGAAAAGCCATATCTTGCATGTCATGATTTTATAAGTCTGTGATGGCATCTCTTCAACAATTAACGATCATTCAACCAGAAATTTGGCCTGTCTGGTTTATTTTTGGCCGAATCAGCCATATCACAGCACGGTTGCGTAGGTAACAATCGTTTCAGGGTATGGATCAGTGATGCGCGGGATTAGCTTCCGATGTCATAGATCTAATTTCCTTTGAATAACAAATATAAAATAGCAGGTGATTTTATGTGTGTAAGAGAGCTTTTCGAGATTTTTCTTTATTCTCTGGCAGTTCGTGGTGAGTTTGCCGGAGGACAAGTCTAGGGAGTCAGCTCGCTAAACATAAAACATCTGAGATGCTGCGAAGGATCTGCGATTGCATTTCATTTAATCCATTCTGCCATAAAAATAATCATGAGGCTGGGTATGAACAAGGCGGCTGTGTGTGCTGTTGCTGGGGCTTTCGCATGTGTTGCACAATCTGTATCGGCAATTCCATTGAGTGATAATTTCGAGCTAATCACAACCGTCGGCGCGTTTTCCGAGTATTCAATGAGGGGCATATCATTTACTCAGCGAAAACCTGCCGTACAAGCTTCTGCCATTCTTGCCCATTCGAGCGGATTGTATGCTGGGGTGTGGGCTTCCAATGTAGACATCAATGGACTAGATACTCGGACGGAAAATGATTTTCTCGCTGGATACAATTGGAAAATAAGCGACGATATCAATCTTGATCTCGGATATATTCAATATACTTACCCAAAAAGCTCAATTCTCAACGCTGGGGAAGCGTATGGTGTTTTGACCGCTTATGGATTTAAGGTTGGGACGTACTACTCAAATAACTATTATGGTGACCAGGTTTTCACCTATAACTACATAGGTTATGGCACTAAAGCGTTACCTTATGATATCGGCTTAGATCTTCGTTTCGGGGTGGCTGATTACAAGGATCCAGCATTTTTCTCTTCTGATGGTAGCTCCGAGGAGTCGTATAACGAGTGGGAGGTCAAGGTGACCAAGAATTGGGTTGGCTTGGATTGGTCTGCAAGTTACATCGACACGAATCTGTCCGAAACGGAGTGTCTCTCAAATATTGGTGACAAGGAGTCATGCTCCGCACGGTTGTTGGTTGGCGTGAGCAAGACTTTCTAAAATTTGCACCAACAGAAGCGCATTTTTGCCAGGCCTCCCAGTGCCTGGCTTTTTTTTGCCTGCTCGTTCACCCCGGTCGTGGCTGACACAGGAGGCATCCTTCGGCAGGAAAGGCGGTCACTCGTCGGTTTTCTTTTCATAACACAACAGTCGTGTTAAAAAGAAGCTGGCTGCTCAAGCTTTGCCTCGCGACCCTACAGAGGGAACGTCCCTCTATCTCGCTTGACCAGTCCCATAACAACTTCAAAAAACTGGAGAGACCATGAGACCACTGGCTGATATCACCGTCGTCACCCTTGAGCACGCGATTGCCGCGCCTTTTGCTACGCGCCAACTCGCTGACCTAGGCGCTCGTGTGATCAAGGTGGAGCGTCCTAAAACCGGCGATTTTGCTCGTGCTTACGATGGACGAGTTCGCGGTATGTCTTCCCATTTCATGTGGGTGAACCGCTCAAAGGAAAGCTTGACCCTGGATCTCAAAAACGAACGAGCAAATCAGCTCCTTCGCAAGTTGATCCTTGAGGAGGCCGATGTCGTGGTGCAGAACCTTGCTCCAGGTGCAGCTGCACGTCTCGGCATCTCTTATGAGGAGCTTTCCAAAGAGCGCCCAGATCTCATAGTTTGTGACATCTCCGGTTATGGAGACAGTGGCCCTTACCGTGACAAGAAAGCGTACGATCTCCTGATTCAAAGTGAGGCCGGTTTTGTCTCGGTGACGGGCACAAAAGATGAGCCAGTCAAAGCAGGGTCTTCAATCGCTGATATTGCAGCCGGGATGTACGCCTATACCAATATCTTGGCAGCGCTTCTCGAACGAGAAAAAACCGGGAAAGGGCAACGTCTCGAGATTTCCATGCTGGAGAGCTTGGTTGAGTGGATGGGGTTCCCTCTCTATTACTCATTTGAGGGCGCATCGCAGCCTCCACGAGCTGGGGCAGGGCACGCTACCATCTTCCCATACGGCCCCTTCGTGGCAGGAGATGGAAAGACCGTAATGCTCGGCCTGCAGAACGAGAGAGAGTGGGCTTCTTTTTGCGAGCACGTACTTCAATCCCCAGAGTTGGCTAATTCCGAGCTTTATCACTCCAATTCCAAGCGCCATGAAAACCGCGAGCAACTCACCCAAATTATTACTGGAGTCTTTGCTGGGATGACGCGTGATGAGGTGATAGCGCGTTTGGAGAAAGCGCAGATCGCTAATGCTCAAGTCAACAACATGGCGGAGGTGTGGGATCACCCTCAGTTGAAAGCTCGTAATCGCTGGCGGAACGTGCAGAGCCCGATTGGCGAGTTTCCAGCTCTTCTTCCACCTGGTGGTTGGGCTGTGTCCGAGCCGCGTATGGATGCAGTGCCCGCAGTCGGAGAACACTCAAAATCGATTCTCGAATGGCTTGGTTGCTCCGCAACTGAGATTGAATCGTTGGCCAGCGAAGGAGCTATCTGATGTCTCGTTCCTACTCTTGGCGGTCGATGCTTTTTGTGCCGGCGAACAATCCGAAGCTGATCCAGTCTGCGATCAAGCGGGGAGCAGATGCGATCATTTTGGATCTGGAGGACTCTGTAATTCCCAGCTCGAAAGCGTCTGCGCGCGAGTCGCTACAAGAGTCAGTCGATTGCGTGGCAGCTGCTGGCATTGATGTCGTGATTCGAGTGAATTCTTCGCTAAAAGACATGGTTAAAGACATCGCAGCGGCAGATCTGTCGCAGGTTACGGCAATCCTGGTGCCTAAGTGTGATGACAGCTTCCGAGTGAAAGCTGCGGCTGATCTGATTCAAAACTACCGTAATGATTACGACCTTACACCGGTCATCATCGCTTTGATTGAGTCCCCAATTGGCATCCTCAATCTCAATGAGATTGCACAAGCGTCCCCGTTACTCAAGGGCTTACTTCTAGGGTCAGAAGACTATTGTGCGGCATTGGAAACTGCTCCTAGTGAGAGTGTTCTCACGCTCCCGGCTACTCAGGTTGCTATGGCCGCTGCTGCTCACAACCTACATGCACTGGGTTTGGTTGGATCATTGGCTGACTACTCCGACCTCGACCTTTTCGCCTCCAGAGTACGTGCTTCACGGGCAGTTGGGTTAAAGGGGGCGGCTCTAATCCACCCCAGTCAGGTCGCGCCAACGAATCTCGGTTTCTCTCCCTCCTCAGATGAGCTCGAACTGGCAGTGAGGATCGTCTCGGAGTTCGAACAGGCCAAACTTGAAGGTAAAGGTGCCATTGCGGTGGACGGCAAGATGATCGATGAACCGGTCTATCAAAGAGCGTTGCGTCTGGCTAACGCCAAGCGTTAATCACTGAGGTCATGGTGGCTGTGTTTGGCCAGCCACCGCTCGTTGAATTCATGACGGTCGTAAGGGTGGTCTATGAGCAGTTGGAGAAGTTGTTCGTTAACATCAGTTCATCACTCCAGCCGTCTTGTCGCAAAAGTCGAGCAGGCAGGCCTTGATCCTCGACTCGCGCTTCAGCGAAGCAGCTTGACGCTGGAGACGATCAATGAGCTTTCCACCAAGGTCAAAATTACCGACGAGTATCTGGTCTATCGAAACGTTGTTGCGTTGTTGCCAGGCAGAAACATCAGTATCGAAATAGGCCTTGCAGCAAGGGTGTCGGTGTACGGCTTGCTGGGGTATGCGTTTCTCACCGCTCCCACGTTAAGAGCCGCATTGGCAGCAGCCGCTGAATTCCCGGCTCTGATAGCGAACGGATTCAATATTTCGCTAGAGGAGTCGGATGGTATTGCCAGATTGAATTTCAGTGATTACACCGGCGCCGTCGACCTTAAGTCGGAGTATGCGGAGTTGGCGATAGCGTCCTTCAAGCGTACCTGCAGCGATATTTTGGGCGAGGAGCTGCAGCTCTTGAGTGTCGGGTTCGAAGGTAAGCGAAGCGACGAACACGGTGAACGATGTGCTCAACAGCTCACCTGCACCGTGCTCAACGAGCAACCAAAGAATTATCTCCGTTTTTCCGCGCAGTATTTAGACAAGGCTCTCCCGCTGGCCGATCCTGTTTCCCATCTGGAAATCTTGGAAATATGCAGAAGGCAGAACCGGGAATTTGCTGCTGAGCGAGAGTGGCTATTCCAAGTGAAAGCCATCATCGCTGAGACGTTGCACGCACCATTGCCATTAGAAGAAATTGCCTCACGCATGCATTGTTCGTCACGCACATTGCGGCGCCAATTGGGTGTGTTCAAAACGAGTTATCGGCAGTTGCTGGATGACGTTCGATTTGAGAAGGCTAAAACCATGTTGAAGGAAGAGAAGCTCCAAACGGATCAGATCGCCGAAAAATTAGGTTTCTGTGACGGGGCTGGATTCCGACGTGCCTTCCAGAGATGGAGCGGCCAGGCACCAGGTGCATACAAAGCATGACGGTGGCGCTTGAGCGGGGGAAGGACTGCTTCCTGAGCAGGGTGAAAGCCTATGAAGAGCATTGGACGAACGAAAAACTGCCAGTCGTTTTTAACGGCGTATTGGCTTCTAACCAGCGGGGGATCATGCAATGCGTTGGTAGTCAGGATCGATTGATTTTTCCAACGTCGACTGCCATTCTCCCCGCATTTATGCCTTCTAAGGAAGCTGCAGGAACTCATGCCTAAGATAGTCGATCACGAACTACGGAAAGCAGAAATCACCAAGGCGGTGCTCAAATCCATTGGCAAGAATGGACTTGCCAATACCACTATTCGTGGGATTGTTCGTGAGGGTGGCTTTAGCAGCGGTACCTTGGCGCACTACTTTTCTAATAAAGATGATCTCATCGACTTTGCTTTTCAAGCTGTCGCGGAGGATACATACGCTAGAATTGAGAAGCGTGCTGCACTGTGTACCTGTGCAGTGGATAAGGTTCGTGTTGTTATCGAAGAATTGGTACCTAGCCCAGAAGGTGAAATCGACTCAATAATTTCATTATCGTTTTGGTCGGCGGTTCCGTACGACGCAAAGCTGAAAAGTAAGTTTCATGAGGTTTATGAAGCTACGCGTAGACAGATTCGCGAATACATAAGCGAAGGTGTGGCGAATAAGGAGATTAAGCTTCAAGGTGAACTTGAAGATGAAGTTGATTTTATTGTCGCAATATCTGATGGGTTGCTGGTTTCATTTCTGTTAGATCCAGCCCGCTTTCCAGACGAGAAGCATGCTCGTCTCATTACCGCTGCCGTTTCTAGACTTAAATAATCAGCTTAAAGAGTCTGCTGTAATTAATTGGCTGGTTGATATGTTTAATTCTTCATGGCGTTAAACGCTAATTTAAATCTGTATGTGAAGATGGCGTCCACCCTCGGTGAGCGCCATTTTTTTTCTTGCGGGATGGTAGGATTTGTCACTCAATTCAGCTTCCACACGAGTTCTGAGTACCTTCGGATGCAGCATTTACGAGGAGTTCAGCTATGCAGCTCGTCCAGATCGACATGAAGCTAAACCTTGAGCGGATGCGCGCCGCAATCACTGAATGGTTGATCAAGGAGGAAATGCTTGGTGACGCATTCTTCATCGACATCGATGAGTGGAGAGCGAGAGGTGAGACCTACGGAACTGACTCTTTGCTGGTGTTGGTTTTTGACGGTAGTACGTTGCACACGATGTTGAACTTAGGATGTGACACCGAGGAATTTGATGATCTGGTCGAGTCATTTGGATTTTGGTATGAACTGGGACACTCGTGGATGGGCTTCTACCCGATAGAGGACTATGACTATTCAAGACTCACGGGCAGCTACTCAACCAAGCTACGAGACCCGCGTTGGGCGAAAAAAGCAGCATTGGTCAAAGAAAGAGCTAAAGAAAGCTGCCAGGACTGTGGTGTTAAACAGCCACTTGATGCCCATCATTGCTATTACACCACCATGCGCCAGGCCTATGAGCCATGGGAGTACCCACTCAGCGCGCTACGTGCATTGTGCCGGCCATGCCATGTACGTCGTGAGCAGACGGAGATCAGGCTACGGGCATTCGCTGCGTCCCTCACAAGTGACCAGCTGGATGCGCTACGGCCGGCTCTTAGCCATGCCACCTACTGGTACGAAACCGCCGCAGTTTTTTCCTTTTTATCAGCACTGGGCCCCGAAGAGCGGCACCTTCAGGCTGCGATGCAGATACTCAGGGATGCGAGAAATGAGCATGACTGATGTCTCCACTGGAGGTAATCAATGCACAATTTCTGCAGGCTGAAAGAGTTGCGTCCTCCCGTAAAAAAAGCCCCGGTATTCACCAGGGCTCAGTTCATTTCAGTGGCTAGCTTGGGGTCGAGTTTTGGAACGGTATGCCATGAAGATGAACAGCGCCGGGACAATACACAGCAACTGCATCACCACTCCGAAGTCACCTAAAGGCCGGAATCCAGCGTCGAGATTCAGTGTCACAGCAGCCAGCACCGGCCCAATCACCATACCCAAAGAGTCTGCGCCACCGACCGCTGCGGTTGAGCGACCACTGCTATCGAAATCGGCGGAATACATGCGTGCATAAGCAATCAGGAAGACGTACAGGAAGGTCATGGTGATACCAATCGTCCAGTAAACGGAAGCGTTCGGCACTACGTACAGGTAGGAGGTAACAGCCATCAGAAGGCACGCCACCAGAAGAGGTAATACAGATTTGACTCGGTTGAACACCAGGTTGGCAGCAACCGGTACCAAGATTGAGCAGAGCATGCTTACAGAGCCAACCACACCCACCTGAGCCAGATCTAGGCCTGCACTCTCACCTACTTGCTCAAAGTACAGCCAGCAGGTGTTTGCACCGATACTGGTGAGTAAGCAGAGAACAAACAGAGAAACACTGCGGATGTTAAAGGCGTTTCCAATGGAGGAGTTTTCGATCAGACGGTCGATTTTTTTGTTCGGCAGTGCGAACGCGAGAGGCAGGCATATCACTGCTCCTACGAGCATGAACCAGAACATCGCTTTCGGGCCAATCGTCGCTTGCAGCGAGGGAACAGCTAGGAAAGCAGCTAACGTCAGCGCTGCCGTCAGTCCGCTTGCGTACGAAAGAAGACGAGTGCCGCCGTTCATTTGCGCGAGACTTGCCAGGCCAATAGCAATGCATAGACCTTCACCAATGCCAGTTATGCCACGATAGAAGACCACGTTATAAAATTCAGTAGTCTGAATGGTGAGCGCCTGACCTACGATAGCAAGTACAACACCTATTACTATCGTTGTTCTTGGTCGAAGATGGCTGAGCACTAGAGATACGAAGAGCGATGCGATGGAAATGCAGATAATTTCTGCAGTTGTCGCTGCCGTAGCAGTTGCGGCACTTACAGTAAATCCATCAATAATTCCGCTGAACGACATCGGGATTCCGAGCATGGCAATATATGCGTAGCATGGAAGTAAAAGTGCGGCAAACTGTTGTAGCTTGGTTGCCTGATAGTGTTGGTTTTCAGTACTCATAACACATCCTCTGATTTTTTATTATATGTCAAAAACTAATGACACATTTGACAGGATGTCCGCGCACACTGGCGGCACTAATTTTATCGCATAAGCATCGTGCTATTTATTATTATTCCGTAATGCTCCAGCAACAAATTTTGCGTAGATCTGAAGTCTGATTGGTATTTTGCGCCTCCTGCCACAAGTGGGATATGGCAAGGTTGGCCAAAATAAAGCCTTACTGGCCAACCAGATGGCCTGCGTAAAACAGTATAAACCACACAAAATGTGTCTCTGGATTTCATTATAAAACGCCGTCCGCATATAACTGTTTTCTTATATGGATTACGGCGTTAGACGTTGGTATCTACGCCTAGACAGAGAAAAAAGCCCCGAGTGTGCCGGGGCAAAACATAGCTGGTGCCTGGTGCCACCAGCTAATTCGGGTTAACGACTCTCTTGGTCGCTGTACCATTTGGTCGTGTCATCCAGCGCCATCGAAAACCTATCAACGATTAATCCGATTTCTTTCTCTGTTGTAATGAGCGGAGGGCAGAATGCGATTGCATCTCCAATGTTCCTTGTGATCATTCCGTGGTGCTGCGTTCGCGCGGCGAGATTGCGACCTAGATGCCCAACAGCTGCGAAGGGAGCCTTAGTCTGCTTATCAGTCACTAACTCAACCGCCGCAATCAGGCCGGTGCCGCGAATCTCACCTACGAGTGGATGGCTCGTGAATTGGCTAAGGCTCGCATGCAGCATCTGGCCAAGGTCACGAGCTCTGGCAACGAGATTGTCTTCCTGGATGATTTTCAGGTTTTCTAGGGCAACGGCGGTTGCGACTGGATGACCAGAGCCGGTAAAACCGTGCCCCAAATTGCCATAGATATGGCTTTGGTCAGCGATGCCTTGGTAGATTCGTTCGTTGATCAGCACTGCAGCGATAGGCTGATAGGAAGACGAAAGCTGCTTTGAAAGGATCATCGCATCTGGCTGAATATCGAAGGTCTCGCAGCCGAACATCGCACCGGTTCGACCGAAGCCACAAATCACTTCGTCGGCTACCAAGAGGACGTCGTATTTTTTGCAAACAGCCTGGATTTTTTGCCAGTAGGTGCGTGGTGGAACAATCACTCCACCGGCACCCATCAATGGCTCGCCAAAAAATGCGGCGACTGTCTCAGGCCCTTCGCGAAGGATCAAACTTTCCAGCTCTGCGGCAAGCCGATCCGAAAATTGCTCTTCGGTTTCACCTAGTCGGCTATTGCGATAATGATGGGGGCACGTCAGGTGGTAAATGTTTGGTAGCGGCAGGTCAAAGCCTTTGTGGTTACCTGGCAACCCCGTAAGGCTTGCGCTCATGACGGTTACACCGTGATATGCGTTCAAGCGGCTTATGAGTTTTTTCTTGGCCGATTTACCAATGGCATTGTTTCGGTACCAGATCAGCTTAACGATGGTGTCGTTGGCTTCTGATCCCGAATTCGTGAAAAACACCTTGCTCATAGGAACAGGGGCCAGACGAATCAATTCGTCCGCCAGCAACACACTGGAAGCATGCGTCTTATGATTGAACGTGTGATAGAAGGGCAGAGTCCGCAGTTGCTTCTCTGCTGCATTTATTAGGCGTTCATTGTTGAAGCCGAGGGCTGCACTCCACAGACCAGACATGGCCTCAATGTATTGCTTACCCTGGTCGTCATATACGTAGATTCCTTCGCCTCTGTCGATTACCAGAGGGCCGATTTCCTCGTGCATACGAGCGTCGGTGTAAGAATGCAGCTGACTATTCATATCCTTTTGAGCAAGTGTGCGAAGGTTGTTGTTCATTTTGGTACCGCTCACAGGCTTGAAAGGGCTGGATAATTCCAGCCCTAAGTTTTAGGCAGACTTGTTTAGTTGAACGGCAGAGGAGCAGCCGCCAGGTCGCCAAGATTCATTGAAACCTCAGCACCGCCATCAACGATCAGATCCGTACCGTTGACCCAAAAGCCCTTCGGATCGAGCATGAGCAAGACGGCGTTGGCAATTTCTTCGGGATAGGCATCACGACCACCGGCTTGTTGCTTTAGACCATCCAAAAGCTCCGTGCCCATGGTGCTGTAGAAGTCCTGCAGAATGGGGGTCTGCACCGCACCAGGGCTGATGGAGTTGACGCGAACACCCCTGTGTCGCTGAGAGCTTGAAATCAGCATGGTGTAGAGGATGACAATTTCCTTGGTGAAGTCGTAGGTAGTGATGGCGTTCATGTCCATTGCTTTGAACGCGCGCAGACTGTCCTCCCAGTCGCTTTCACTCAGAATCTCAACACACGCATCTTTGCGGTTTCGCCAACCTGCACCAGCTGTAGATGCGCAGTTAACTACTGAGGCACCGCTTTCAAGTCTTGGAAGCAAAGTATCTGTCAGACGGCGTAGGCCAAGATAATTGACCTTGAAGACCAACTCGCTTGGGAAAATTCCCGGGATGCCCGCGATGTTGGCCAAGCCATGAATTGGCTCAATGATCTGGGCTACTGCCTCATCAATGGAGCTTGGGTTCGACAGGTCGCAGAGGATGAACTCATCACAGGCGCCAGCGACTTCTTTTACATCGATGCCCACCACAATTGCGCCTGCAGCCTTGAGCAGTTTGGCAGTCGCATTACCCACACCAGAGGACACGCCAGTTACGACATAACGCTTGTTAGCAAATGACATGGTCTTTCCTCAGGCTGCAGTAAAACGGATAGGAAGCGAGGCAATTCCGTTGATGAAACGGGACGGAATCATCTCTGGTTCTGCAGTCAATTCGATGTTCTTAAACTCTTTGAGAGTCTCCGCAATCAAGAACGGCAGTTCGAGTCGTGCGAGGTGTGCACCCAGGCAGGTATGGCGACCGCCACCCCCGAAACCGAGATGAGGATTCGGTGAACGAAGCACGTCGAATTTATTAGGGTTTTCGAATTTGCTGTCATCGCGGTTAGCCGAGTTGTACCACATGACGACTTTCTGACCTTCAGCGATGTGTTGGCCATTGATCTCAGTATCACGGGTCGCCGTGCGGCGCATGTGCATGACTGGAGTTACCCAGCGAACCAGTTCTTCAAACCCTGTCACCGCAACTGCAGCCGGGTTGTTAGCCCAGATCTTCATCTGATCCGGAAACTCGAGGAAGCACTTCATTGCATGTGCACCCACAGTACCGGTGGTCTCCATGCCCGCAGTCACCAGCAGTTGAAAGAAGTAGCCGGCCTCTACGTCATTGAGCTTCTTGCCTTCTACTTCGGCAGCCAAGATCAGCGAAAGAATGTCGTCCCCTGGATTCTTACGCTTTTCTACCGCGAGCTGACGCCCATAGTCATTGAGCTCAGCAAAAGCGCTGGTGATAGCTGGGATTGCATTTTCACCTAGGGTGTCGCCTGCCAGTGCAGTGACGGTGAGTTCGTGTAGACGTTTGCGGTTTTCTTTCGGTGCGCCGAGGAAGTCACACACAACTTCCACTGGAAATGCTTGGGCTACGTCTCGGGCGTAGTCACATTCGCCACGCTCCTTCGCCGCTGCTACTACTTCAACGGCATAGCGTTTAGCTGCGTCCGTCATTTTGGCCACGCCTTGTGGAGAAAAGGCGCGAGCAACGACCTGGCGGAGCTTGAAGTGCTGTGGTGCATCCATGTTGAGGAACCAGCCCTCTTGATGCGCCTCTTCAACACTCTGATCGCCAAGGATGGTTCCTTGTCCGCTGATAAAGGTTTTTGCATCGCCGCTCACGGCGACAACGTCGTCGTATCGCGTAACCGACCAAAACCCTTCGCTTCCGTACTCTGGGGATCCTTCAGGGAACTCGCTCCAAGTGACTGGTTTATTGGCCCGAAGGGCTGCGAAAGCTTCCTCGCGATCATGGCGCTTCCAGAAGTTGAGATCGGCCAAGTTTATGCTATCGACATCAATGCGGCTCATGGACTTATACCTACAGATGTTTTTTATTAGACGTTGTGATATTTGACGCCCGGCAGTACGCAGAGCATTTCAAACAAAAGGTTTGCACCAAGCAGAGAGGTGTTGCCGGATTGGTCATAGGGCGGTGATATTTCAACCACGTCGCCGCCGATGACATTCAGCCCCTTGCAGCCGCGTACGATTTGTTGACCTTGATAGGCGGTTAGGCCACCGATTTCGGGTGTGCCAGTGCCCGGTGCTACCGATGGATCGAGCCCATCAATATCGAAGGAAATGTAGACTTTGTGATCACCGATTTTCTCTCGGATGCTCTTCATCAGAGGCTCCAAGGAAATGCCGTAACACTCATCGGAAGTCACGACGGTGAACCCTTTGCTTCGCGACCAATTGAAGTCATCTGGTGAATAGCCAGTACCTCGCAATCCAATCTGGAAGGTGAGGTTCGGGTTGATCAAGCCATCTTCATAGGCACGTCGAAAGGTCGTGCCGTGAGCGATACGTTCACCAAACATGTGTTCGCCAACATCAGCATGCGCATCGATATGGATGAGCGCGACTGGCCCATGCTTCTTCGCAATTGACTGAAGAATTGGGTAGGTAATGGTGTGATCGCCACCGAGCGTGAGAGGTGCGACATCATGTTTAAGAATGATGTCGTACGATTCCTCGATACGTCTGACCGCGTCAGGCAAATTGAATGTGTTGATTGCGACATCACCGATGTCTGCGACCTGGATACTTTCAAAAGGCGCCGCGCCGGTTGCCAGGTTGAACGGTCGTAGTAGGCACGACTCTGCTCGAATGCTACGTGGCCCCATTCGAGTGCCTGAGCGGTTGGAGGTGCCAATATCAAGCGGTACTCCGACAAAGCACGCGTCAAGGCCTTCGGTTGTTTCCGCTGACGGAAGACGCAGCATGGTCGGAATGCCACCGAAGCGAGGCATTTGGTTTCCGCCCAAGGGTTGATTGAAGTTCATAGGAGTACCTCTTTATCCAACAGTGATGTGACCAGATCAGCTTTGCTGACTTGGTACATTGATGACTAAGCCTTCCATTTCAGGAGTGATCCTGAGCTGGCAAGAAAGTCGGCTGTTGGCATCCGGCTCATATGCGTATTCCAGCATGTCGGCTTCCATGACTTCGGCGCCCTGGAGCTTTTCTCTCCACTCGGGGGCGATGTAGACGTGGCAGGTCGCGCACGCGCACGAGCCGCCACAATCAGCTTCAATTCCTTTGACCAGGTTGTTGACCGCTGCCTCCATGACGGTGCCGCCAACTTTTGCGTCTACGTCGACGGAGGAACCATCAGGTTGCACGAAAGTAATCTTGACCATTTTTATTATCTCGACTGGATGGAGTTAAGCCTTCATCGCCAAGGCAAGGCGGGAAAGTCCGATTTCCAGGATGTCGTCATTGATGTTCAGAGGTGTGGAGACGCGAATGGTGTTGCCGTAGTAGCCGCACGGCAGCAACAGCAAACCAAGCTCTCGAGCGGTAGTCGCAACGCGTTTGGTTGCTTCCGCGTCCGGAGTGTTCGAACCGAGCTCGGTGACAATTTCAAAGGCGACCATTGCGCCTAGAGCACGGATATCGCCAATCGGCAGAACAGTTGAATCGGTGCTGTTTTTGAGGTCGGCCAGGAACGCCTGAATCCGCTCGCCAATCTGCGTGGCGCGCTGGAGCAGTTGTTCACTTTCAATTACGTCGAGCACTGCGTTTGCAGCGGCACAGGCCAGTGGGTTGCCCGCGAAGGTACCGCCCAAGAAGCCTGGTGGAGGGCCGTCAATCACTTCGGCACGACCAATCAAGCCAGCGAGCGGCAAGCCACCGCCCATAGCTTTACCAACACAGATCAGGTCGGGCTCAATGTCCGCGTGCTCGACAGCGAAGAACTTGCCTGTGCGACCAAATCCGGATTGCACTTCGTCGACAACGAGGCAGATTCCATACTGATCGCAGATGGCGCGCAGGCGCTGAAGGAACGGTTTCGACGCTTGGTAGAAACCACCTTCGCCCTGAACCGGCTCAATCACGATGGCAGCGACCTGATCCGGAGCGATGCTCGCGCGGAACAGGTGATCGAGCGCTCGCAAGCTTTCCTCTTCCGACGTCCCGTGATGGGGGATCGGGAATGGCACCTGGAAAATGCCTGCTTGTGATGGCGTCACACCCGAGCGAAGTGGCAGAACCTTACCTGTCATCGCGAGTGCGAGTTGTGTCCGACCGTGAAACGAGCCGGTGAAAGTCACAACGCCTTGGCGACCGGTGTGAAAACGAGCAACTTTGACGGCGTTCTCAGTGGCTTCAGCGCCCGTGGTGAAAAGCACGGATTTCGAATTTTCAATTGGAGCGAGCGTGTTCAGTCGCTCACAGAGTTGCACATACGGTTCGCAAGAAATCACTGGAAAACCGATGTGCGCGTATTGCGTGAGTTGATTCTGAATTGCCTTAACCACTTTTGGGTGCAGGTTGCCGGTATTGTTCACGGCAATACCCGAGGCAAAGTCGACGTAATGCTGGCCTTCAACATCCCAGAGTTCGCTGCCTTCGGCACGCTGGACGAATACAGGATGGGAAGTCGCGGCACCGCGAGGGAGTGCACGGTCGCGTCGGGTCAAAAGGTCTTTGTTAGTCATCGCCATTTCTCAATTCAGTACGTCGGAGCGCCAAACCATCATTTTTTCGATCTGCATTTCGTGCATGGTGTAAGGAATGCCACCCACGCCATGACCTGAGTGTCGGGCGCCTGCGAAAGGCATCCAGTCGACTCGGAATAGGGTGTTTTCGTTAACCATCACCGCAGTCCCGTCCAGGTGCCGGTAGCAGTACAGGGCGGTATCCACGTTCTGAGTGAACACGGCTGCCTGGAAAGAGAAGGGCAGGGAATTTGCTTCGTGCAGTGCCTCATCGAGGCTGTCGTAGCTGTACACACAGATGACCGGGCCGAAGACTTCCTTGCGCATCACATCGGAATCTTTCGGCGGATCGAGGAGAACGGTAGGGCTGTAGCAGCTATCCGAGATGCGCTCACCACCGCAGATGAGTTGAGCGCCGCCATCGATTGCGCTTGTAACCCACTGATCGATTCGATTGATCTCGCTGTGTGAAATCAGAGGGCCGACGTCAGTATCAAGAGACAGGGGGTCTCCAACGATTGCTTTAGATGCCAGCTCAGCGAGTCCTTGTGCAACCTTCTTCGCAATTTTTCGATCTGCGAAAACGCGTTGTACAGATACGCAGGCCTGTCCGGCGTGCCAGAAACCACCACGGGCCAAACGCGGAAGAGCCATTTCGAGATCGGCGTCTTCGGCAACGATCACAGGTGCTACACCGCCGTGCTCCAATGCACAACGGGTGCCGGCAGCCAAATTGGAGCGCAACATCCAGCCCACTGCAGCCGAACCGATGAATGAGAAAAAGCCTACTCGGGAGTCAGCGACAAGCTTAACGATGAGATCGTTGCTGTTCGGCAAAACGATTTGGGCCCAGGCTTTAGGCAGGCCTGCCTCGTAGAGAATATTGATGAACGCGTAGGCGCTCATCGGCGTTTTTACCGCTGGCTTGATGATTACCGGTGCCCCCACAGCGATGGCAGGGGCAGCTTGGTGAACGACCAGGTTGAACGGATGGTTGAACGCACTAACGCCCACCACGACACCAATAGGCTCATGCTGTGTGAAGGCGATACGGCCGGCCGACGTTGCGTTCAAGTCCATGGGAATGACGGAACCGGCTTTGCCTCGGATTTCTTCGATGCAGATGTGCAGACAATCGATGCCACGGTCTACTTCGATCAACGAATCTTTAAGCGGTTTTCCGCTTTCTTGAGCAACGATGCGCGCCAGCTCTTCACGACGCACCCCAATCAATGTCGCAGCTTTACGCAAGATTTCGATTCGCTCAGCCTTTTTCAGCCAGCCTTTACGATTGCGGAACAAATCATGGGCAGTTGCAATCGCCTGCTCGATTTCTTGTTCTGTATTTGCGCGGATTTCGGCTATTTCTTTGCCATCAAAAGGCGCGATAACTTTGATCATTTCGCTCATGTGTACGTGTCCGGAGAGATGAAAAATGGAACTCGGGGATTAGCTGGCCAGGAGTGATTTCAGCTCTACATCCAGAGCACTAACCTTCTCTGGAATCGGACTGATGCCTGCCGTAATCAGCTTTCGCGCAACCATGTGGTCGCCAGCGGAATTGATGCTTTCAACCGCGATCAGTTTTCCTTGGCGATAATGGAAAACGCTGAATTTGCGCTGCTCCAGGTCTCCGCGAACAACGTACTGATCCGTCCCAATAGGTAGGCCGACAGTTTGAAGTTTTATCTCGCCTTGATCCGACCAGAACCAAGGTGCGATGTGGTAGGCAACGCGCTGTCCGAGAAGCGTGGAGGCGACCACTTTGGCCTGGTCGATAGCGTTCTGAACCGACTCCAGACGGAATCGGCCACCGGCATACTGATTGGGGTGATTGGTGCAGTCGCCAGCTGAGAGGATGTCTGGGTCAGAGGTCACGGCGAACTCATCAACCAGGATTCCGTTGTCACAATCCAATCCAGCGGCTTGTGCCAGTTCAATGTTGGGCAGTGCACCGACACCGACGAGAACCAGATCGCAATCAATTGTTTCGCCATTTTCCAGATGCACCTGCTGCACGCGTTCCGAACCGGTAAGTTTCGTGATGCGGGCACCGGTGACGACATTTACGCCGATGCTTTGCTGATAGCTTTTGAAGAACTCTGAGCTAACCGGGGAAACTGCTCGCTCCATCAAACGCGACGAATACTCAAGCACCGTCACGTTTTTACCGAGCCCTGCCGCACAAGCCGCCACTTCCAAGCCGATAAATCCACCGCCGATGATGACGATGTTTTGATTGCTGCTGATGTCATCCCGCAGGTTTGCGGCATGTAGAAAAGAGCGCAGCGAGTGGACGCCTTGCAGGTTAGAACCTTCGATTGTCAGTTCACGCGGGCGCGTCCCCGTGGCCAGAACGAGCTTGTCATAATTGAATGACCTTCCACCCTTGGTGAGCACCGTTTTGAGTTTGCGGTTGATGTGTTCAACCGTATCGCCGCAAACCAGCTTGATGTCGTTCTCTGAGTAAAACTCAGCAGGTCTCAATTGGATGGAGGTTTCATCCGCCTGATGCTTAAGGTATGCCTTGGAAAGTGGAGGGCGCTGATAAGGGATGTTGGACTCATCACCGATAATCACCAGTCGACCTTTAAAGCCACTCTGACGAAGCGAGGCAGTGACTTGGAAGCCTGCCTGCCCAGCTCCGATGACCACGATAGTTTCATTGTTGTTCATGGCCATTACCTCAATACTTGATCCAGGTGGTTTTAAGTGCTGAGTATTTTTCGAAAGCGTGCAGCGAGTTGTCGCGACCGTTACCGGATTGCTTGACCCCACCAAATGGCACCAAAGGAGAAATCATGTCGACCGTATTCACCGTGACGGTGCCGGCTTTGAGTGCTTCGGCAACGCGGTGTGCCCGGGACAGGTTGGACGTGAACACAGAAGCCATCAGCCCATAGATCGAGTCGTTGGCTATGGCTACGGCTTCTTCTTCAGACTTGAATTTCAGAATGCTGAGAACAGGGCCGAAGATTTCTTCACGTGCGACCTGCATTTCGTTTGTGACGTTGGTGAAGATGGTTGGGCGGATGAAGTTTTCGCTGTCATTGATACAAACCAGCTCGCCGCCATAGGTGAGTGTTGCTTCCTTCTTTCCTTGCTCAACGAATTTCATGACACGCTGCGTGTGCAGTGTTTCTACCATCGAACCCATGAGTGCTTCTGGTGCAAGAGGGTCTGCTGGTTCGTAGGCTTCGGCGTATTTCACGACCTTGCTAACGAACTCGTCATGGATGCTTTCCTCAACGAGCAGGCGCGTTGGGGAAGAACAGACTTCACCTTGGTTGTAGAAAACTCGAGCGGCAAGCTCTGCTGCCAGATCCAGATTTTCGGTGTCCGCAAAAACGATGTTTGGACTTTTGCCACCACACTCCAACCACACTAGCTTCATGTTCGATTCGGCAGAGTAGCGGAGGAAATATTTACCGACTTCGGTTGAGCCTGTGAATGCCAGGCAGGCGACATCCATGTGCAGGCCGAGTGGGGCACCGACAGCTTCACCGTAGCCGGTGACGACATTGAATATACCGTCCGGGATACCAGCTTCCTTCATGAGTGCAGCGAGCTTGATAGCTGTCAGGGGCGATTGTTCAGCGGGTTTGAGCACAACGGAGTTGCCCATGGCCAACGCAGGAACGCATTTCCAGATGGCCATATCCAGTGGGAAGTTCCATGGCACCACGCAAGCGACGACACCCAGAGCTTCCCGACGAATCAGCGCCAGGTCACCTTGACCAGTCGGTGCAACTTCGTCGTAAAGCTTGTCGACTGCTTCGGCGATCCATTGGACATACGCCACCAGTTCCGGCATTTCGTAGCTATAGGAAACCTCAACAGGTTTACCCATATCCATGGACTCGAGAAGTGATAGCTCCTCCATGTTGTCCTTCAGGAGCGATGCCAATTTCAACAGAACGTTTTTTCGCTCGGTAGGGGAGCGCTTTGCCCAGACGCCGCTTTCGAAGCGCTCTTTGGCGACCTGTACGGCCAGATTCACATCGGCTTGATCGCAGTCGGCAATTTTCGCGATTACTTTTCCGGTCGCTGGATTAACGCAGTCGAAGGTTCTCCCAGAGACCGAATCGACGTATTCGCCATCAATGAAAGCTCTACCTTCTGGGCTCAAGCCTGCACTCTTGACCTGCCAATACTCACGAGTACGAATCATCGAATTTCAACCTCCAGGTACATTTTTGTAGGTGTCCTAGAGGTAGATCGGTGGCCGCGTGGAGCCTTGCCGAAATCCTGTAGGACGTTTTGAATCTTTATAGCACGACAGTTGTGTTAAAAAAAGACCGTTGGTCTTTCTCATTCATTGAAAGGAGAGGGCAAGGATCCCTAAACCTTGAAATGATCCATCAAAACCTGCTGCTGGCTGGCGAGGTCGTTCAGGGCGCTGCTGATTTGGGAAGATTCGTCAGCTTGTGTCTTCAGGGACTCTGTGACCCCCCGCACGCCAGCGATATTGCGATTGATTTCTTCGGCCACGGAGCTTTGCTCCTCGGCTGCAGTAGCGATTTGAAGGTTCATGTCGTTAATAACGCGCACAGCAGCGCCAATGCGTTGAAGGGCTTCCACGGCAGAGCCGACCTGCTCAACGCTATCCTGGGCCTGTCTGTGATTACCCCCGATAGCACCCACGACATTTCGAGTGCCTTGCTGCAGTCCCTCAATCACCAACCGGATCTCTTCGACCGACTCTTGAGTTCTTCTGGCGAGATTTCTGACTTCATCCGCGACAACGGCGAAGCCACGGCCAGCATCTCCTGCTCGGGCTGCTTCAATTGCGGCGTTCAATGCCAGAAGGTTGGTCTGTTCGGCGATGGACTTAATCACGTCTAAAACCGAACCTATTTGGTCGCTGTTGACGGCCAGCGTCTTCACTTGGCCCATCATTGCGTCCATCTCTTGAGCCAGCATTCCAATTTTCTTTGTCGTAGCATCAATTACTACGAGACCTTCGCTCGTTGCATCATCTGCGTTCTTGGCTGCGGTGGCTGCTTGAGCGGCGCTTTTGGCTACGTCCTGGGCTGTGGCGCTCATTTCATGTGAGGCTGTGGCGATTTGCTCAATTTCGCGATATTGCTGAAACATCCCTGCACTTGCTTCTTGGGCGATTTTCGAAGAGCGATCGGCAGTGTCCCTCGCTTGATGAACTGACTGCTTCACCTCGGCGATGATTGGCTGAAGCTTGTCGAGGAACGTGTTAAACCATGATGCAAGCTCCCCCAACTCATCACGTGCACGGTGATTGAGCCTTCGCGTTAGGTCACCTTCACCGGTCGCAATGTCTTTCAGCATTGTTGATACGGAGACTATTGGCCTGGTAATACCCCTTGCAGCGAACCATAAAACGATTAGGCCTAAGAGCGTTGCGCCTATCCCGATCAAAAAGTTTTGCCGACTGGTTTGACTGGCTTGAATATCCAGTTCGCTCTCTAGTTTTTTTGCGGGTTCAAAAAGTACAGATTCTGGAGTGTCGAGTAGGATCATCCAGGCAGGCGTTTCGGGAATAGGGGAAAAGCTTTTCAAGACACGTAGCTTGTCATGCGTGCGTATTACTGAGCCCTTTGGAGAATTTAAGCCTTCACGTATTTGTGCGGCGTCGGGGCCGTAGACTGCATCCAATTGGTTACCCAACTGGATTTCATCACCGCTGTGAGCCGCTAGTAATCCAGCTGAGCTGATGATGCTGACATT
Source organism: Pseudomonas sp. GM49 (assembly GCF_000282355.1). Classification (GTDB taxonomy): domain Bacteria; phylum Pseudomonadota; class Gammaproteobacteria; order Pseudomonadales; family Pseudomonadaceae; genus Aquipseudomonas. The sequence goes on from NZ_AKJL01000080.1 coordinate 35,097, forward strand.
GCTAGCGCCATCATAAAGGCTTTCGCTACTGATCTTTGCGAGGCTTTGTAACTGCTGCAGATTTATATCCATTCCAAATACAGCGATCACCTTCTCATTCTCAATCAATGGGAAGGTGATTGATGTTATCAAATTTGAGTTCGAGCCGAGCTCTTCCTTGTAGGGGTTTAGAATGCAGGGTTTCATCGTTGTCTTGGGGCAGGTGAACCAAGAGTTGAATGGCGTGCCATCTAGCATTGGTGACGTATCGCTTATCATCTTCTCGGTGACGGTAAGCGCATTAATCGCGCCTTCCTTTCTAATCCAGTAGCTGGCGAACCTTCCGCTATCTGTGCTGGCAAGGTCGGTTCTGCCTACAAATTTCTTGTCCTGACCGTCTAGGGCATCGTTATTGAAAACAACATAGAGACTTAAAATGTTGGGGTTTGTCGCCAGTGCAAGCTTTATCTGTTGGTGCAACGAATCTCGGGATTGGTCGGTAGTAATGGCGAAATGATTTCCCAGTTCTCGCTGTTTTTTGATCTGCTCTGCGACTCCAGAACCGTATAAGTACGACCGGATAAAATAGGCTTGGATTTTTAAGGCCTGTATCTCGCCGTTAGATTGCATTCTACTGATGGCCGCATCGTCTATCATATTTAAGGTTTTTGTTTTTATATAATTAATATTTGATTTCGATTGGGAGGCTGTGCTTCCTAGTAATACAGCTACGACGCTGAGCAAGCAAATTCCGGCCAGTATCGTAATTTTATTTTTTATTGTTATTTGCACGTGGATACCCTTTGAGTATTTCTATGTCTGTTACTGGTTGACGGAGTGAGTGAGAGCAATTCACTGATATTGAAGTATCTTTACGTGGGCAGAAATGCCTCAAACGGCCAAAAAAATACCGCTGCGGCCAATTTTATTAAAGGCTCAATTTTTTTGCTTTTTATGCTCGAATAAGCATGCTAAAAAAGGCTTTGAGGACTGAGTGTTGGTGGGCGTTATGACTTCCTTTATAGCTTTTATGCTCAAGTGGCTGGACACCCAAATTTCTGCAGCTTCCAAGGTGGAAGGCTCATCCGATGAACAAGATTGCATAAACTACTACGTTAGATTTTTTATCTTCCCAAGATAATTCCGCGCAATCATATATTTTAGTGCTCACCTCTGCCGAGATACCGGTTTGTGAACCCGGCGCGCTGTAGGTGAGTCTATGCAGGGGATTGAAGTCGCCAAACATCCCACAAGCCTGGCTGATGTGGCCATCACAAATCGCAGCGGGAGGCACCGTCCTTGGTTTTCCTCGCTCAAATGCCCAATCGGGATGCCAACGTGGCATCTGAGTAACATTCCCTATGAAAGTGCGATTCAAATTTCTGTAGGACTTGTGTTCAGCTTATTGAATGTTTCCAAAGGCCTATCCCCTCCAGTTCACTCCATGAATGAGAAAACCCGTCACGATAAGCATGCTGACAATGGTGTAACCGATCCATTCGTTTTCCACGAAAGCTCCATTTGTAATAAATATGGTTTAAAAATTCGAAGCCTGTAGTGATCACGTACCTATATCATTTTCAATGACCTGAAGTCAGCTTCAACCCTGCGATGCAAGCAATGAGACCTACAATAAAAAGTACACGCGTTATCGTGGATGGTTCCTGAAACCATATCATTCCTATTGCGACAGTCCCCAATGCACCAATTCCTGTCCAGATAGCGTAAGCGGTACCTAATGGGATATTACGAGTCGCCAGTTCGAGGAAGTACATGCTCAAGGCAATACAAACAATGAATGCTGACGTCCATGGAATATTTTTGAAACCATCTGCGTAGCGCATGCACGTCGTAAATCCGACTTCAAACAAACCGCCAATAATTAAATAGATCCAAGCCATCACAAGCCCTTTAACTTTTCGATTCCGTTGCATAGTCGTAATCAGCGTTGCTCGGAGGGTTTTTCTTTCGTTGAACACCTGTTAGAAGCCTTGCAGAGCGACCACGAGTGAACCAGGCCCATGACCAGTTCAAATACACGGAAGTGCGGCTGCGGAAATCAATCAGGAGCAAGAGATGAACGAGTGACCAGGCTAACCAGCCGGTGAAGCCCTTCAGGCGAATCTTTCCAAAGTCGGCAACCGCGTGGGATCGACCAATGACTGCCATCGTTCCCCAATTGCGATACTTGAACGGAGGAACTCTGGGTTTGCCTTGTATACGGGCAAGGATCGCCTTGGCGACATATGCACCTTGCTGTTTGGCAACTGGGGCAATCCCTGGGAGTGGTCGATTCAAATCTGCTTGGTAGCAGGCGACGTCACCTATTGCGAAGATTTCTGGATTGCCCGGCACCGAGCAATCGTCATTCACGATGATCGCCTTATTACGAGCCGCTTCAGCACCAATCCAGGTTGCTGCCGGTCGGGCTTGGGTGCCGGCGCACCATATGACGCTATTGCTCGCGATCCAGGTGTTACCCAACATGATCCCGGAGTCCGTAATTGTCTTCACTGGCCTGCCCAAGTGTACTTCTACGCCTAACGTTCTTAACGCTTGAACGGCGTATGACGACAGTCCCTCAGGAAAAGCCGACAGAACTGTACTGCCAGCCTCAACCAGAAGGATTCTCAGATGCTTGGTGTCAATGCTTTTGAAGTCACGTGTAAGGGCAGTCTTAGCGAGCTCCGCGATAGCTCCGGCCATCTCCACTCCTGTTGGGCCCGCTCCCACCACAATAAACGTTAGTAAATTCTGAATTCGAGCGACGTCTTTGCTGCGTTCGGCTTGTTCAAAGTTACTGAGAAGCTTCTCGCGTATCGTCAATGCGTCCTCTAATGATTTGAGAACTGGAGCATGCAGGGCCCATTCATCATTTCCAAAGAAACTGTAATCAGCACCCGTTGCCAGTACCAGATAATCGTATGGCAGATCATCATTGGTTTTAGTCACTAGGCGCTTTTTATTCACGTCTACACCGATCACTTCTGCCATGACGATGCGAAGGTTCTGAGCTCTGATTATTGTGCGGGTCGCAGTCGCTATGTCTGCTGGAGACAGCATCGCTGTGGCTACTTGGTAGAGCAGAGGTTGGAAAAGATGGTGATTACACCTATCCACCAAAGTGACTTCGCAGGCTTTTCCAGACAGTGCTTTGGCTGCGGCGAGTCCGCCGAAGCCTGTGCCCACGATTACGATTCGCTTGGATGTGCTCATGAGTAGACTCCATTCACCGGAATACTCAGGCAAGAAGGCATTGCGTACATGTATATCTCCAAAAGTTAAACACTCACCTTTCTCATAGTCAGTTATGACGCTGTAGAATTGTTTTTTGTATTTATTCTTTTGGTGATAGTTTTGTTTAAAGGGTAAAGCGTTAGATACTAAAACTTGAAACTAACCTTTGTTTGGTTGATGTTGGTTGGAGCTGTATTGGTTTTCTGTATTCGTTGGTGCTGATCATGCTTGAGAGGAGATCTTGCCTTCATGCGCCCCGGTCATCTATAGCGCAGGAGGCCAAAAATGTGCTGATTAGACCAGCGAGCAGATTTTGCATTATTTGACCGAGTATTCAGGCTAGATATAGACGTTGATGATTACAATTGCTTACATTTTGCTCGTGCGTTATGCCCTTGTAGAATCATCGTCTACTGAGACGTCTACCACCATATAAAATCGAGCATTGGTCTTGATATAAGCCCCAGCAGATCACTTGCAACGCACCAAAACAACCTCCAAACAAATACTATAACTGAATCGCCCCGGGTTTCGTAGACACCTCCATGCCT
>NZ_AKJL01000081.1 GCF_000282355.1 Pseudomonas sp. GM49
GGCGGGTCACGGTGCGTGAGAAGCCGTAGTCGCGGCGCAGCGTGGAACGCACTTTCGACGCCAACGGATCGTTGAACGTTCGATTCAGATCGCAAACCTGGATCAACGTCGGGTCAATCTGCCCGCCCGCGCCACCAGTGGTGATGATCTGGATCTTGCGGCGCTTGCACCAGGCGATCAGCGCAGCCTTGGCGTTGACGCTGTCGATGCAGTCGATCACGCAGTCGATGTTCGGAGTGATGTACTCGGCCATGGTGTCGCGGGTGACGAAGTCAGGTACCGCGTGCACCGTGCAATCGGGATTGATCCCGCGCAGACGCTCGGCCATCACCTCGACCTTGGGCTTGCCCACAGTGCTGTCCAGCGCGTGCAACTGACGGTTGGCGTTGCTGACGCAGACGTCATCGAGATCGAATAGCGAAATCTCGCCCACCCCGCAACGGGCCATGGCTTCCGCCGCCCAGGAGCCGACACCACCGACGCCGACGATCGCCACATGGGCCGCTTTCAGGCGCTCAAGGCCTTCGATGCCATACAAACGGGCGATGCCAGCAAACCGCGGATCTTCTGTACTCATGACCATTACCCCAAAAACCGGCGCGCATTATAGGGCTTCGCAGCAACAAGATTTAAGTTTCAAGCGACAAGTGTAAGAACTTATGTGAAAGCCAATTGCCCAACGTCAGGCATTTCCCTGTCCGATGTACGTTCAGTGAGCTGCCGGTGTAGGATGCGCGCCCCTTGGCGGCAGCCAACCGTTCCTTCGTTCCACAGCCTTTGGAACCTGAAATAACCATGTCATCGCGTAAATTTGGACTCAACCTGGTCGTGGTGCTCGCCATCGCAGCCTTGTTTACCGGCTTCTGGGCGCTGATCAATCGCCCGGTCACCGCCCCCAACTGGCCGGAGCAGATCTCCGGTTTCTCCTACTCACCGTTCCAGCAAGGACAATTCCCACAGAAGGATCAGTATCCGTCCGATGATGAGATGCGCCGTGACCTGGAGATCATGAGCAAGCTGACGGATAACATCCGCATCTACTCGGTCGATGGCTCCCTGCAAGACATCCCGAAACTGGCGGAAGAATTCGGTTTGCGGGTGACGCTGGGGATCTGGATCAGCCCGGACCAGGAACGCAACGAACGGGAAATTACCCGCGCCATCGAAATCGCCAACTCCTCACGCAGCGTGGTTCGTGTGGTGGTGGGCAACGAAGCGATCTTCCGCAAGGAAATCACCGCCGCCGAACTGAGCGTCATGCTCGACCGAGTCCGCGCTGCCGTGAAGGTACCGGTGACCACGTCCGAACAGTGGCACGTGTGGGAAGAACACCCGGAACTGGCCAAGCACGTCGACCTGATCGCCGCGCACATCCTGCCTTACTGGGAGTTCATTCCGGTGGACAAGGCCCAGCAGTTCGTTCTGGATCGCGCCCGCGACCTGAAAAAGATGTTCCCGAAAAAGCCGCTGCTGCTGTCCGAAGTGGGCTGGCCGAGCAACGGCCGCATGCGCGGTGGCGCCGATGCCTCACCGGCAGACCAGGCGATCTACCTGCGCACCCTGGTCAACAAGCTCAACCGCCAGGGCTTCAACTACTTCGTGATCGAAGCGTTTGACCAGCCGTGGAAAGCCAGCGACGAAGGCTCCGTCGGCGCCTACTGGGGCGTGTTCAACGCCGCGCGCCAGCAGAAGTTCAACTTCGAAGGCCCGGTGGTGGCAATTCCGCAGTGGCGCGTATTGGCCATTGGTTCGGTGGTGTTGGCGCTGTTGTCGCTGACCCTGCTGATGATCGACGGCTCGGCCCTGCGCCAGCGCGGCCGTACCTTCCTGACCTTCATTGCGTTCCTCTGTGGTTCGGTGCTGGTGTGGATCGGTTACGACTACAGCCAGCAATACAGTACCTGGTTCAGCCTGACGGTGGGTTTCTTGCTCGCCCTCGGTGCGCTCGGGGTGTTTATCGTATTGCTGACCGAAGCCCATGAACTGGCCGAAGCGGTGTGGGTGCACAAGCGCCGGCGCGAGTTTTTGCCGGTGGAAGGCGATTCCAGCTACCGCCCGAAAGTGTCGATTCACGTGCCCTGCTACAACGAGCCGCCGGAGATGGTCAAACAGACCCTCAACGCCCTGGCCAACCTCGACTATCCGGATTTCGAAGTCCTGATCATCGACAACAACACCAAGGATCCGGCGGTCTGGGAGCCGGTGCGCGACTACTGCGCAACCCTCGGCCCACGCTTCAAGTTCTTCCACGTTGCACCGCTCGCTGGTTTCAAGGGCGGCGCGCTGAACTACCTGATTCCGCATACTGCCAAGGACGCCGAAGTCATTGCCGTGATCGACTCGGACTACTGCGTCGACCGGAACTGGCTCAAGCACATGGTGCCGCACTTCGCCGACCCGAAAATCGCCGTGGTGCAATCGCCGCAGGATTACCGCGACCAGAACGAAAGCACCTTCAAGAAGCTCTGCTACGCGGAATACAAAGGTTTCTTCCACATTGGCATGGTTACCCGCAACGATCGTGACGCGATCATCCAGCATGGCACCATGACCATGACCCGTCGCTCGGTGCTCGAAGAACTGGGCTGGGCCGACTGGTGCATCTGCGAAGACGCCGAGCTGGGCCTGCGCGTATTCGAGAAAGGCCTGTCGGCGGCGTACTACCACACCAGCTACGGCAAAGGCCTGATGCCCGACACCTTCATCGACTTCAAGAAACAGCGTTTCCGCTGGGCCTACGGAGCGATTCAGATCATCAAGCGCCACACCGCCAGCCTGCTGCGCGGCAAGGACACTGAACTGACCCGTGGCCAGCGTTATCACTTCCTCGCGGGCTGGTTGCCGTGGGTGGCGGACGGCATGAACATCTTCTTCACCGTCGGTGCGCTGTTGTGGTCGGCGGCAATGATCATCGTGCCGCAACGGGTCGATCCACCACTGCTGATTTTCGCGATCCCGCCGCTGGCGCTGTTCGTGTTCAAGGTTGCCAAGATCATTTTCCTCTACCGTCGTGCGGTCGGGGTCAATCTGAAGGATGCCTTCTGCGCGGCGCTGGCCGGGCTGGCGTTGTCCCACACCATCGCAAAAGCGGTGCTGTACGGTTTCTTCACCAGCAGCATTCCGTTCTTCCGTACGCCGAAAAACGCCGACAACCATGGCTTCTGGGTAGCGATTTCGGAAGCCCGGGAGGAGATGTTCATCATGCTGCTGTTGTGGAGCGCGGCGCTGGGGATTTATCTGGTCAACGGCATGCCGAGCAACGACATGCGCTTCTGGGTCACCATGTTGCTGGTGCAGTCGCTGCCGTATCTGGCGGCGCTGATCATGGCGTTCCTGTCGTCGCTGCCGAAACCGGCCGCCGAGCCTGAAACGGCACCAGCGGTCTAAATCTCTGCGGATGCACTAAACGGCGGCCTATGGTCGCCGTTTTGCTTTAAGATAACCGCCATTTTGCGGGGCTTGGCTCAAGGGCCGACCCCAATACCTGTAGGAGCGAGCTTGCTCGCGAGAAACGCAAGGACAACGCGGTCACACAGATCGCACGCATTATCGTTAACGTCCATCGCGAGCAAGCTCGCTCCTACACATTTACAGATTCCGGAGTTTTCCATGACGGCCCATGCCGACCTTTCGCCGACCCTCCAACTCGCCATCGACCTGATCCGCCGTCCGTCCGTGACGCCGATCGACGCCGATTGCCAGAAGCAGATGATGCAGCGCCTGGGCGATGCCGGTTTCACCCTGGAACCGATGCGCATCGAAGATGTGGATAACTTCTGGGCCACCCACGGCCAGGACGACGGTCCGGTGCTGTGCTTTGCCGGTCACACCGACGTGGTCCCGACCGGCCCGGTGACGGCCTGGCAGATCGAGCCGTTCAACGCGCTGATCGACGAACACGGCATGCTCTGCGGCCGTGGCGCCGCCGACATGAAAGGCAGTCTCGCCGCCATGACCGTCGCGTCCGAGCGTTTCGTCGCCGACTACCCGAATCACAAAGGCAAAGTCGCCTTCCTGATCACCAGCGATGAAGAAGGCCCGGCGCACCACGGCACCAAGGCGGTGGTCGAACGCCTGGCCGCGCGCAAGGAGCGTCTGGACTGGTGCATCGTCGGCGAACCATCGAGCACCACCCTGGTCGGTGACGTGGTCAAGAACGGCCGTCGCGGCTCCCTCGGCGCCAAGCTGACCGTGCGCGGTGTGCAAGGTCACGTGGCTTACCCGCACCTGGCGAAGAACCCGATCCACCTCGCCGCTCCAGCCCTGGCGGAACTTGCCGCCGAGCACTGGGACCACGGCAACGATTTCTTCCCGCCGACCAGCTTCCAGATCTCCAACGTCAACTCCGGCACCGGTGCGACCAACGTGATCCCGGGTGACCTGGTGGCGGTGTTCAACTTCCGCTTCTCGACTGAATCCACCGTCGAAGGCCTGCAAAAGCGCGTCGCCGACATCCTCGACAAGCATGGCCTGGACTGGCACGTCGACTGGGCTTTGTCCGGTCTGCCGTTCCTCACTGAGCCCGGCGCGCTGCTGGACGCGGTGTCGTCGAGCATCAAGGACATCACCGGTCGCGACACCAAGGCGTCCACCAGCGGCGGCACCTCCGACGGGCGCTTCATCGCGACCATGGGCACGCAAGTGGTTGAGCTGGGCCCGGTCAACGCGACCATCCACCAGGTCAACGAGCGCGTGCTGGCAGCGGATCTCGACGTGCTGACCGAAATCTACTACCAGACTCTGATCAAGTTGCTCGCCTGATGCTTGCCTGCCCTATCTGCAGCGAACCGCTCAATGCGGTGGACAACGGCGTGGTCTGCCCTGCCGGGCATCGTTTCGACCGTGCGCGCCAGGGTTACCTGAACTTGCTGCCGGTTCAGCACAAGAACAGCCGCGACCCTGGGGATAACCAGGCAATGGTCGAAGCCCGCCGCGACTTCCTGAATGCCGGGCATTACGCCCCGGTGGCCAGGCGTCTGGCGGAGCTGGCAGCCAGCTATGCACCACAGCGCTGGCTGGACATCGGTTGTGGCGAGGGCTACTACACCGCGCAAATCGCCGAGGCGCTGCCGGATGCCGAAGGTTATGCCCTGGACATCTCCCGCGAAGCGGTCAAACGCGCCTGCAAACGCAACCCGCAGCTCACCTGGTTGATCGCCAGCATGGCGCGGGTGCCGTTGGCTTCCGGCAGTTGCCAGTTCCTCGCCAGCGTCTTCAGCCCGCTGGACTGGGAAGAAGCCAAACGTCTGCTCAGCGTCGGCGGCGGCCTGATGAAAGTCGGGCCGACCAGCGGCCACCTGATGGAACTGCGCGAGCGGCTGTACGATGAAGTCCGCGAGTACATCGACGACAAGCACCTGGACCTGGTGCCGGAAGGCATGGCGCTGGCGCACAGTGAAACCCTGGAATTCAAGCTGGCGCTCGACAGTGGTCAGGATCGTGCCAATCTGCTGGCCATGACGCCCCACGGCTGGCGCGCCAGTGCCGAGCGCCGGGCAGCGGTCATCGAGCAAGCCGAGCCGTTCGAGGTCACCGTGTCGATGCGCTACGATTATTTCGTTCTTCAATAACTTCAAACATTTTTGGTCTTGGGCAACGGCTCAAGGCCGGCTAAATCCGCGAATGGATTTTTCAGACACGCAGTGAGGACATCCATGCGCCAACCCGATATCGAGATTTACCTGAAAGACGCCGACGTCGATCACAAAGCCATTGCCGCCTGGCTTGGCGCGGCACTTGGCCCGTGTTCGGATTGGGTCCAGAAGGGCCAGACCTACAAGTGCAAGGCCGGCAACGTGCCAGTGACCTGGCTGCCAAAAGCGGTCGGCAAGTGGAACAGCCTGTACCTGGAAAGCGACCAGACACCATGGGACGACGACATCGCCTGCGCCCGCGCCGCGTTTGCCGCGCTGAACGTCGAAGTGCGTTGCGCGCCGGGAACCTGGGTCGAGGAAGAAGGTGAAGAGACGGCGGACCGCTGGATTCGCATCAGCGCCGATGGTGAAGAAGAGATCACCTGGAAAACGGCTTAAGGCCTGAACACCGCCCCTGTAGGAGCGAGCTTGCTCGCGATGGTCTTCAACGATAACGCGCCAATTCCGGGAACGCGCGGCGTCCTTGAATTCTTCGCGAGCAAGCTCGCTCCTACAGTGGTTTTTGAGTGAACTGAAGATCCGGTTTACAGCCCCACCACATCCTCAGCCTGCAACCCCTTCTGCCCTTCGACCACCGCATATTCAACCTGCTGGCCTTCGGTCAGCGAACGGTGCCCTTCGCCGCGAATCGCGCGGTAATGCACGAACACGTCCACCCCGTCCTCGCGCTGAATGAAGCCGTAGCCCTTGGCGTCGTTGAACCACTTCACATTGCCGGATTCGCGTGTTGCCATTTGTTCATACTCCCTTTTTATTATTGATCGGGCTTTTCGCAGGAAAGCCTCGGGAACGTCAGCCTGCGCATACCGGTCCCATGAGGGCAACGGCGACAGAGCGCCGAGTATATGACAGACGTCAAAACTCTCAACAGGAGTTTACTTCCACGCTTTTTTGCCGATTTTCGACGAATCCGGCACACTATCGGCCGCCCAAGCAAACGCTTGGTTTCATTCACTCACGCAGAAGCCGTATGACCCGTTCCCCGTTCCGCCGTCTTGTGTTTGGCGCCCTGCGCCGACTGTTGTACCTCTGGGTTCGCTCCGAGACGATCAACCAGTCGTCGTTCACCCTTAACCTCGACCGCAGTCGTCCGGTGTTCTACGTCCTGCAAAACCCTTCGCTGACCGATCTCGCCGTGGTCGACACCGAGTGCAGCAAGGCCGGCCTGCCACGTCCGGTGCTGCCGGTATCGGTGGGCAACCTGCTGGAACCCGCCGCGTTCTTCTACCTGACACCGGACCCGGACTGGCTCGGTCGCCAGGACAAGCGCGGCGCGCCGCCGACACTGACACGCCTGGTCAGCGCCCTGAGCCAGAACGCCGCCGAAGATGCACAGATCATTCCGGTCAGCGTGTTCTGGGGCCAGTCGCCAGACAGCGAAAACAGCCCATGGAAACTCCTGTTCGCCGACAGCTGGGCCGTTACCGGGCGCCTGCGGCGCTTGCTGAGCGTCATCGTGCTGGGGCGCAAGACCCGCGTGCAGTTTTCCGCACCGATCCACTTGCGCGAACTGATCGAGCACAACAAGGGTCACGAGCGCACTGTGCGCATGGCCCAACGCATCCTGCGGGTGCACTTTCGCAACCTGAAGGCCGCGGTGATCGGCCCGGACATTTCCCACCGCCGCAACCTGGTCAAGGGCCTGCTCAACCAGCCGCAGGTCAAACAAGCGATCCTCGACGAAGCCGAACGCGAGAACATCTCGCCGGAGAAGGCCAAAGCTCAAGCGCTGCGCTACGGCAACGAAATCGCCTCGGACTACACCTACACTGCGATCCGCTTTATGGAAGTGGTGCTGAGCTGGTTCTGGAACAAGATCTACGACGGGATCAAGGTCAACCACATCGAGGGCGTGCAGAAGGTCGCCCAGGGTCACGAAGTGATCTACGTGCCGTGCCACCGCAGCCACATCGACTATCTGCTGCTGTCCTATCTGCTGTTCCGCAACGGCCTGACCCCGCCGCACATTGCCGCCGGCATCAACCTCAACATGCCGGTGATCGGCGGCCTGCTGCGTCGCGGCGGTGCCTTCTTCATGCGCCGAACGTTCAAGGGCAACCCGCTCTACACCTCGGTGTTCAACGAATACCTGCACACCCTGTTCACCAAGGGTTTCCCGGTGGAGTACTTCGTCGAGGGTGGCCGCTCGCGCACCGGGCGCATGCTGCAACCGAAGACCGGGATGCTGGCGATCACCCTGCGCAGTTTCCTGCGCTCGTCGCGCATGCCCATCGTATTCGTGCCGGTGTACATCGGCTACGAGCGCGTACTGGAAGGTCGAACCTATCTTGGCGAGTTACGCGGTGCGGCCAAGAAGAAAGAATCGATCTTCGATATCTTCAAAGTCATCGGCGCACTCAAGCAGCGCTTCGGCCAGGTAGCGGTGAACTTCGGCGAGCCGATCAAACTCGCGGAATTCCTCGACAGCGAACAGCCGGACTGGCGCCAACAGGAACTCGGCCCGCAGTTCAGACCGGCCTGGCTCAACGAGACCACCAACCGCCTCGGCGAGAAGGTCGCCCGGCATCTGAACGAAGCGGCAGCGATCAACCCGGTCAACCTCGTTGCCCTGGCACTGCTGTCCACCAGCCGCCTGGCCCTGGACGACCGCGCCATGGCACGGGTGCTCGATCTGTATCTGGCGCTGTTGCGCAAGGTGCCGTACTCGCCGCACACCACCCTGCCGGACGGCGATGGCCGGGCGTTGATCAAGCATGTGAAAGACATGGACCTGCTGTCCGAGCAGAGCGATGCCCTGGGCAAGATCCTCTATCTGGACGAGCAGAACGCTGTCCTGATGACCTATTACCGCAACAACGTGCTGCACATCTTCGCCCTGCCGGCGCTGCTGGCGAGCTTCTTCCAGAGCGCCTCGCGCATGAGTCGCGAACAGATCCTGCGCTACACCCGTGCGCTGTATCCGTACCTGCAAGCGGAGCTGTTCATTCGCTGGTCGCTGGACGAACTGGATGCGGTAATCGATCAATGGCTGGAGGCGTTCGTCGAACAAGGCCTGCTGCGTTTCGAGAACGATGTGTACCTGCGCCCGGCGCCAAGCTCACGGCATTTCGTGCTGCTGACCCTGCTGTCGAAAAGCATCGCGCAGACCCTGCAGCGCTTCTACATGACCGTGTCCCTGCTGCTCAACAGCGGCCAGAACAGCATCAGCGCCGAAGAACTGGAAGACCTGTGCACGGTCATGGCCCAGCGCCTGTCGATCCTGCATGGCCTGAACGCCCCGGAGTTCTTCGACAAGAGCCTGTTCCGCCACTTCATCCAGACCATGCTCGACCTCGACGTGCTCAAGCGCGATGAAGCGGGCAAGCTGAGCTATCACGAGTTGCTCGGTGAACTGGCCGAAGGCGCGGCCAAACGAGTGCTGCCCGCGGAGATTCGTTTGTCGATCCGGCAGGTGGCGTTGCATCGTAGTGAAGATGCGGCGGAGCTGGTCACGCCGCTCTGACACACTCACATCTCTGCGTGGAAGTTTCATGGCTGAAGCAAGGACGCTTCTGACTCATGCCACTTCCTTTTCGCCCCTGTTCGCAGGCATTCCCCTACATAGCAATCGCTGCCTTGACCCTATGCTGGGCGCTCGTCACTACCGACGATCAATCGATAAGGAAATCAATATGAGCAGCGAACCCGTAATGACCATCAGTGGCAAAGTCCATTACCTGCAAAAGATTGCACTGTTGCCGAACTCGACTCTTCATGTCCGACTACTGGATGTCAGCCTGCAAGATGTCGTCGCGAAGGAGCTGGCCGTACAAATTACTCCCAATGCAGAAAAAGCCGGGCTGAACTTCAAACTGACGTACAGCTTTGCTGATGTCCTGCCCGGCCATACCTATGCAATCAGCGCGAGCATCACCCACGAAGACCGCCTGATCTTCGCCACCACTCAACAACACCAGGTGGAACTGGGTGCCGATCATGTAGAAGGGCAGGAAGTGCTGGTCAGCCTCGTCTGAGAACACCCCCGAGGCAAGTTGGGCGATATCCTCGGTAAAATCCGTTAAATTGTCGTTGGCGCCGGTCTTCTTCGGGCGCCAATGACAAGGATTTGCCTCATGAAAAAACTCTCTCTCCTCGGGCTTACGGTTTTGCTCGGCGCCTGCCAATCCATGCAACCTGCCCCGAAAGCCAGCCTCGAGGGCGAAGTCTTTTACCTGCAACGCAGCGCCCTGCCGCCCACCGCTACCCTGAGCGTGAGCTTGCAGGACGTGTCCCTGGCCGACACACCGGCCATTGTCCTCGACGAACAGAAAGGTCAGGTCAAAGGCCAGGTGCCACTGCCGTTTCATCTGAGTTACGATCCGGCGCAGGTCAAGCCGGGTCATCGTTACTCGGTCAGCGCGCGCATCGAAGTCGACGGCAAGCTGATGTTCATCACCACCGAAAACCATGCCGTGCGTCTTGATGGCAAGGACCCGCAACCGCTGAAAGTCCGCGTCGACGCCGTTCGCTAATTCTCTCTTTTTTTGAACAAGGAAGCTGCCATGCTCCGCCCTACCCTTCGTTTTGCCGGCCTGTGCGCAGGTTTGATGATCTGCGCCAACGCCCTGGCGCTGTCCCTCAGCGACCTGTCGCAGAAAGACGCCACTGGCGGACTCAAGGACGCACTGACCCAAGGCGCGCAACTGGCCGTGAAACAACTCGGCACCCCGGGCGGCTTCAGCAACAACCCCGACGTGAAAATCGAACTGCCGGGCAAACTGGGCAAGGTCGCGAGCAAGATGAAACAGTTCGGCATGGGTGATCAGGTCGATGAACTGGAAGCCAGCATGAACAAGGCGGCGGAAACCGCCGTGACCCAGGCCCAGCCAATCCTCATCGATGCCGTGAAGAAAATGACCGTGGAAGATGCCAAGGGCATCCTCAGCGGCGGCAACGACTCGGCCACCCAATACCTGAACAAGACCAGCCGCGAACAGATCCGCGCCAAGTTCCTGCCGATCGTCAAGCAAGCCACCGACAAGGTCGGCCTGGCCCAGCAGTACAACTCGTTCGCCGGACAAGCCGCAACAATGGGCGTAGTGGATGCGAAGAATGCCAACGTCGAAAACTACGTTACCGAGCAGGCGTTGAATGGCTTGTTCGAAATGATTGGCAAACAGGAAGAAACCATCCGCCAGAACCCGGCGGCTGCGGCGACCAGTTTGGCGAAAAAGGTGTTTGGTACTTTGTAATTATTAGCTGACGGCAACACCAGAAAAGCCCGCTGAACCTTGTAAAGGTCAGCGGGCTTTTTCGTTCTCTATTGCTGCGGATCAAGGTGATCCAGCACCTCGCTCACCGATAGCTGTGCAAGGACAATCATCTGCTGAATACCGAGCACCAGATTGCACGTCGGACCGGTCAGGCTGGATGACAACTCGGTCGCCATCACGTTGGCCGAAGTAAGCGTTTCAAAGGCATGGACTAGAAGGGTTTCGGAATTCACACCAGGGTGGATGGTAAAAATTGGGCAGAGACGATTGGGGGATTTGGACTGTGTTTGATCATTGTGAAGCTCCTAACGAAAATTGGAGCAGCCAGCATCACTTGCAGATGATGGGTGGCAGCTGTGTGCAGGTCTGCAAGACCGAGTCGTTAGGCAACCTCGGCAGACCCGAAGATCTCCCGCACACAGCCACCATAAATCGGTGGTCGCTAAAAAAGCGCCACGATTATAGGTGCGCCAGTGGGCGCCTAACAAACTATTGGCGGGCTTGCAGTCCCGGTCGCTGAATTGGCAGCGACCGTCAGAGGCTAGTGATCGTGCTTCCGACAGGCAACCTGAAAGTCTTGTGGGAATGGTCTGAATGGTTGGCTTGGGCGATAAACGCTGTTGACTGTTGGGCAGCCATCGCGAGCAAGCTCGCTCCCACAGTTGGGCCGGGGACACCTGAAAGAAATTAGTTGGCTGGCAGGCCGTCTTCGCGGGCAAGCCCGCTCCCACAGGTTGATTTGCGTGTATCTGTGAGAAATTGGTCGGCTGGCAGGCCGCCATCGCGAGCAGGCTCGCTCCTACAGTGGGTCGGCGTACACCTTCGCTCTTCACCACTCATCAGGCCGAGCGTTAGCTCGCCTGCAGCTCTTGATCTTGATCCACCCGCCCCCTCGGCAGGCTGAGTGGAGGTGTTCATCCGGGGACTGGCGCGCAGCGCCGTTCGACGCAGTCGAACACATTGCATGCAGGTCGCGCGAAGCCGACCGGAGGGCAATGCCCCCGGATGAATACCGGAGCGAAGGAACCCCGAGCCTAAGCGAGGGGCCGTACGTCAGGGGCGAGCGTTTTTTTGCTTACTTTTTTTAGGCGCTTGTAAAAAAAGTGAGTCGCCGTAAGGGCGAAACCCTAAGTAGCCGTTACCGAGAAAATGGATATGTCCCCGGTCAAACCGGCTCCTTCCTGACCCGAAACCAGGCCGCATACAACGCCGGCAAAAACAAAAGCGTCAACGCCGTAGCAACGATCAACCCTCCCATGATCGCCACCGCCATCGGCCCAAAGAACACACTGCGCGACAACGGAATCATCGCCAGAACAGCAGCAAGCGCCGTCAACACAATCGGCCGAAACCGCCGCACCGTCGCCTCGATGATCGCCTGCCAAGGCTTCAAACCGGCAGCAATGTCCTGCTCGATCTGATCCACCAGAATCACCGAGTTACGCATGATCATCCCGGACAATGCGATGGTCCCCAGCATCGCCACGAAACCGAACGGCTGGCGAAACACCAACAGAAACAGCGTCACCCCGATCAACCCCAGCGGCGCCGTCAGGAACACCATCGCCGTGCGCGAAAAACTGCGCAGCTGCAGCATCAGCAAGGTCAACACCACCACGATGAACAACGGCACGCCGGCCTTCACCGAGTTCTGTCCGCGCGCCGAGTCTTCCACCGTGCCACCGACATCGAGCAAGTAGCCGTCGGGCAGTTCGGCGCGGATCGGATCGAGGGTCGGCATGATTTGCTGCACCAGCGTCGCCGGTTGCTCCTTGTCATAGATGTCGGCGCGAACCGTCACGTTAGGCAGGCGGTTGCGGTGCCAGATGATGCCCTCCTCGAAGCCATATTCCAGGGTCGCGATCTGCGACAGCGCGACACTGCGCCCGTTATCGGTCGGCACCGCCAGGCTCGGCAGCAACGACAACTCGGTGCGCTCATGCAAGGTGCCGCGCAACAGGATCTCGATCAACTCGTTGTCTTCACGGTACTGGCTGACGCTGGAACCGGTCAGGGAGCTTTGCAGGAACCTCGACAGGTTCGCCGTGCTCACGCCCAGCGCCCGCGCGCGATCCTGATCGATGTTCAGGTACACCACCTTGCTCGGTTCTTCCCAATCAAGATGGACGTTGACCACATGCGGGTTCTCGCGAACCTTGGCCGCGACTTTACGTGCCAGCGCCCGCACCTCTTCGATGTGCTCTCCGGTCACACGGAATTGCACCGGGTAGCCAACCGGCGGACCGTTTTCCAGACGCGTGACCCGCGAGCGCAGCGCCGGGAATTGCTCGTTGAGGGTCGAGATCAACCAGATGCGCAGGGTTTCCCGTTCTTCGATGGTTTTCGCCAGGACGACAAACTGGGCGAAGCTCGCCGCAGGAAGTTGCTGATCCAGCGGCAGGTAGAAACGCGGCGAACCGGTACCGACATAGGCCACGTAATTGTCGATCCCAGCCTTGTCCTTGAGCAGCGCTTCGAGGCGTTTGACCTCGTCGGCGGTGTTGCTCAGCGAAGCACCTTCAGCCAGTTTCAGGTCGACCATCAACTCCAGGCGACCCGATGCCGGGAAGAACTGCTGCGGCACAAACTTGAACAGCACGATAGAGGCAATGAACAACAGCACGGTCGCCAGGATCACGGTTTTGCGCCAGTGCACGCACCACTCCACCAGACGCCGGACGCGCTGATAGAACGGTGTGCCATAGGGATCGGGTTGGCCGGCACCGTGCTTGGCGGCGTGAATCTTCGCCAGGTCCGGCAGGAGTTTTTCCCCCAGGTAAGGCACGAAGACCACCGCGGCCACCCAGGACGCCAGCAGCGCGATGGTGACCACCTCGAAGATCGAACGGGTGTATTCGCCAGTGCCCGATTGCGCCGTGGCAATCGGCAGGAAGCCGGCCGCGGTGATCAGCGTACCGGTGAGCATCGGGAACGCGGTACTGGTCCAGGCATAACTCGCCGCTTTGACCCGGTCGAAGCCCTGCTCCATTTTGATCGCCATCATTTCCACGGCGATGATCGCGTCGTCCACCAGCAAGCCCAGGGCCAGTACCAGCGCGCCGAGGGAGATCTTGTGCAGGCCGATGCCGAGGTAATACATGCAGGCGAATGTCATCGCCAGCACCAGCGGAATCGCCAGCGCCACCACCATGCCGGTGCGCACGCCGAGGGAGAAGAAGCTCACCAGCAACACAATGGCCAGCGCCTCGACCAGCACTTGCACGAACTCGCCAACACCGGTTTTCACCGCCGCCGGCTGGTCGGAGACTTTACGCAGCTGCATACCGGCCGGGAGGTTTTTCTGGATGCGGGCGAACTCGACTTCCAGCGCCTTGCCCAGCACCAGAATGTCACCGCCATCCTTCATCGCCACCGCCAGGCCAATGGCGTCCTGCGCCATGAAGCGCATGCGCGGCGCCGGTGGATCATTGAAACCACGGCGTACGTCGGCCACATCGGAGATGCGGAAGGTGCGATCACCGACGCGGATCGGGAAGTTCTTGATCTCGTCGACCGTCTGAAAATTCCCCGTCACCCGTAGCTGCAATCGCTCGCTGCTGGTTTCGAAGAAACCTGCCGTGGACACCGCGTTCTGCTCTTCAAGGGCTTGCTGGACAGCCGCCAGCGGCAAGCCGAGGGTGGCGAGCTTGACGTTGGAGAGTTCGATCCAGACTTTCTCGTCCTGCAACCCCAGCAGTTCGACCTTGCCCACATCCTTGACCCGCTGCAGCTGGATCTGGATGCGGTCGGCGTAATCCTTGAGCACGGCGTAGTCGAAACCCTCGCCGGTCAGGGCGTAGATATTGCCGAAAGTAGTGCCGAATTCATCGTTGAAGAACGGCCCCTGAATCCCCGGCGGCAGGGTATGACGGATATCGCTGATCTTCTTGCGCACCTGGTACCAGAGCTCCGGGATCTCCACCGAGTGCATGGAGTCGCGCGCGATGAAGGTCACCTGGGATTCGCCCGGACGGGAGAACGACACGATGCGCTCGTACTCGCCGGTTTCCATCAGTTTCTTTTCGATGCGTTCGGTGACCTGGCGCGAGACTTCCTGGGCAGTCGCTCCCGGCCAGTTGGTGCGAATCACCATGGCCTTGAAGGTGAATGGCGGGTCTTCACTCTGGCCGAGCTTGGTGTAGGAAAGTGCGCCGACGATGGCCAGCAACAGCATCAGGAACAGGACGATCTGGCGATTACGCAGCGCCCATTCGGAAACGTTGAAGCGCATCGGGGCTTACTCCTTGTCCGCCAGATTGACCACGCGATTGGATCGATCCACCGGGCGCACCTGCTGCCCTTCGAGAAGCACATGGACACCGGCGGCCACGACCCAGTCGCTGGCGTTGAGCCCTTCAAGCACCGGTACGGTTTTCTCACCGAAGGCACCAACACGCACCGGGGTTCTCTTCAACGTGTTGTTGGCGCTGACGACCCAGACATAGGTCACGCCGTTTTCGGCGGTCAGCGCAGACAGTGGAACGGACAGTGGGACCACGTCGGCGGCCTGCACGAACACTCGGGCGCTCTGGCCCAGTTCGACAGGAACGTTGCCGGTGTTGAAGGCGATACGCGCCGCGAAGGTACGTGACTTGGGGTCGGCTGACGGCGACAGTTCACGGATGCGCCCGGCGAAACGCTGGTCGGGCTGGGTCCAGAGCTCCACCGTCACCGGTTCACCGACCTTGAAGCGGCCGAAATTCTGCTCCGGCAGACTGATCAACACTTCTCGTTCGCCATCGGTCGCCAGTGTGAACACCGTTTGCCCAGCGGCCACGACTTGCCCGACTTCCACCAGACGCTTGGCCACGACGCCGTCCTGCGGCGCACGCAACACGGCATAGCTGGCCTGGTTGTTGGAAACGTTGAATTCGGCTTTGATTTGCTTGAGGCGGGCTTCGCCGGAGCGGTAGAGGTTCTCGGCGTTGTCGTACTGCGAGCGACTGACCAGCTGGCGTTCCATCAGGGTCTTGTAGCGATCACGCTCGGAACGCACCAGGTTCAGGTTGGCCTCAGCGGCGGCGACCTGGGCGCGAGTGGCCTCCAGCTGCAAGCGCACGTCCTGGGGATCGAGCTCTGCCAAGGGTTGATCGGCCTTGACCCGTTGCCCTTCCTCAACCAGTCGTCGGCTGACTTTACCGCCGATACGGAACGCCAGGTCCGGCTCATAACGAGCGCGAACTTCACCGGGATAGCTTTCCATGGACTGCGCCGAAGGCTCTGGCTGGACCACCATGGCCGGGCGCACGCTGACTGGCGGCGCTTCTTCATGACCACACGCAGACAATAAAAAAGCCAGGGTGACTGGCAACGCGAGGGGCAAGGCATAGCGGAACATGGTAAAGGACCTTTCGCTAATGGTGCTTTGAATAATTATACTGAGCAGTATGTTATTAATAGCAAACTCACCAGTCCAGTAATAAAAACGAATATGCCAAACAATCTTTCAGCACCCAATGGCCCAGGCAGACCCAAGGATTTGGTCAAGCGCCAGGCAATTCTCGATGCGGCGAAAACGCTGTTTCTGAGTAAGGGTTATGCCAATACCAGCATGGATGCCGTTGCAGCCGAGGCCGGTGTGTCAAAGCTGACGGTCTATAGCCATTTCAACGACAAGGAGACGCTGTTCTCCGCCGCCGTGATGGCCAAGTGCGAGGAGCAGTTGCCACCGCTGTTCTTCGAATTGCCGGAAGGTGTGGCAGTGGAAACCGTGCTGCTGAACATCGCGCGCGGTTTTCATCAGTTGATCAACAGTGATGAGTCCGTGAACCTGCACCGCTTGATGATGACCCTGGGCAGCCAGGATCCTAAGCTGTCGCAGATATTCTTCGAAGCCGGGCCGGAGCGCATGCTGCATGGCATGGAGCGCCTGTTGATCAAGATCGATGAAAGTGGCGTGTTGCACATCGACAAGCCGCACAACGCGGCCGAGCATTTCTTCTGCCTGCTCAAGGGCGCCGGGAATTTCCGCTTGCTGTATGGCTGCGGCGAGCCGCCGGTTGGCGAGGCGGCAGAGAGCCATGTGCAGGAAGTGGTGGGGTTGTTTATGCGGGCTTATCGGCCTGAGTGAGCCTGATGGATTGTCGGTAACCGGGCTGACGCCATCGCGAGCAAGCTCGCTCCCACAAGGATTTCACCATACCTGTGGGAGCGAGCTTGCTCGCGATTGGGGCGACTAGGTCTTAAGGCTTGAGCGCTTTCTTAGGATAGATGTCATACCGACTGGACTTGCCATCCAGCGCATGGCTCGGCTTCGGCCCGTCGATGCACGGCGCCTTGCGCGGGCGCTTGACCACCACCCGGTGGCTGGCCAGGGCCAACGCGGCTTCGAGCAATGCCGGCGCATCCGGGTCATCGCCCACCAGCGGCCGGAACAGGCGCATTTCCTTCTTCACCAGCGCAGTTTTCTCACGGTGCGGGAACATCGGGTCGAGATAGATCACCTGCGGCGGTTCGCCTTCCCAATTGCGCATCACCTCGATCGAGTTACCCTTGAGCAAGCGCATGCGCGCCACGATCGGCGCCACGTCGAAATCTTCCGCGCCACGGGCCAGGCCATCCTCCAGCAAGGCACCAATCAGCGGCTGACGCTCGATCAGGCTCATCTCGCAACCGAGGCTGGCCAGCACGAACGCGTCCTTGCCCAGCCCCGCCGTGGCATCCAGTACCCGTGGGCGCACGCCTTGGGCGACGCCAACAGCCTTGGCAATCATCTGCCCGCTGCCACCGCCATACAACCGGCGATGGGCCGCACCGCCCTCGACGAAATCCACCCGCACCGGCCCCGGCGCATCCGGCCCCAGCTGTTGCAACTGCAGCCCCTGGTCACCCACCTGCAAGGCAAATTCGCCGTCCGCCACTTGCATCGGCAAGCCCAGGCGCTCGGCCCATTGCTCGGCTTGTGGCTCGAAAGCCGCGTCCAGGGCCTGGACATGGATGCGGCAGGCCGCGGGTTGATCAATCATCGGAAAACACGCTCAAAAAATTAATGATCGGCAAAAACGGCCGATAACAAAACTATCGAGCATTTTGCCAGAGCTGAGCGTCGACCGAGAGAAATGTCAGACATTCAACCCACAATCACAGGTTTTATCTCGCCCTACGGCGACTACAACCTGCGAAATACCCAGGCACTGAGTGGTGTCAGTCACATCTGGCAGGATTTCTTTGCCCGGGCGCTGGCCGATCAGTCGGGTGATGTGCTGCCTGAATCACTGAATTTCCCACCGGTCGATCTCGAAAGCCCGGTCGAGCCGACCGTTGGCAGCGAGCTGCTGGAACACATCGTTTCCCAGCGTGAGTGCGACGTGAAGGACATTCAGGTACGTCCGCCCGAGCCGCTGTTCCTGCCGATTGCCGAATTCGAAATGGACCTGGCCGACAAACCATTCCCACCGTTCCCGGCGGATGAAATCGTCGCCCAGCAAAAACAGCAGGCCTTCGAAAGCGGCTGGGTTCGCCCGATCGTATTGAATGCCGATCAGCCGGTGCCGCAAGCCGGTCCTGCCCCGCAACCGCGTCCGCTGCACCTGCCCATCGCCGAGTTCGAGCTCGACCTGCTCGACAAGCCGTTCCCGCCGTTCTCGCCAGAAGAACTGCGGGAACAACAGAAACAACTCGATTTCGATAACGGCTGGGCCCGCCCGATCATCCTGCAGAACCTGCGTATCGCCGCCTGATCCTCAGCCGCGCCCTCTGGCGCATCCCTCAGCCTTTGAAGAACTGATTGGCCTTCTGGTACGGCATCGACCGGGACGTGAAACCGAACGTGCCCGATGTCTGGATTTCCTCGGCGGCGCGAAAAAATTCGCCATACGCCGCCAGTGCGAGCGCCGAGCCCACGCTGATGCGCTTGACGCCCATTTCACTCAACTGCGCGACCGTCAGCTTCAAACCGCCCGACATCAACACATTCACCGGTTTTGGCGCCACCGCCCGCACCACCGCCAATACGTCCTCGGCGCTGCGCAGGCCCGGTGCGTAGAGCACGTCGGCACCGGCTTCGGTGAATGCCTGCAAGCGGCGAATGGTGTCGGCCAGATCGGGATTACCATGCAGGAAGTTTTCGGCCCGGGCAGTCAATGTGAAGGGGAACGGCAGACTGCGGGCGGCCGCGACAGAAGCTTCGATACGCGCCACAGCGTGATCGAAACAGTAGATCGGGCCTTCTTCGCGGCCGGTGGCATCTTCAATCGAACCACCGACAGCACCGGCCTCAGCCGCGCGCAAAATGCTTTTGGCGCAATCGGCCGGGTTGTCGGCAAAACCGTTTTCCAGGTCCACGGCAACCGGCAGGTCAGTGGCGGCAACAATCGCCTGAACGTTCAGCAGGGTATCGTCCAGGGTCAATCCGCCATCGGCACGCCCCTGGGAAAAGGCATAACCGGCACTGGTAGTCGCCAGCGCCTCGAAGCCGAGGCTGGCGAGCATTTTCGCCGAACCGGCGTCCCACGGATTGGGGATCACAAAAGCCCCGTGGCGTTCGTGAAGGGCTTTGAACGCCTGGGCTCGAAGGGTTTGCGCATCCATTGGCAGGCTCCTGAAGAGGGGGAAATCCGCCTCAGAGCAGGCCAAGTTGCTCGATGGCGGGTTCTCTGTATAGCTCAGGCAACGCCGGCAAGCCAGGCAAACGCAGCATCAGCCTGGCGTGAAAGCGCTGCGCCAGTTTCGCCGCCAGTATGTTGTCGGCCGTGTGCAGGAAGATATACGGCGTGCGGCCTTCTTCGATCCAGAGCGCGATTTTCTCGACCCAAGGTTCCAGGAACGTATCGTTGGCCTCTAGCGTCGGATGGCCGATAAAACGCACCTGCGGGAATGCCGTGAATGCCGCCGGACGCGGTGGCACACGGGGTTTCTTCGATTGCGCATGGAGCACCGAGGGCTCGGTCGACGTGCAACTGAACAGCGCACGGGGATCGAGGCAGATGCGTTCGACTCCGCGATCCAGCAGCAGGCGATTGAGCATTCGCTCGCTGTCACCCTTGGCGAAAAAGTCGTCATGCCGCACTTCCACGGCCAGCGGCCGCTGCAGGGCATCGATAAATCCGGCCAGTTCGGGCAACCGTTGGGGCGTGAAGCTTTTCGACAGCTGCAACCACAGTGGCGACACCCGCTCGCCGAGCGGGCTGAGTAATTGCAGGAAGGTCTCGGCGGCGGTCAGCTGTTCGCGCAGGTCACCGCCGTGGCTGATCTCGCCGGGAAACTTGGCGGTGAAACGAAAGTGTTCGGGCATGGTGTCGGCCCAACGCTGCACGGTGCTCGCAGCCGGGCTCGCGTAGAAGGTCGTGTTGCCTTCTACGGCATTGAATACTCGGGAATAGAGATGGAGAAACTCAGCTGGCCTGGCGTCCAGCGGATACAGGTAGTCGCGCCAGGCGTTTTCGCTCCACGAGGGACAACCGAGGTAGTACGGCAGCAACATCAGATGTACAGGTCGAGACCCAGCACATCCGCTTCCCAATCGACGAAACCGGCGGTGCTCAGGTAGCTGGCCAGGGCCATCGCCACGCCTTTGCTCATGGCACGGTGGTAAAGCATGTCTTGCTGACGGGCGGGGAGATTGCTCAGTTTTTGCGCAGAGGCCTTGGCGGCGCGTGCAGCCAGTTGCTCTTCAGTCGGGAATTCCAGCTCGCCTTCGATATCAATGGCGTCGTCTTCCACCACGCGGCCTGTGCGAGGTTTGCGCTTGATGGGGTAGGACTGAGAGGAAACGCCGTCTATACGCATAGCTGCATTCTCGGAATCAGTAATGGCAGTTTAGTGGCGCATTTCCCACTTCGCAAACCGCCGAGTGATAACTAGAACACATAAAAGGCAAAAGGTTTAAAAGCCGGGGTTAGAAAATGACGATTGACTGCGTCCGATAGATCGCCATCGCGGGCAAGCCCGCTCCCACAGGGTTAGCGATGATCCTGTGGGAGCGGGCTTGCCCGCGATTGAACCAACTCAATCCTGAAAATCTACCGTGCTTTAGGCGTCGCCACTTTGTCGCGTAGATACACCGGCTGAGCCTCGTCGGCCACGATCGCCTCGCCACGCGCCCAGGCAAATCGCGCCAGGGTCAGCAGGTCTTCGGCATGGGGCAACATGCTTGCGTCCTGCCCGCTAAGGTTTACGGCGATACGCTCGCCATAACCCCAACCGGTGCCTGCGCCGAACCATTCGCCGCTGGCATCGGCCGGCAATGCAGCGGACTCCGGCGGCAGGACCGCTTCCGCACCCACCAGGCGCATTTCCCCCGCCGTTTCGCGGTAGCAACCCCAATACACTTCATCCATCCGCGCATCGATGGCAGCAGCGACCTGACTGGCACCGTGTTCGCGGAACGCACGTTGCGCCAGCACGGCCAGGTTCGACACCGGCAGCACCGGGCGATCCAGGGCAAACGCCAGGCCTTGCACCACGCCGATGGCGATTCGCACCCCCGT
This sequence comes from Pseudomonas sp. GM49, assembly GCF_000282355.1. Lineage (GTDB taxonomy): Bacteria > Pseudomonadota > Gammaproteobacteria > Pseudomonadales > Pseudomonadaceae > Aquipseudomonas. The sequence continues at coordinate 21,295 of NZ_AKJL01000081.1, forward strand.
GAAGGCGCCCGGGCCACGGCCGAACGCGATGGCATCGACCGCTTGCAGGGTGGTCCCGGCATCGGCCAGTAACTGCTGGATCATCGGCAACAGCTTCTGCGCGTGCAGGCGCGGGATCACCTCGTAATGGCTCGTGACCTTGCCGTCATGCAGCAAGGCAACGGAGCAAGCTTCAGTCGCGGTGTCCAGGGCCAGCAAGGTGCTCATCGATGTTTCCGTAAAAGAGGTCAGAAAAAGTGCGTCAGTATAAACAACTACGGCCCGCAAGCGGGCCGTGGATGATGCAGCGGATCAGGTTTTTCAGCTCAAGGCTGCAAGCACCTTGGAGGTGATCGCTTCAACCGATCCGACGCCTTCGATATGGCTGTATTGCGGCTTGCCATTGGCAGCCGACAGCTTCTGGTAGAAATCCACCAGCGGCTTGGTCTGCGAATGGTAGACCGACAGGCGATGACGTACGGTTTCTTCAGTGTCGTCCTTGCGCTGTACCAGCTCTTCACCGGTGATATCGTCTTTGCCAGCGATTTTCGGCGGGTTGTAGACGATGTGGTACACGCGGCCGCTGGCCTCGTGAACACGGCGGCCAGCGATACGCTGGACGATTTCTTCGTCTTCGACGGCGATTTCAACCACTGCATCCAGCTCGACGCCAGCAGTCACCAGGGCTTCAGCCTGGGGAATGGTGCGCGGGAAGCCGTCGAACAGGAAACCGTTGGCGCAATCGGACTGGGCAATGCGGTCCTTGACCAGTGCGATGATCAGGTCATCGGACACCAGGCCACCGGCATCCATGATGCTCTTGGCCTTGATGCCCAGTTCGGTGCCGGCCTTGACCGCTGCACGCAGCATGTCACCGGTGGAGATTTGCGGAATGCCGAATTTTTCGGTGATGAACTTAGCCTGAGTACCTTTACCGGCCCCGGGAGCTCCCAGCAGAATGACGCGCATCGATGTGCTCCTCAATTTTTTATATGGATAACGTCAGATTCGCCTCGTGGGGCCAATCTCAAAAATAGGGTCGTGACCGCCCAAACGGTCAAAGGCTGATCAAGATACACAGCAGGCTGCGCCCACACAAGACGCCAAAAGTCGGAGAAACCGCTGCCTCTTGCGACCATTGCGCGCAGTTCCCCAAGTCGCAACCCCATCATTAACTGTCGCCTGACAGCACTTTTCAACCCCTGCTGCGGCGGCATCCGCCTCACCTGCCGGATGCCTGACCCCACGGCAAAAACCTTAGCCGGTGTTACGCAATCCGGCGGCAATCCCCGCGACAGACACCAGCAGGGCCTGTTCTACCGGGCTGCCCTGCGCCACGTCCTGCACTCGCGAACGGGCCAGCAACTCGGCCTGCAATAGATGAAGCGGGTCGAGGTAGGTGTTGCGCAAGCGGATGAACTCGAGGGTCGCCGGGCTATGTGCCAGCAGCTGCGACTGCCCGGTCAGGCCGAGAACGATGGTGCACGCCTGCGACAATAGGTCGCGTAAGTGCGCGCCCAATGGCAACAGATTCGGCTCCACCAGACGCTCGTCGTAGGACTGTGCAATGTCGGCATCGGCCTTGGCCAGGACCATTTCCAGCATATCGATGCGGGTGCGGAAGAACGGCCATTGCTCACGCATCTGCCCCAGCAGTTCGCCTTCGCCACGCTCCAGAGCCTTGCTCAGGGCAGATTCCCAACCCAGCCAGGCTGGGAGCATCAGGCGTGTCTGGGTCCAGCCGAAGATCCACGGAATCGCCCGCAGGCTTTCGATCCCCCCGGCCCGGCGCTTGGCCGGACGACTGCCCAGCGGCAAACGACCGAGTTCCTGTTCCGGCGTGGACTGGCGGAAATACTCCACGAACTGCGGGTTTTCCCGCACCACCGCGCGGTAAGCGCTGACACCGTCTGCCGCCAGTTCATCCATCAAGTGTCGCCATTCAGGCGTAGGTGGCGGCGGAGGCAGCAACGTCGCTTCAAGCACGGCGGCCAGGTACAGATTGAGGTTTTGTTCGGCGATGTCCGGCAGGCCGAATTTGAATCGGATCATTTCGCCCTGTTCAGTGGTGCGGAACCGCCCCGCCACCGAACCCGGTGGCTGCGACAGGATCGCCGCGTGGGCCGGACCGCCGCCACGCCCCACAGTGCCGCCGCGTCCGTGGAACAACAGCAACTCCACTTGCTGCGCACGGCAGATATCCACCAGTCGCTCCTGCGCCCGGTACTGCGCCCAGGCCGCCGCGGTGGTGCCGGCATCCTTGGCTGAATCGGAGTAACCGATCATCACTTCCTGCGGGCCTTGCAGGCGCGAGCGATAGCCCGGCAACAGCAGCAGTTTCTCGATCACCGGGCCGGCGTTGTCGAGGTCGGCCAGGGTTTCGAACAGCGGCACCACGCGCATCGGCCGCAGCACACCGGATTCCTTGAGCAGCAATTGCACGGCCAGCACATCGGAGGCGGCACCGGCCATGGAAATCACATAGGAACCGAGAGACGCCTGCGGTGCAGCGGCGATTTCCCGGCAGGTCGCCAGCACTTCGGCGGTGTCGGCGGACGGTTTGAAATACGTCGGCAGCAATGGCCGACGGTTGTTCAGTTCGCGCATCAGGAAGGCGATGCGCTCCTCCTCGCTCCAGTCCTCGTAGCGACCCAGGCCCAGGTAATCGGTGATTTCGGTCATGGCGGCGGTGTGCCGCGACGAGTCCTGGCGCACATCCAGACGAACAAGGAACAGACCGAACGTCACTGCCCGGCGCAGGCAATCGAGCAACGGCCCGTCGGCGATCACGCCCATGCCGCATTCATGCAGCGAGTGGTAGCACAGCTCCAGCGGGTCGAGCAGTTCGCGGTTGTTTTGCAGCACATCGGTCGGTGCCGGTGTGGGCGTCGACAACGAGGTGTGCGCCCAGTTGCGCGTCGCCCGCAGGCGTTCGCGCAGCTGTTTGAGCACTGCCCGGTAAGGTTCCGCGCTGTCACCCGCCTTGGCCTTCAATTCATCGCTGGCCTGCTGCATCGACAGTTCAGCGGCAAGGTGATCGACATTCCGCAGGTACAAATCAGCCGCCATCCAGCGCGCCAACAGTAAAACCTCTCGGGTAACCGCCGCCGTCACGTTCGGGTTGCCGTCGCGGTCGCCGCCCATCCACGAGGCAAAGCGAATCGGTGCGGCCTCCAGTGGCAAGCGCAGGCCGGTGGCGGCGTGCAGGGCCTGGTCGGCCTTGCGCAGATAATTTGGAATGGCCTGCCACAGTGAATGCTCGATCACCGCGAAACCCCACTTGGCTTCGTCCACCGGCGTCGGACGCGTGCGGCGAATTTCTTCGGTGTGCCAGGCTTCGGCGATCAGGCGCTGCAAGGTGGTCTTGATCTGCTCGCGCTCGGCACTGGTCAGGTCGCGGTGATCCTGCGCCGCCAGTTGCGCGGCGATGGCGTCGTACTTCTGGATCAGCGTGCGACGCGCGACTTCGGTCGGGTGCGCGGTCAGCACCAGTTCAATCTCCAGTCGCCCCAATTGCCGGGCCAGTGCTTCGGCACCATGACCCTCGGCGCGCAGGCGCGCGAGCAACTCGGGCAACACCCGGGCTTCGAACGGCGCCTGTTGAGTCTCCTCGCGACGGTGAATCAACTGGTATTGTTCGGCGATATTGGCCAGGTTGAGAAACTGATTGAACGCCCGCGCTACCGGCAACAGTTCGTCTTCGGTCAGCTGGTTGAGGCTGGCGCTGAGTTCGGCGTCCATGGAGCCGCGACGGTCAGCCTTGGCGCCCTTGCGGATCTGCTCGATCTTGTCGAGGAAACCGTCGCCATATTGTTCACGAATGGTGTTGCCCAACAGCTCACCCAACAGGTGAACATCCTCGCGCAAGCGTGCATCAATATCGGTCATCAGCAGATCTCCAGCAAAAAATCCGGGCGGCTAAGAACCTAGAGAGTGCCGCTCCAGACAGGTTCTTACAAGCAAGACGACGAAGGGCCTTCAAACCCTGCCTGTTGAAGCTAGTCTGAAGATAAGCCTTACAACGGCTATCACCGGCCAATGCCGGACACTCACCCAGCCTGCCACGAGCGGGAGCGTAATGAGGTCAATATGAAAATCCGCGAGCTTGCCCACCACTGGGAAGAAAGCGCCAAGGGGCGCCTGACCGACACCGGGTACTCGATTCATCTGGACGTGGAGTCTGCCGCACGGCTGGCCGCGCTCGTCGAGATGTACCCCAAGCGGCATCCCGAAGAACTGCTCGGCGACCTGATCGGCGCCGCGCTGGAAGAGCTGGAAAGAAGCTTCCCTTACGTCAAAGGTTCGACCGTGGTCGCCACCGATGAAGAAGGCGATCCGCTGTACGAAGACATCGGGCCGACCCCGCGTTTTCTCGCGTTGTCCCGTCGGCATCTGCACGATTTGTCGATGCCTGAGGACAAACAAAAACACTGAGCTTCCACAGAGCCTGTGGGAGCGAGCTTGCTCGCGATGGCGGTGTGTCAGACAACACATGTGTTGAATATTCAGCCGTCATCGCGAGCAAGCTCGCTCCCACAGGGGGACTTTGATAGCCACAGATCTGGTTTACGGCTCCAGCTTCTGCGGCGTTTCCTGTCCCATGCAACGCACCGCTTTTTTCTTGCCGTCGACCAGCACACCGGTCAGGCCTTTCTGCTCGGTGTCGAACAGCACCAGCACGCCATCGATGCACTGCGCCACTTGCGCGGCCGGCTCCAGTGAGACTTTGTAGTTTTCGCCCGGAATCGTCTTGAGCATGGTGAAGTCACTGAGCAGCAACGCATCCTCGGGCTTGGCGAAGTGCAGGTAGCCGTACCACCACAGGGCAGCGACGGTGCCGAGGATGCTGCAGATACCGGTGATGATCAGTGGGATGGCGTTACGTTCTTCACTCATTGCGGACTCTCTGGTGGTTCATCTTCAGAATTCGGGGGCGCCGGGTAGTTGGGGATTTCACCCAACCGGCGCAGGCCGTTGAAATGCTGCGGGTCATCAAGATAACGCAGCATGACCTTGCGCCAGACCGGATTGGCGAACGTCTGCACATGACCGCCACGGGTCAGTTGCAGCACCCGCGGCGGCGGCGCAGCTTGATACAGTCGGATGCCGTTGGAAAGAGGCACGATCGGATCGTCGATGCTGTGGTAGAGCAGTTTCGGCACATCCTTGAGTTGTGCCATGGCGTTGATCGCGCTGTCGCCGTCCGGTACCAGCCACGACAACGGCACCTGGAACGGCCAGGTCAGCCACGAATTGCTCAGGGCAAACTGGCCCACGCTGCGATAACTGGCGGGTGCACCATCGAGCACGATGGCCTTGAGTTGCTTCTGGCGTTCCGGGTGCTGGACCAGATAATGCACGGCCATCGAACCACCGAGACTCTGGCCGAGCAGGATCAGCGGCTTGCCTTGAACCTGCGGCGCCTTGTCCAGCCAGGCGAACGCCGCATCGATGTCCTGATAGATCGCCGGCAGGCTCGGCTTGCCTTCGGATAAGCCGTAACCGCGATAGTCCACAAGCAACACCTGGTAACCATTTTTCGGCAACCAGAAGCTCCCGCCGAGGTGCATGGGCAGGTTTCCGCCGTTGCCGTGCAGGTGCAACACCGTGCCTTTGACCTCGACACCTGGCTTTGCCGGCAGCCACCAGGCATTCAGCTTGAGGCCATCGGCGGTGATCAGGGTGACGGTGCGGTATTCGAGCCCGGCCTTTTCCGGGGTGAACAACTGGCCGGGTTCCGGGTAGAACAACAGCGAGCTGCAACCGCTCAAGGTCAGGAGAAGGCAGATGATGCCGAGGATTCTCATCCGTTGAAACCTTGCAAGTATTGAGTTGGAACACATTACCTGTGGGAGCGAGCTTGCTCGCGATGGCGGTGTATCAGACAACAGAAGTATTGAATGTGAGACCGCTATCGCGAGCAAGCTCGCTCCCACAGGGGAATTCATTGTTCACAGGATGTTCGAGTAATCCGCCTCGATCCGGTCCAGGCTCAGGTGGTTGAGGAAGTTGGAGAAGCACATCCACGCCGACAATGCGTTCATGTCGCGGAACTGTTCCGGCAGGTACTTGGGCGGTACCACCAGGCCTTCGTCCACCAACTGGCGCAAGGTACGCATGTCTTCCAGGGTGGTCTTGCCGCAGAACAACAGCGGTATCTGCTCCAGCTTGCCTTTACGCACGGCCAGTTGAATGTAGTTGTAAATCATGATGAAACCCTTGAGGTAGGACAAGTCTTTGGTAAATGGCAGACCTGTCGGCACCGAGCCGCGGAAAACGCGACTGGCGTTGCTGTAGCTCTCGGGCATTTCAAAACCTTGCTCGCGGAAGAACTCGAACACCTGCAGGAAGTCGGCCCCCTCCTCCACCATGTGAATCGCGCGCGTGCGGTTGGTCAGCTTGCGCAGGCGACTCGGGTACGAGGCGAAGGTGATGATCTCCATCAGGATCGCCAAGCCTTCCTGGGTCACCGTCGACGAGGGCGGCCCCTTGGAGAGGAAGGTGCAGATCGGCTGGTTCAGGCCGTTGAGGGTGGTGCCGACGTGCACCAGTCCTTCATGGACCTCCAGGGCGCGCACATCGCGCTGGTTGAACATCGCGTCGGAGCGGATCTTGATGTAGTCGGCGCCTGCCGCCGCATCGGCGACGATGCCATCGGACTCGAACACCCGAATGGTTTCCTCGGCTTCGCCAAACACCTTGTTCAAGCGATGCTGCAACAGATCGACCGCGTCCTTGGCCGTCAGCGTCTTCGGTTCATCCTTGAGGTCGCCACGGCCGTCAATGTTGTTCAGGTATTCGGACAACATCATGCCCAGGTCGGACAGCGTCGGGTCGCCGGCATGGAACGCATCGGACGCGGCGCCGTACAACTCCTGGGAAATCAGGCCGAAATCCTCGGTGCCACGCGCTTCGAGCATGCGCACCACCATGCGGTATTCCTTGCACATGCGGCGCATGATCTGGCCGACCGGGTTGAACTGGCCGAGCTGGCGGGTGATGTCGCGCTCGATGTTCTGGAACTCCAGCTTCACTTTGCTGGAATCGAACGCCAGCGGCCGATTGAGGTAGTAGTCGCGGTCCACCGCCGGCATTTCCTTGCCCTTGGCCTTGAGGAAGCCCTTGCGAATGTTGTCGTCCCATTTGACCGCATCGAGAACGCGGATCGGCGTCTGCGCCAACACGATGCGATCGGACAAAGCACGTATCGACTGTTGGTAATCGTCCACGCGAAACTCCTGTAAAAACCTGTTGGTGCCGGTTATTTGGCTTTGGCCTGACGCTGATAGCGCACCGCTTCGACGAACACATCGGAATTGGCCGGGTCGTCGAGGTAGGCGGCGACTTGATCCATGTTGCTGTCGATCAATACGCCTTCGCCGTCGTTGGTCTGGAAGCTTTCACCGCTCAGAGCTTTTTGCTTCATGGCCTGGTTGATCTGGTCGAGGTCGAGGTTGTAGATCACCAGCTCATGCTTGTCGGTCAACTCAAACCCGCCAATGGTGAAATGCCCGCCGAATTGCGCCGGCACCTTCGCCGACAGATACCAGCGGTTGCCATGACGCGACAGGGTGAACGGATAGGCTTCACGTTCCCTGGGCCGAGCGCGGTAGTAGCTGACGGCCTGATAGCGGTTGTCGCCGATGCGGGTCAGTTCGAGGTTGAGCGGCTCGCCCCAGGCATTGGTGCTGGTCCATTTGCCGAGCAATCCTTTGGGCGCGGGTTCGCTTGCAGGCAGCGGTTCCTTGAAGGTCACCAGACAGCCACTGAGCAGCAGGAACGACAAGGCGATCACAACGACACGCCAGGCTTTCATTCAATACTCCCTATGAAACATACGCCCCTCGCGCTGACCGGTAGCAGCTGCCGAAGGCTGCTACGGGGACGGCGCTCAACTCACACCGACGCCAGCACCAGGTGCATGTAGCGCGTCAGGATGCCGAGCATTTCCTCTTCGGCGGCAGGCTCTTCTACGTTGAGCAGCCCCTGATATTCCATCCGGCCGATAATCGCCGTCAACACCTTGGCATCCTGGTGCGGCTCGCGCGAGCCCAACACCTGGAACAGCTGGCAAGAGCCCTGCAACAGGATTTGCTGATGCGAGCGCACCAGCTCGGCCAGGCGCGGGTTGAGCAATGCCTCCTGGCGGAACGCCTGCTCGGCCATCAAATGTTCACGGCGATTGACCAGTTGCCGATGAACGTAATCGGTCATCAGCCGCGCAATATCGTCCGCCAGTTTCGAGCGCGCCTGCGGGCTGCCGTCGCCACTGTCGATCATTTCACGCAACAAGCCTTCGTTGTTCACCCACAGCTTGCCCATGTACGCCGCACTGCGTTCCACGTATTGGGCAAAGGTGTCGGTGAGCAAGTCATCGATATCCTTGAAATAGTAAGTGGTCGCCGACAACGGCACTTGCGCCTCGGCGGCCACCGCACGGTGCCGTACGGCGCGCACGCCATCGCGCACGACAATGCGCATCGCGGCGTCGAGAATGTCCTGTCGACGCTGCTCGCTGCCCTGTCGGCTGGCCTTGCGGCCCTGGTACTGAACACTTTCAGCGACCGCAGTGGCGATACCCGCTGCACCTTCTTGAGCCATTGCACGAATCACGACAGGTATTTCCTCTCAGATGAAAGTAACAAGTTGATACGTTTGTACCAGACAGGCAATAAAAAACCGCCTGAAAAGGCGGTTTTTTAATTGAAACACTTACGCTTGCGGCCGCATGTGCGGGAACAGGATCACGTCGCGGATCGACGGGGAGTTGGTCAGCAGCATCACCAGGCGGTCGATGCCGATACCTTCACCCGCCGTTGGCGGCATGCCGTACTCCAGCGCACGAACGAAGTCGGCGTCGTAGTGCATGGCTTCGTCGTCACCGGCGTCCTTGTCGGCCACCTGAGCCATGAAGCGCTCGGCCTGGTCTTCCGCGTCGTTCAACTCGGAGTAGGCGTTGGCGATTTCACGACCACCGATGAACAATTCGAAACGGTCGGTGACGTTCGGGTTCTCGTCGTTACGACGGGCCAGTGGCGACACTTCGAACGGGTACTGGGTAATGAAGTGCGGCTGTTCCAGCTTGTGCTCGACCAGCTCTTCGAAAATCATCACCTGCAGCTTGCCCAGGCCTTCGAAGCCCAACACCTTGGCGCCTGCTTTCTTGGCGATGGCGCGGGCCTTGTCAATGTCGTTCAGGTCGTCAGCGGTCAGCTCAGGGTTGTACTTGAGGATCGAGTCGAACACCGACAGACGCACGAACGGCTCGCCGAAGTGGAACACCTTGTCGCCGTACGGCACGTCGGTGCTGCCCAGAACCAGCTGAGCCAGTTCGCGGAACAGCTCTTCGGTCAGGTCCATGTTGTCTTCGTAGTCGGCGTAGGCCTGATAGAACTCCAACATGGTGAATTCAGGGTTGTGACGAGTCGAAACGCCTTCGTTACGGAAGTTGCGGTTGATCTCGAACACTTTCTCGAAGCCGCCGACAACAAGGCGCTTGAGGTACAGCTCCGGCGCGATACGCAGGAACATGCCCATGTCCAGCGCATTGTGGTGAGTTTCGAACGGCTTGGCTGCCGCGCCGCCCGGAATGGTTTGCAGCATCGGCGTTTCCACTTCCAGGAAGTCACGCTTCATCAGGAAACTGCGGATGTGAGCAATGACTTGCGAACGCACGCGGAAGGTCTGGCGCACGTCCTCGTTGACGATCAGGTCAACGTAGCGCTGGCGGTAGCGCTGTTCGGTGTCGGTCAGGCCGTGGTGCTTGTCCGGCAGCGGGCGAAGGGATTTGGTCAGCAGGCGCACGCTGGTCATTTCAACGTACAGGTCGCCCTTGCCGGAACGGGCCAGGGTGCCTTCGGCGGCAATGATGTCGCCCATGTCCCAGGTTTTCACCGCGGCCAGGGTTTCTTCGGACAGGGTCTTGCGGTTGACGTAGACCTGGATGCGACCGGTCATGTCCTGGATCACCATGAACGAGCCACGGTTGAGCATGATACGACCGGCAACCTTGACCGGGATCGCAGCCTCTGCCAGCTCTTCCTTGGTCTTGTCCGCGTACTGTTTCTGCAGTTGTTCGCAGTAGTTTTCGCGGCGGAAGTCGTTGGGGAAGGCATTGCCCTTGGCGCGCTCGGCAGCAAGCTTTTCCTTGCGCAGGGCGATCAGGGAGTTTTCTTCCTGTTGCAGGGCTTGCGGGTCGAGTTCTAGGTCGCTCATGTCTTTAAATATTCCATCACAGGTTCGTTGCCCCCAGGCCTGCGGCCTGGGGATCGCCGGCAAGCCGGCTCCTACAAGGGATCGCGGGGAGTCAGCCGATCCGGTATTGCATTGCTTACAGCCCGGACTTCAGGCTCGCTTCCAGGTATTCGTCGATGTCGCCATCGAGCACCTTGTCACAGTCGCTGCGTTCGATGTTGGTGCGCAGATCCTTGATCCGCGAGGCATCGAGCACATACGAACGGATCTGATGACCCCAGCCGATATCGGACTTGGTGTCTTCCAGCGCCTGGGACGCCGCGTTGCGCTTCTGCATTTCCTGCTCGTACAACTTGGCCCGCAGCATTTTCATGGCGGTGTCTTTGTTGGCGTGCTGGGAACGTTCGTTCTGGCAGCTGACCACGGTGTTGGTCGGTACGTGGGTGATACGTACGGCCGAGTCGGTGGTGTTTACGTGCTGACCACCGGCACCCGAGGAACGATAGGTGTCGATCCGCAAGTCTGCCGGGTTGATTTCGATTTCCACCTTGTCATCGATCTCTGGCGAGACGAACACCGCGCTGAACGAGGTGTGGCGACGGTTGCCGGAGTCGAACGGGCTCTTGCGCACCAGACGGTGCACGCCGATTTCGGTCCGCAACCAGCCAAACGCGTATTCGCCCTTGATGTGCACGGTCGCGCCCTTGATCCCGGCGACTTCACCGGCGGACAGTTCCATGATGGTCGCGTCGAAACCGCGTTTGTCGGCCCAGCGCAGGTACATGCGCAGCAAAATGTTGGCCCAGTCCTGGGCTTCGGTGCCGCCGGAACCGGCCTGGATGTCCAGATAGGCGTTGTTCGGGTCCATTTCGTGGCTGAACATGCGACGGAATTCCAGCTTGGCCAGACTTTCCTCGAGTCGGGCCAGCTCGGCGACGACATCGTCCACTGCGCCTTCGTCGTTTTCTTCGACGGCCATGTCCAGCAGGTCGCGGCAATCGGCCAGACCGGTGTTCAACCCGTCGAGGGTATCGACGATTTGCGCCAGCGCAGCGCGCTCGCGGCCCAATTCCTGGGCGTATTCAGGTTTGTTCCAGACACTCGGATCTTCAAGCTCGCGATTGACTTCGGTCAGACGCTCATGCTTTTGATCGTAGTCAAAGATACCCCCGAATAGTTTCGGAGCGCTCGGACAGGTCCTTGATGGTGTTCAGGATCGGGTTGATTTCCATGACGGGCAGCACTCGTTGGCGAACTTTTGAAAGCCGGCGAGTATACCGTAATCAAGCAGTCCCGGCAGCCCGCATGGCGGGTTTACCGGCGAATGGTTTCAGTCAGCGGCCACCTGCCAACTGCAAATCAAGCAGTCACCACCCACCTGTGGCGAGGGGGCTTGCCCCCGTTGGGTCGCGAAGCGGCCC